>NZ_CP022521.1:4529166-4831111 GCF_002234535.1 Actinoalloteichus hoggarensis
CACACCCGAGACCACCCTGCCGGGCAATCCCACTCAGTGTTTCTCTCGGCTCGTTGTGGTGAAACCTTAGCAAGTCGATTTTCAGTCTGTCAAATCGGGAGAACCACCGAAGCGGACACCCGATTCAGCAACCGACGACCAACACCCTCAAGGCACCGACCACCAACCGAACCGTATTCATATTTCAATATCCCATACCGGCTCGAGAAACCTCTCGACGATGGGACAGAACCCATGCCTCGACGAATCTCTCGTTGTCTGACTCGAAAGTCTGACACCGTGCTCGGCGTTGTGCTGGTGAAACCTAGCAGCACCATGCGAGGCCGTCGCACCGGGGTCCGAGAACCCTGCCAGCGAGCGGCACCGCGATACTACCCGTCTATTGTCAAAGCTTTTCCCGTTGAACACAGCAGGAACGAAGACTCACCCGAGGGCTGAGATCGTACCCGACTGGCTTTCCGGAGGCCACCCACTCTACCACCATGCGGCGGGAGCTTGGTTCGCGGCCCGGTCGCGCGACATCTCCCGAGGGCCTGCGGCCTCCGTGTCACCGTCGCGCTGACCTGATGAAAGTTACGCCCCGGCGACCACGAAGTCAAATCCGGGGGCACGGACGTGATCCGGCGGGAACACACAGGTCAGGAGACTCCCGCCGGACCGGTCCACTCAGGACGACACTCGAATCCCCGCCATGTGACGCTTGCCACGGCGAATCACCAGCCAGCCGCCCGGAAGCACATCCTCGCTGGTAGGACGCCACTGCTCGTCGGTGATCCTGCCGTTGTTCACGTAAGCCCCGCCCTCGGCGACCGTGCGCCTGGCGGCGCCACGGCTGGCCGCCACCCCTGAGGCCACCAGGAGCTCGACGATCGTCACCTCCTCGGTCAGGGCGAGTTCCGTGCCGGGAACCTCGGCCATCGCCGACGACAGCGTGGCCTCGTCCAGCTCCCGCAGCTCTCCCCTGCCGAACAGCGCCGAACTGGCCGCCGTGACCCGCCGGGTCTCCTCGGCGCCGTGCACCAGGGTCGTCATCTCGTCGGCGAGCCGCCGCTGGGCCAGTCGCAGAGCCGGTTTCTCGGCGGTCGCCTGCTCCAGCTCCTCGATCTCCTCCCTCGATAGGAAGGTGAACAGACGGAGGTAGCGACCGACCTCGGAGTCGGCCGTGTTCAGGAAGTACTGGAACCAGGCGTACGGCGACGTCATCGTCGGGTCGAGCCAGACGCTGCCGCCCCCGGTGGACTTGCCGAACTTGCGCCCCTCGGCGTCGGTGACCAGAGGCACCGTCATGGCGTGCGCGGCCTGAGCCGTGACCCGGCGGATCAGATCGACGCCCCCGACGATGTTGCCCCACTGATCCGAGCCGCCGATCTGCAAGGTGCATCCGTACCGACGGAACAGTTCGAGGAAGTCGTTGGACTGGAGCAGCAGGTAGCTGAACTCGGTGTAGGAGATGCCGTCCGTCTCCAGCCGCCGCTTCACCGTCTCCCTGGACAGCAGGGTGTTGACCGGGAAGTGCTTCCCGACGTCACGCAGGAACTCCAGGACCGTCATCTCGCCGGTCCAGTGCAGATTGTTCTCGGTCAACGCCCCCGTGGTCGCATCGTCGAAATCGACGAAACGCTCCAGCTGGCCTCGGAGGCGCACCACCCAGTCCGAGACCGTGTCCACGCTGTTCAGCGTTCGCTCCCCCACGTCGCGTGGGTCGCCGATCATGCCGGTGGCTCCACCCGCCAGCAGGATCGGCCGATGCCCGGCGAGCTGGAAACGGCGCAGCGTGAGGAGCGGGACCAGATGCCCTGCGTGCAGGCTCGGCCCGGTCGGGTCGAAACCTGAATAGAGCGTGACGGGCCCGTCGTCGAGGGCCCGCCGCAGAGCGGCCGAGTCGGTGGACTGCGCGATCAGACCGCGCCAGGACAACTCGTCGATGATGTGCTCGCTCACGTCCGCATTCTGCCTCATCAGGACGGGCGGGCCAGGCTCACCCTTGCCGCTCGAGGGCCGGGGTCCGTCGCCGACCTCCCCGCCGGTAGCTGCTCACCGCGCTCGACCCGTCCACCCAGAAACGCCACGGTGTCCCGATCGCCGAGGCGACGCCGACGCGAGGCCCGTTGCGTACCGAGGCGGCGGGGACCGCGGTCCCCCATCGCAGCCGCACGGGTGAGTCCGGGTCCGTCAGGTCGATGCCGTCATGGGCCCGGTGCAGGCCCAGCGTGGACGTCAGCCTGGCCGGTCCCCTCGCCAGTTCGGCGTCGCTGCGGGCGGTGGCGCGACGCGCACGAGCCGTCTCGACGCCGCTGATCACCTCCGCACCACGAAGCAGCACGGCACCCGCGACCCCGTCCGTGAGGCAGACGACGTTGGCGCAGAAATGCATGCCGTAGACGAAGTAGACGTAGAGGTGCCCGGCCGGGCCGAACATGACCTCGTTCCGTGCGGTCCGCCCCCGATAGCAGTGGGACGCCGGGTCGTCGGCGCCCCGGTAGGCCTCGACCTCCACCAGTCGCACGGCGACCGGCTCCGCGTCGCCATCCGCCACGGACAACCGCGACTCGACCACGCAGCCCAGCAGTCGCCGCGCGGCCACCACCGGATCGATCGCCATCTCGTCCCTGGTCACCAGGGCACCGGACGTCTCAGGGCCGACGGTCACGGGATCACCGGTATCGCCGCCCAGGCCCGATGGTCGGCCACCACGGCGGTGAGTCGGGAGAACTGCTCGGCCACGCGCCGCGGCGCCGTTCCGCCGTGCGCGTCCCGCGAGGCGATCGAACCCGCCACATCCAGCACCTCGCGCACCTTCGGCGTCAGCGCGGGCGAGATCTCGCCGAGCTCCGCGTCGGTGAGATCGGCCAGGCCTACCCCCCGTGCCTCAGCAGCCCGGACACACGCGCCCGCGGCCTCGTGGGCGACCCGGAACGGCACGCCTGCCCGCACCAGCCACTCGGCGACATCGGTGGCGAGAGTGAATCCGGCGGGGGCCAGCTCGGCCATCCGCGCCACGTCGAAGCGCAGGGTGCCCAGCATTCCGGCCACCGAGGGCAGCAGCAGCTCCAGCTGGGCGACGGAGTCGAAGAGCGGCTCCTTGTCCTCCTGGAGGTCCCGGTTGTACGCCAACGGCTGCGCCTTGAGCGTGGCGAGCAGCCCGGTCAGGTTGCCGATGAGCCTGCCGGACTTCCCCCTGGCCAGCTCCGCCACATCGGGGTTCTTCTTCTGCGGCATGATCGAGCTTCCGGTGGACCACGCGTCGTCCAGGACCGCGTAGCCGAACTCCGCCGTCGTCCAGACGATGACCTCCTCCGCGATACGGGAGAGGTCGACGCCGAGCATCGCGAGCACGAAGGCCGCCTCCGCGGCGAAATCCCGTGACGCGGTGCCGTCGATGGAGTTCTCCACCGGGGCGTCGAAGCCCAGCTCCTCGGCGACCGCGGCCGGATCGAGGCCGAGCGAGGAGCCCGCGAGCGCACCGGAGCCGTACGGGGACACCGCGGTACGCAGATCCCAGTCCCGCAGCCGGGCGACGTCACGAACCAACGCCTGTCCGTGGGCGAGCAGATGATGGGCCAGCAGCACGGGCTGGGCATGCTGGAGGTGGGTCCGCCCCGGCATCACGGCCCCCGGATGGGCCGCGGCCTGATCGAGCAGCGCCGCCACGACGTCGAGCGCGCCCGTGGCCACGCGGCGTGCGCCGTCCCGCAGCCACATGCGGAACAGCGTCGCCACCTGGTCGTTGCGAGACCGCCCCGCCCGGAGCCTGCCCCCGAGCTCCGGCCCCACCCGTTCCACCAGGCCGCGCTCCAGAGCGGTGTGCACGTCTTCGTCGGCCCTGGTCGGGGTGAAGTCGCCGTTGGCGACGTCGGCGGCCAGTCGATCCAGGCCCTCGTGCATGCGCGTCAGCTCGTCCGTGCTGAGCAGGCCCGCTCGGTGCAGCACCCGTGCGTGCGCCCGGGAGCCCGCCAGGTCGTAGGGCGCGAGCACCCAGTCGAAATGGGTGGAGTCGCTCAGTGCCGCCATCGCCGCCGCCGGGCCGGAGCTGAATCGGCCGCCCCAGAGGCGAGTTGTCGAGCCGCTGGAGTCACTCACAGTGCATTCCTCGTCTTCTCACGCCGTGCGGTCGCAGGGGACCACGCTGTCGTCGAACTATCACAGTCGCGGGACCGTCCCGGTCGAGCAGGTGGCCCGACCGGGAATCTCCGGCACTGGTGTGTGGCCCGAGCCCTGTCGGCTCGTCTGTCGGGGATCCGCTCCCCTCGTCGGCCGTCGACGCCACGGTATGGGCGGCAGCCGACAGCCGTCGGCTCGGCCCGGCGGCTACGGGGTACCTGAGCGCATCGTGCGGGCCGTGATGATCAATTCAACACGATGATCGACTTCACGGACGAACACGGCGTCACACCGGATGGCGACGAGCACCGTCGCTCGCCTCGACACCGATTCGGCCTGCGTCGTGTTCGGCCCGCCACCGTAGCCGGTCTGCCACCGTGTCTGGCCCGCCACCGTAGTCGGCCGGACACCGTGATCGACGCGGCCCGTGGTCGGCGGGCACCGGGCGGGCCGGTGAGGCGTCCCGCCGAGATCTCGGGTGACCGGCCGCCCTTCGGTGCCGGGTGTCGGTTGCCGCGAGGGAGACCCGCCGCAGCGACGATCCGCCGCTCGTGACGACCGGTCTCGCCGGATGAGCGCTTCCGGACGACGCGACAGTCGAACCACGGCGGCGGCACCCGGCCGCGGTGGCCGGGTGCCGCCCGCTCACCCGAGCCAGCCGATCGGCCACCGCCTTCGGCGGCCTGCGGCCCGCGGAGGAGACGCCGGTCAGAGGTTCGCGACCGGCATACCGCTGACGCCCTCGATCACCTCAGTGCCGCTCCTGATCACCGTGGTGCCGCCTGAGCTCCTCCGCCAGGCCGCGCTCCACCTGTGAGGGGCCCGGGACGCCGCTGTCCGCTCGCTTCGCCAGCTCGGCGAGCCGCTCCGCCAGCTCGGCACCGCGCAGCGGCTCCCGAGCGACCACCAGCAGAGTGTCGTCGCCCGCGATGGTGCCGACCACATCGTGTAGCGCGGCCCGATCCAGCGCGCTGGCCAGGAACTGCGCCGCTCCCGGCGGAGTTCGCAGCACGGCCAGATTCTGGGAGGAGTCGACGGAGACGAGCAACTCGTTCAACAGCCTGCCCAGCCGGGACGTGCCGCCTTCCAGGCCGCGCACCGGACTGCCGTCCTCGGGAATGAGGTAGACGGCCGCGCCGCCGTCGGCGCCACGCAGCTTCACGGCGCCCAGCTCGTCGAGATCTCGGGACAGCGTCGCCTGCGTGACCTCGATGCCCTCGGTGGCGAGCAGCCGCGCCAGCTCCGCCTGACTGCGTACCGCCCGCTGGGTGACGAGCGCGACGATCCGTGCCTGTCGGGCGACGCGCGTCGGGGCGGTGCTCCCGCGTGGTTCGGTCATCGCCGTCTCTCCTCGGCCAACAGCCAGCACAGCAGCGCCTTCTGCGCGTGCAGACGGTTCTCCGCCTCGTCCCACACCACGCTGGCCGGGCCGTCGATCACCTCGTCGGTGATCTCCCAACCGCGATGCGCGGGCAGGCAGTGCAGGACGATCGCACCCGGATCGGCCTTGGACAGCAGTGCCCCGTCGATCTGATACGGCCGGAACGGACCGACGCGGTCCTTCCCGTCGTTCTCCTGGCCCATGGAGCTCCAGGTGTCCGTGACCA
Organism: Actinoalloteichus hoggarensis; assembly: GCF_002234535.1. Classification (NCBI taxonomy): domain Bacteria; kingdom Bacillati; phylum Actinomycetota; class Actinomycetes; order Pseudonocardiales; family Pseudonocardiaceae; genus Actinoalloteichus; species Actinoalloteichus hoggarensis. The sequence goes on from NZ_CP022521.1 coordinate 4,534,875, forward strand.
GGACGTTCGAGCCCTCGGCTGCCGCAGCCGGTTCGTGGAACACGGTGACCGAACCACCGGTCTGCTCGGCGCGACACCGGGCGTCGGTGAGTACCGAGGCTTTCGGGTCGAATCCCTTCGGCGCCGCGATCCGCACGTGCATGCCCGCCGTGGCGCCGCCGAGCATCAGCGAATGGGCCATGTTGTTGGCGCCGTCACCGAGGAAGGTCATGGTGAGCCCGGCCAGTGCACCGTGCCGCTCCCGAATGGTCTGCAGGTCGGCAAGCACCTGGCAGGGGTGGAAGTCGTCGGTGAGCGCGTTGATCACCGGCACGGCGGACACCGAGGCCATGGCCTCGATCCTCGCCTGTGCGAACGTCCGCCAGACGACGGCGGCGACATAACGCGAGAGGACGCGGGACGTGTCCTCGATCGTCTCCTCCCGACCCAGCTGCATGCTTCGGCCGTCCACCGTGATGGGGTGTCCGCCGAGCTGGGCGATGCCTGCTTCGAAGGACAGCCTGGTGCGGGTGGAGTTCTTCTCGAAGAGCACGGCCACCGACTGCGGTCCGGCCAACGTCTGCCTGCCGAGTGGCTGCTTCTTCAGTTCGTCGGCGAGATCGAGGACCTCGGCCTGCTCAGCAGGGCTCAAGTCGTCGTCCCGCAGGAAATGCCGCGGCATCAGTCACCACTCTCCTTCTCGTCCGCCGGTGTCGCTGCGTCGAGCACTGCGGGAAGGTCACGGACGAAGCCCTCTGCCTCGTCGCTGGTCAGGATCAAGGGCGGGGCGAGCCGGAGGACGTCCGGCTGGGTCGGATTGACCAGATATCCCGCCGCACGCGCCGCCTCGGCCACCTGCGGCGCCACCGGCCGGTTCAGCAGGACGCCGATCAGCAGACCGCTGCCCCGAACGCCGGCCAGCAACGGGTGCTCCAGACTCTCGATTCCGGCGGTCAGCACCTTGCCGACGCGGTCCACGTTGTCCAGCAAGCCCTCCTCGGCGACGGTCCGCAGCACGGCGAGCGCCGCGGCGCAGCACACCGGATTGCCACCGAACGTCGTGCCGTGCAGCCCGGGAGTCAGTAGTTGTGCCGACGGGCCGACAGCGATGCACGCCCCGATCGGCAGGCCCCCACCGAGCTGCTTGGCGATGGTGAGGACGTCGGGCGTGATCCCTTCACGCTGGAAGGCGAACCAGGAGCCGGTACGGCCGACACCCGTCTGCACCTCGTCGATCACCAGCAGTGCGCCGTGCTCGGCGGTGATCTCGCGTACCGCTCGCAGGTAGCCCTCCGGCGGCAGCACCACTCCCGCCTCACCCTGAACGGGTTCGAGGACGACCGCGGCGGTCTGGTCGTCCACCGCCGCACGGATCGCCTCGACATCGCCGAACGGAACATGGCTCACGCCTGCGGGCAACGGCTCGAACGGGGTGCGCTTCGACGCCTGACCGGTGAGGGCGAGGGCGCCCATCGTCCGGCCGTGGAACGAGTTCCGCGTGGCGATGATGTTCGGACGGCCGGTGCGGCGAGCGATCTTGAAGGCCGCCTCGACGGCCTCGGTGCCCGAGTTGCACAACAGGACTCGACCCTGGTCGCCGAAGCCGGTGAGCCGCAGGAGCGTCTCAGCCAGTTCGACGGCCGGGCCGGTGGCGAAGAAGTTGGAGGTGTGCCCCAGGGTGCCGACCTGGCGGGTGACCGCGTCGACGATCGCCGGATGAGCGTGGCCGAGGACGTTGACCGCGATGCCACCGAAGAGATCCAGATAGCGCCTGCCGTCGGCGTCCCAGACATGGCTGCCCGCTCCGCGCTCCAAGGTGACGGCAGGGGTGCCGTAGTTGTTCATCAGGGCGGCGCTCCAGCGCCGCGCCCCCGCCTCGTTACCGGACTGCCGAGTGGTCACCGGTCACCCTCCTCTGGGATCACCATCGTTCCGACGCCCTGGCTGGTGAAGACCTCCAGCAGGACGGAGTGGGCAAGGCGTCCGTCGATGACGTGGGCGCGGGGCACGCCGCCCCGCACCGCCCGCAGGCACGCCTCCATCTTGGGCCGCATCCCGCTGTCCAGCTCCGGAAGCAGCCGTTCGAGCTCGGCCGCGGTCAGCCGATCGATCAGTGAGGAACGGTCGGGCCAGTCGGCGTAGAGGCCCTCGACATCGGTGAGCACCACCAGTTTCGCGGCGTCCAGTGCCACCGCGAGTGCGGCGGCGGCGGTGTCGGCGTTGACGTTGTGCACCACGCCGTCGACGTCCGGGGCGACCGTGGAGACGACCGGGATCCGCCCCGCACGGATGATGTCCAGCACCGCGTCGGGATTCACCGTCGCCACGTCGCCGACGAGGCCGATGTCGACCGACACGCCGTCCACGACCGCACCCCGACGCCGAGCGGTGAAGAGCTGTGCGTCCTCGCCGGAGATGCCGACCGCGTACGGCCCGTGGGCGTTCATCAGCCCGACCAGCTCGCGGCCGACCTGGCCGAACAGCACCATGCGGACGACGTCCATCGTCTCCGGCGTCGTGACACGCAGGCCGCCTCGGAACTCTCCTGCGATGCCGAGTCGATCGAGCATCGTGCTGATCTGCGGTCCGCCGCCGTGCACGACCACGGGGTGCAGGCCCGCCAGCCGCAGGAACACCATGTCCTGCGCGAAGATCCGTTTGAGGTTCTCGTCGACCATGGCGTTGCCGCCGTACTTCACCACGACCGTGGCGCCGTTGAACCGCTGTAGCCACGGCAGTGCCTCGACCAGCACGGCGGCCTTGGCACCCGCGTCGGCAAGCCTGTCCCGCTCCACTGCCGGATCGTCTGTCCCGCTCATGACGAGTACGCGCTGTTCTCTTCGACGTAGGCATGGGAGAGATCGGTGGTGAGCACCGTGGTGCTGTTCTCGCCCAGGTTGAGGTCGATGCGCACCTCGATGTCCGTACCGGACAGGTCGGCCGTGTCACGTTCGGCGGCCTTGGCGCCGTTCTTGCAGAGCAGGACGCCGTTGATGCTGATGTCGAGCAGATCAGGATCGACGTCCGCTCCCGACCGACCGACCGCCATGGCGATCCGTCCCCAGTTCGGATCGGAGCCGAACAGGGCGGTGCCGACGAGGTGGTCCTCGGCGACGGTGCGGGCGACCCTCGTCGCGTCGCCCTCCCCTGCCGCGCCGCTGACCTCGATCCGCACTCGCTTCGTCGCGCCCTCGGCATCGAGCTGCAACTGTTCCACGAGGTCGGCGCACACCTCCGTGAGCGCACCGGTGAAGACACCCGGCGGCGGGCTGATCCGGGAGGCGCCGGAGGAGCAGAGCAGGACGGTGTCGTTGGTGGAGGTCGAGCCGTCGACGTCGAGACGGTGGAAGGTGCGTTCGACGGCGGCGCGCAGCGCGAAGTCGAGCAGCTTGGCGTCGACCACCGCGTCGGTCGTGATGAGGGAGAGCATCGTCGCCATGTTCGGCGCGCACATGCCCGCGCCCTTGGCCAGGCCGCCGATGCTCCAGCCCGCCGGATGCCGGTAGGCGACCTGCTTGGAGACCGTGTCGGTGGTCATCACCGCCGTGGCCGCGTCCAGCCCGGACCGGGCCTCGCCGGAGAGCGCGTCGACCGCGGTGCGCACCCCGCCGTGCACCGCGTCCATCGGCAGCCGTTCGCCGATGAGCCCGGTGGAGCAGACCGCCACGTCGACGGCGCCGATCTCCAGCAGCTCGGCCACCCGTTCCGCCGTGGCGTGGGTGTCCTGGAAGCCCTCCGGGCCGGTACAGGCATTGGCGCAGCCGGAGTTCAGCACCACGGCACGCAGTCGATGGTGACTCAGGACCTGCTGTGACCAGCGCACCGGGGCGGCCACGACCTTGTTGGTGGTGAACACGCCCGCCGCCACATCGGCGGGGCCGTCGTTGACCAGCAGCGCGAGGTCCTTGGCGCCGCCGGTCTTGATGCCCGCGGCGACGCCTGCGGCGCGGAAACCCGCCGAGGCTGTGACGCCGAGGCCGCGGTCGAGGGGCAGGTCGCCCAGTTCGGCGGAGAATGTGGTGCTCATGGTGCGACTCCCACGGTGCTCAGGCCGGTGGCTTCCGGCAGGCCGAGTGCGAGGTTCATGCTCTGTACGGCGCCGCCCGCCGTGCCCTTGGTGAGGTTGTCCAGCGCGGCGACCACGACGAGACGACCCGCGTCCTGATCGACGGCAAGCTGAAGGTGGACGGCGTTGGAGCCGATGGTCGCGGCGGTCGTCGGCCAGGCTCCCGTCGGCAGCAGCCGAACGAACGGCTCGTCGGCGTAGGCCTTCTCGTAGACCTCACGCACCGCCGGTTCCTCCAGGCCGTCGACGATCGGAGCGGAGCAGGTGGCGAGGATGCCGCGGGACATCGGTGCCAGCACGGGAGTGAAGGACACCCGCACCGGTCGGCCCGCCGCCGCGCTCAGGTTCGCGGTGAGCTCCGGGGTGTGCCGGTGGACACCGCCGACGCCGTACGCCGATGCGGACCCCAGCACCTCGGACGCGATCAGATGCGGCTTGAGCGCGCGTCCCGCGCCGGAGGTGCCGGTGACGCCGACCACGACGAGTTCCGGCTCGACGATGCCCGCGGCGAACGCGGGAGTGGTCGCGAGCAGCGTGGTGGTGGGAAAGCAGCCCGGCACCGCGATCCGGCGGGCATCGACGAGCGCCGCCCTGGCACCCGGCAGCTCCGGCAGCCCGTAGGGCCACCGCCCCGCGTGCGGTCCGCCGTACCACCGCTCCCAGTCGGCCGAGTCCGCGAGCCGGAAGTCGGCGCCGCAGTCGATGACGAGCGTCGCCGGGTCGAGTCGATCGGCGAGGGCGGCCGAATGGCCGTGGGGCAGCGCGAGGAACACGACGTCATGGCCCGCCAGCGCCTCCGGGGTGGTCTCGACGAGCACTCGCTCCGCGAGCGGGCCGAGGTGCGGCTGGTGCGCACCCAGCCGGGTGCCCGCGCTGCCGCCCGCGCTGAGCGCGCCGATCTCGACCTCCGGGTGGGTGAGAAGCAGCCGCAGCAGCTCCCCGCCCGCGTATCCGCTGGCTCCGGCGACCGCCACTCGAACTGTCATGCGCATGATTATGCACAGTCGTGCAAAGTCAATCAACCGACTTTTCGGGTGACACGCGGCGGCTCCCGCCGTTCCTCACGCGACCGGTGGCGCGGACCACACCCGCGGACTCGCCGTCGAGGAGCGGCGGGCCCAGGACGGCGCGCGCCGCGGCGCCGAGCGCGACCGCCGCCGTCCCGACCACGCGCGGCCGCACCTCACCGGCCGTCCATCGCAGGCGGGACGACGGCGCCCGACCCGCTCCCGGCGATCACGGGCAGACTCGGGGGGAGATCGAAGACGCGGAACAGTCGCAGATCGAAGAACATCACCGCGTGGGCGATCCCGGCGCTCCCGAGCGTCAGCGTCTGCAGGGCGAACGGCCGATGATCACCCGTCGCCCCGTCGAACAGGTAGAACGCCAGACATGGCGCCCCGTTGGCCCGGGTCTGACGGAGTCGGAAGTCACCGGGCCCGCCGGGGCACCGCGCGAGCAGATGCCTGCCGACGTCTCGCCTGCCGCGATACCAGGCGGCGAACGGCGGCATCTCCCAGACGGCATCGGGCGCGAGCAGCCGCACGACCGCGTGGACGTCCTTGGCCTCGAAGGCCGCCACGTACTGCGTGAGGACCGCGCGCTGCTCGGCGGCCGAGGGCTCGGCGAGATCCTGCTCAGCGATCGACAGTCCGTCCAGCCGATCCCGGGCTCGCCGCAACGCGCTGTTCACCGCGATCGTCGTCATGTCGAGCAGCTCCGCGACCTCCGCGGCCTGCCAGCACAGCACGTCACGCAGGATCAGCACGGCACGATGCCGAGGAGTCAGGTGTTGAAGCACGGCGATGAAGGCGAGCCGGATGCCCGCTCGACCGCCGATGATCTCGGCCGGATCGCTGCCGTGGGCGATCGCGGCATCGGGCATCGGCTCCAGCCACGGCACCTCCGGGCGAGCGTCCAGCGGGCCGCCGGGATCTGCGCTCGCACCGCCGAGCCCGACGGGCAGCGGCCGCCTGTCACGGCGTTCCAGCGCGGTCAGACACGCCCGTGTCGCGATGCGATAGAACCAGGTCCGCAGGCTCGACCGGCCCTCGAAGGCCGACCGCCCCCGCCAGGCCCGCAGCATCGTCTCCTGCAGGACGTCCTCGGCGTCGTGCATCGAGCCGAGCATTCGGTAGCAGTACGCCAGCAGCTCCCCCCGAAACGGATCGATCTCGCGCATGAGGCAGGCGCCGGAATCGCCCTTCCCGTCGAGCCGTCCGAGCACGCTGGTCATCGATCGCATCCTCTGCCTCGCCCTGCGGACTGCCCCTGTCCGGGAGTCCGGCCTGCTGTCGGCCCCTGTATAGCCGTCGACTCCGACTGTTCACCATCCTGCGGCGCACGCCACCGGGGCACACTCCACCGGGACGCAGCCCACCAGGGCGACGGCGAACGAGGCGATCCGGGAGGAGACCGGGTGACGGGGCGATCCTCGGCGGCGGCGAGCCATGTCGTGCACGCCGTGTCACGCGACCCGCCGCGTCCTCTCCGGGGTGCCGCGCCGACGACGATCGACGGGATCGGGCACGATCGCCACGTCACGACAGTGCGGCGATCCGCGGTCGGCGTCGGGATCGCCGGGCACCGAGTCCGACGGAACGGACAGGTCCGGCGGAACAGAGGGTCCGCCCGGCCGCTCGCGAGCCGGACCTCCGCACGGGGAGACGACACGGCCGGCACGACCCGTCCGCTCGACCGCCGGATCGGGACGACGAAGCTCCAGGACAGGACTCGCAGATGACCACCGCACCACAGGCCGGGAGACCGGAGCCGACCTTCGTCCTGGTCTCCGGAACCTGCGGCAGCGCGGCGGGGTTCGTTCCGTTGCAGCGTGAACTCGCCCTGCGCGGCAGGCGTTCACTCGCCCTCGACATGCCGGGGCACGGCACCGGCAGACCCGTCGCCTACCTCCACGGCCGTCGGGACGCGGCGGCGCTGGCGGTCGAGCCCTCCCCGATGGCAGGCGTGACCTTTCAGCAGACCGTGGAGCACGTCATCACCAACGTCCGCCGCGTACGCGAGTACGGACCGGTGATCCTGCTCGGCTTCAGCATGGGCGGCGCGATCATCGGCGGGGTGGGCAACGACGCACCCGAGATCATCGACCGCGTCGTGTACCTCTCGGCGTGGTGCCCGGTCAGCACGTCGAGCATGGCCGAGTGCGGTCTGCTGCCCGAGCAGGCCGACAGCCTGCTGGAGGCGACGCCCCTGCCGGTGGTCGGCGACGCCGCCGAACTCGGTGCGTTCCGGGTCGACTGGCGCGGCGTCGACGAGATGACGTTCGCGGCGCTGAAGGCCGCGCTGGCCGCCGATGCCACCGACGACGAGTTCCGCGCGATGCTCGACACGATGGACTCAGACGAGACGAGGGCGATCGCGACGGCCGACTCCCGGGTGCGTGCCGAGACGTGGGGCCGGATACCCCGCAGCTACCTACGACTCACCGAGGACCGGTCGATCCCCGTGGCCATGCAGGACCGGATGATCGCGGAGGCCGACGCCCTGACCCCGGACAACCGGTTCGACGTCCACACGCTGCACACGACCCACGCGGCGTTCTGGCATCGGGCGGCGGAGGTCGCCGCCGTCCTGGATTCGCTCGCTTGATCGCCGACGTTCCGGGACGGTCGTCGGCCCGGTGTGCCATGGCCGACGGCGCCGGATCGCGGTGCGAGGGTGCTCGGGACGGTGCCGACGAGCCTCGTCCACCGGGCGGCAGCGTGGCAGGCGCCGCCGTGTCACCCGCGGCGGCTCGTGGGACGGCGCCTCGTCTGCTCGAGTGCCGCGTGACGGCGACGGTGACGATTCTCGGGCTGACCGGCCGCGAGGCCGCGGCTCAGACCGCTCGGCCCGAACGCGAACGGCGCCCAGGACGTCGCGTCAGCCTCCCACGCAGGCTCACCACCGTGGACGACAGGCGGGCGACGCCCGAGCCGCCCGTCGGACGCAGCCGGGAGTGCTGCACGGCGCTCACCAGCCATCGGCCGTCCTGTCGGATCAGCACCCAGGTGCCGCGAGACGACGTCCGAGGGCTGGGCTCGCTCCGCCAGGGAAAGACGATGGACGACAGCGTGTGGGCAAGCGCCACCTCGGTGTTCAGGAACCGAAGGGATTCGCATTCGAGGACGAGCCTGCTGCCCCGGAACACGCCGGACAACAGTCTCGAATGCCACCGTTGATTCGCCAGTCTTCCCCGCCGCAGCACACCGTCGTTGCCGACGAAATCGCTGTCCGGGGCGAAGACGGCCACGAAACCCGCCGCATCGCCGCGTGTCCAGGCATCGGCGGCCTCGGCCAGCAGAGCACCGATCTGCTCCTCGTCGTCGCGTGCGACACCGTCGATGCTCGACGGCGGAACTCTCCGGGTCAACGTCCTCATACGACTAGTTCAGCAGCTCCGCATCGGACCCGCCTCCGGAGATTCCCCGAGAAGAACCATGATCCATCCCGGAGGACCCACGATGACCGCCGCGCTCACGAACTCGCCGACCGCCACTTCGATTCGACGAGATCGCCGCGAATCTCCGGGCCCCGTCGTCCGTCGTCGGAGCATCCGGACGCCCGTCGACGCCATTCTGAATCTCAGCCGTTCGCATCGGCATGAATCCCACGACCTGGTCGACGCGGCACCGTTCTGTGCAGTCGCCGGATTCGACAGCAGCCGCACCCCGCACTCCACGCTGTTCGGCGGAGGAATGACATGAATGGTGCGGACGACGCGCCGGAGGCGCATGCCCGCCGGCCGACTCCCCGAGGATTCACGGTAGATCACGAGGACCGGGCCGCGACCGTCTCGGCCTGCTTCTTCCGGCGCCGACGCTTCGCGACGTCATCCCGGTCGGGCTGGTGCCGCGATGAGCGAACCCCGACAGAACGCCTGATGCGCGTGGTCACGGTGGCGTCGACGCCTACTTCACCGTCAAGTTCGGACGGAATGCCGAGGCGCCCCGGCCGGGCGTCGCCGCGTCATGGCAGCGACTCCCGAAATTCGTGCTCGGCTTCATCCGCGCTCGATCATCGCCCCCTGCCACCAGTCCACGGCGGCAGGCTACGTGATCGGCCTCGTCAACGACCTGCGTGCCTGGTTCCTGATCCTGGCCTTCATCGGCATCGGGTCGAGTCCCGCGGCGCCGCGCTCCGGGGTGGGCCGGCGGCCGTCGGCGTCAGCCTGCTCGTCGGACTGGGAGTGGCGCCCCTGACGTTCGACTCGTTGAACGTCTAGCGCCGCGTCACGGACCGTCCGCCGCGCCGCCGCGGAGGAGACCGCCGGGCAGACCGTCTCGCCTGCCCGGCGGTGACCCGCTCAGGACCGGAGCTCGGCGCCGACTCGCTCCGCCGCCGCGGCCACGGCGGCGTCGCGACCCGCGGTGGCCTCCTCGACCGTCAGCGTGCGGTCGACGGCGCGGAACCGCAGCGAGAAGGTCAGCGACCGCCTGCCCTCGCCGACCTGCTCTCCGGCGTAGACGTCGAAGAGCCGGACGTCCTCGATCAGGTCACCGGCGCCTGCCCGCACCGCCTCGGTCACCTCGGCCGCGGGCACCTCGGCGTCCACCACCAGGGCCAGGTCCAACAGCACCGGGGGGTACGCCGAGATCTTCGGCGACGGCCTGGGGTCGGTCAGCGGCAGCGCGTCGAGGTTCAACTCCAGCGCGCACGCCCGCTTGGGCAGTCCCAGCGCCTCGACGACCTTGGGATGCAGCTCCCCTGCGTGCCCGATCACCTGGCCGTCCACGGTGAACACGGCGCAGCGCCCGGGATGCCACGGCGCGAGATCACCCGCGGCGACCTGCATCTCCACCCCGGCGGTCTCCGCGACGAGCAGGGCGAGCGACACCACGTCCGACCAGTCCGCGGCCCGGCCCGGCCCCCACCAGCCGGACAGTTCACGCCTGCCCGCGAGCACCGCCGCCACATGCACCGGCTGCGCGGGCAGCGCGGCGAACAGCGCGGCGATCTCGTCGTCGGACGGCCGTCGAGTGACAGCCACCTCCGGCATCGGCGCCAGCTGCTCGTCGGGCCGCACGACCTGTCCGATGTGGAACAGCGCCACGTCCCGATGTCCTCGTGCCACATTGCGCACCACGGCGTCGAGCAGGCCGGGCAGCAGGGTCGTGACCATCTCGCCGCGGTCGGCCTCCAGCGGATTGGCCAGTCGCATGGTGCGCCTGCGCGGATCGTCGGCGGGCAGGTCGAGCGCGTCCCAGTCGGCCTTGCCGGCGAACGGGAACGGCAGCACCTCGACGTACCCGGCGGCCGCGATCGCCCTGGACACGGCGCGCCTACGGCGCTGGGCGTCCGTCAGTCCCCGGCCGGCGGGCACGGAGGGCAGGACGGAGGGAATCGTGTGGTAGCCCTCGAGCCGCAGGACCTCCTCGACGAGATCCGCGGGCTGGACGAGGTCGGCACGCCAGGTCGGCGGGGTGGCCTTGACGACAGCGGTCCCCTCCGAGGTGGTGCCGACCTCCACCCGGCAGCCGATCTGCTGGAGTCGCCGCGCCGTCACACCACGCTCGTACCGCACACCGGCGACCTCGTCGGGCAGCGCCAACGGCATCGTCACCGGCGCGGGCACCTGCGGATGTCCGACGTCGGTCAGGCCGCGGTGCAGGCTGCCCTCCGCGTAGTGCGCCAGCGCCTTCGCGGTGCGCTCCGCCGCGACGGCAGGCAGGGCCGGGTCGACGACCCGCTCGAAACGCTTGGCCGCCTCGCTCGGCAGCTTGTGCCTGCGCACCATCCGCCCCACGTTCGCGGAGTCGAAGGAGGCGGCCTCGATGAGGACGTCGGTGCTCTTCGCGCCGATCTCCGTCTGCGCACCGCCCATGACGCCCGCCAGACCGATGGGCCCGGTGTCGTCGCAGATGACGATGTCGTCGGGGTCCAGGGTCCTGGTCTGACCGTCGAGGGTCGCCAGCTTCTCGCCCGCGACCGCCTTGCGGACCACCACGGTGCCGCGCACCTTCGCCGCGTCGTAGGCGTGGAGCGGCTGACCGACCTCCAACATGATGTAGTTGGTGAGGTCGACGGCGAGCGAGATCGATCGGATGCCCGAGAGCATCAGTCGGCGCCGCATCCACCACGGGGTGGGTGCCGTCGGATCGACGCCGGTGACCCGGCGGAAGACGAAGCGAGAACAGGCCTGCTCATCCTCGATCCGCACCGGCCAGGCGTCGCCGTCGGACTCGTGCAGCTCGAGCACGGCGGGATCGCGGAAGGACAGGTCGAGCGCGCAGGCGATCTCCCTGGCCAGCCCGCGCACCGAGAAGCAGTAGCCGCGGTCCGGCGTGATCGCCAGTTCGATGACCGAGTCGTCCAGCTCCAGGTGCCGGGCGGCGTCGGCGCCCGGAGCGGCGGTGCCGGAGGGCAGCACGAGGATGCCCGCGTGATCGTCGCCGAGGTTCAACTCCTTGGCGGAGCAGATCATCCCGTCGCTGACCCGACCGTAGGTCTTGCGCGCGCTGATGACGAAGTCGCCGGGCAGCACCGCACCGGGCAGCGCCACGACCACCAGGTCGCCCTCGACGAAGTTGCGGGCACCGCAGACGATCCCCCGGATGTCGGGCTCGCCGGTCGCCTCGCGGACCACCGGATTCGGGTCGCCCTCGAACGGCCGGTCGGCGTCCTCGGCGTTCTCGCCGTCGCCGGTCTCCGGCGCGGAGTCGCCCAGTCTGCCGACCTCCACCCGACAGAAGCGGATCGGCTTCTTGAACTCGGTCAGCTCCTCGATCTCGACGACCCTGCCGATGACCAGGGGGCCGCTGACCGGGCCGAGGGTGTCGACGGACTCGACCTCGAGGCCGATCCGCACGAACGCCTCAGCCAACTGCTCCGGTGTGATGTCCTCTGGCGGCTCCACCAGGTGCTGGATCAGCCAGGAAACCGGGATACGCACTAGCTCAGGCCTCTCTTGTCGACCGGGTCGTCCGGGTTGCTCCGTCTGGGCGAACCATGCCGAGACGCTGGCGTCGGCTCACGCCTGGACGCCGAAGGGCAGGGTGAAGCGGACGTCGCCCTCGACCATGTCACGCATGTCCGGAATCCCGTTGCGGAACTGCAGGGTGCGCTCCAGCCCCATGCCGAACGCGAACCCGGAGTAGACCTCCGGGTCGACACCGCAGGCGCGCAGGACATTGGGGTTGACCATGCCGCAGCCGCCCCACTCGACCCAGCCCGCGCCGCCCTTGCGCTCCTCGAACCAGACGTCGACCTCGGCGGAGGGCTCGGTGAACGGGAAGAACGAGGGCCGCAGCCGCGTGCGCGCGCCCTCGCCGAACATCGCACGCGCGAAGGCGTCCAAGGTGCCCTTGAGATGGGCCATCGTCAGGCCCTTGTCCACCGCGATCCCCTCGGTCTGGTGGAACACCGGGGTGTGCGTCGCGTCGAGCTCGTCGGTGCGGAAGGTACGGCCGGGACCGACCGCGTACACCGGAAGATCGCGGGACAGCAGCGTCCTGATCTGCATCGGCGAGGTCTGGGTTCGCAGCACCAGACCCGAGTCGGCGGGCGCGACGTGGAACGTGTCCTGCATGGACCGCGCCGGGTGGTCCTTGCCGAGGTTCAACGCATCGAAGTTGAACCACTCGGCTTCCAGCTCCGGGCCTTCGGCGATCTCGTAGCCCATCGCCAGGAAGACGTCGGCGACCCGTTCGGACAGGACGGTCAGCGGGTGCCGAGCGCCTGCGGCGTGCCGGTCGACGGGCAGAGTGACGTCGACGGTCTCCTCCCGCAGCACCCGCTCGTCCCGCTCGACGAGCAGCGCCTGACGGCGGCTCTCGAACGCTGCGTCGATCGCGGTGCGCGCCTCGTTGACCCGCTTGCCCGCCTCCGAGCGGGCGGCGGGCGGCAGCGCACCGATCTCCCTTCGCGCCAGCAGCAGCGGCGATCGATCACCGAGGTGGGCGGGCTTCACGGCGCCGAGCTCGTCCAGGTCGACGGCCTTCTCGAAGGCTTCGCGGGCCGCATCGACCGCGAGGTTCAGGGTCTCCGGCGCGAGCGCCGCGACCTCCTTCGGGTCGTAGCTGTCATTGACTCCGGACATGAGCGCGGGTACTCCCCAGGGTTGCCAGACGGCTGATCTCCTCCCGCGACGTCGATGCCGCAGGCAGCGGCCAGATTTTAGCCGACGAGCCCGACCTGTTCGCACCCTGTTTGCCGCCTGCGTCGAAGCAGTCCGGCGGAGGAAAGGGCCGGAGGCGGGCACACCGGGCCGCCGGACGACGTCGCCGGGCGAACCTCGACATCATCGGGCCCGACGGCAGGCCATCTCGTCACCACAGGCGACCACGCGAACACCCGGAGCGCCCGGCGTCGGCTTCGTATCGGTCCGAGACCTGGTAAAACGCCCCACCCGAGGCCCGCGAGCCGCGACCGACTCGGCACGCGGTGCGGTGACCCGGACCGCGGCTCGGAGCCGTTCACGCCGGGCAGGGGCGGCAGGCATACGGCTGCGGCGCCTCCGACGCGACCGCCGATCGGGCCCCGCGGCATCCCTGTCCCGGCGGCGGGCAGCAGGCGATCTCGAAACGCGACCGTCCCAGCGTGTGCCCGACCGGGGCCGACCGTGCGATCCGTCGCGGTGGACATCGCGGCCTGCGCCGCCGCGTGGGAACGCCCGCCCCGACCCGCAGCCCGGCGAGCGGCTCCGCAGGAGTTCCGCGAGCCGCAGGCCGCCGATCACGGGGCCGGCCTCTGAACTCTGCTCTCCTTGCCGAGCTCCCCCTGTCGAACCGGGCGCGGCGACACCGACCGAGTGTCGAGAAGACCATCCCGAGCGGCATCGCGAACCGACGCGGCCGATCAGCGAACGCGGCTGGTCGCTGCACAGACCGACCGGCGCCCTCGGCGTCGCGCCGTCGTGGGGGTGCGACCGCGAGCGGAACGAACCGCCGTCGCGCCGCGGCTCAGGCTCGCTGCGCCCTGGCCGTGGCGTACAGGCAGACCGCGGCGGCGGTGGCGAGATTGAGGCTCTCGGCCCGGCCGTGAAGCGGGACCGCCAACGCCGTGTCGGCGCCCGCCCGCACCTCCGAGGACAGCCCGTGGGCCTCGCTGCCGAACAGCCAGGCGGTCGGTGCGACGAGATCGCCCGCACGGTCCGCCGCGTCGAGATCCTGGTCGGCTCGGCCGTCGGCGGCGACCAGGCGAAGGCCCGCGTCGCGGCAGGCCGCGACGACCACGTCGACGTCGCGCTCCCTGGCCACCGGGAGGTGGAACAGGCTGCCGGTGGTGGTCCGGACGCATTTGCCGTTGTGCGGATCGACGGCCGCCCCCGCGAAGATCACCGCGTCGGCGCCCGCGGCGTCGGCCACCCGCAGCACCGTGCCCGCGTTGCCCGGATCGGCGATCTCGACCAGCACCGCGACCAGTCGTGGGCTGCCCGCCAACGCGGTCGTCAACGGCACGTCGACGAGACCGCAGACCGCGACGAGTCCCTGCGGGGTGACGGTCTCGGAGAGCCCCGCGGCGGCCTTCTCCGTGATCAGACTGGTGGGAACTCCCGCGGCGCCGGCCCGCTGCCACACCTCGGCATGCCGTTCGGCCGCCTCAGGCGTGGCGAACAGCTCGAAGACGCGACCGGCGTCGCGTTCCGCCCAGTCGAGCGCCTCACGCACGGCTTGGGAACCCTCGGCGAGGAATCGTGCCGCCCGCTCACGACCGGTGCGGCTCGTCAGTCGACGCGCGGCAGCGACCCGAGGGGTCCGCTCCGTGAAGGGAGCCGGAACCGCCCCGGGTCGTGCGATGCGTTGGTCCGCACTCAGGCCAGGTTCTCCTGGTCCTCCGCGGGCAGCGCCGCCTTGGCGGCCTCGGCGAGGACCGCGAACGTCTCCGGGTCGTTCACCGCCAGCTCCGCGAGGATCTTGCGGTCGACCTCGATCTCGGCGAGCCGCAGACCCTGGATCAGCCTGCTGTAGCTGATTCCGTTGATCCGGGCCGCGGCGTTGATGCGGGTGATCCACAGCTTGCGGAAGTCACCCTTGCGCGCCCGGCGGTCCCGGTAGGAGTAGGTGAGCGAGTGGAGCATCTGCTCCTTGGCCTTGCGGTACAGCCGGGAGCGCTGCCCGCGGTAGCCGCTGGCCTGCTCGAGGATCGCACGGCGCTTCTTGTGGGCGTTCACAGCTCGCTTGACGCGTGCCACGGTTCCGTCCTGTCAATCTCTAGGGGCGAGGAGTGCTGGTGCCCCGATGGTGGGTAAAGGTGACGGCTCTCCGGCCGCGGCGCGAGGTCGAGTCGACCCCCGCGTTCGCCGTCGGCGCCGCAGGCGTCAGCGTCCGAGCATCCGCTTGATGCGGGGCGCGTCGTTGGGGGACACCTCGACGGTGCCCTCCAGACGGCGGGCGAGCCTGCTCTCCTTGCGCTCCAGGTAGTGCCGGTGGCCGCACCGCTCGCGGCGGATCTTGCCGGTGCCGGTCACCCGGAACCGCTTGGAGGCGCCGCTGTGCGTCTTCTGCTTCGGCATGTCCTGTCCTTCGTCTCTTCTTCGTCCTGTTCGCCGCCGTGATCGACGGCAGGCTGTCGCACGGCGTGGGAGGGCCGTGTATGACGGCCCGTCCCACGGCCACGTGACCGACTACTCGCCGCCTTCGGCGACCGTCTCGTCGGCGTCGACGCCGTCGCCGGACCTGCCCCTCGGCGGCTGCTTCTTGTGCGGGGCAAGCACCATGATCATGTTTCGGCCGTCCTGCTTCGGCGACGCCTCCACGAAGCCCAGCTCGGCCACGTCGTTGGCCAGTCGCTCGAGCAGGCGGTAGCCGAGTTCCGGTCGGGACTGCTCACGACCACGGAACATGATGGTCACCTTGACCTTGTTCCCGTGTTCGAGGAAGCGGACCACATGGCCGCGCTTCGTCGCGTAGTCGTGCGAGTCGATCTTCGGCCGGAGCTTCTGTTCCTTGATGACCGTGAGCTGCTGGTTACGGCGGGACTCGCGAGCCTTCTGCGCGCTCTCGTACTTGAACTTGCCGTAGTCCATGAGCTTGCAGACCGGCGGCCGGGCCTGCGGTGCGACCTCGACGAGGTCCAGATCCGCTTCCTGGGCGAGTCGGAGCGCGTCCTCGATGCGGACGATCCCCACCTGCTCGCCGTTGGGTCCGACGAGCCGGACCTCCGGTACGCGGATACGGTCGTTGATGCGCGTCTCGGCGCTGATGGGGCCTCCTAGGTTCGTGACGTTCAGACTTGCGCCACGGCACGCGGAGCACCCTTCGGATGACGAAGGCCCCGCCGCCGGTGAAGGCGATCGGGGCCCGTATCCGACCGATCCGTACGACGAGATCGTCGTACCCTGTCCGTTCGGTTCGGCGTCGTACGCGCCGATCGACGACAGACCGACGCCGACCTGGTCGGCGTCGAGACCGGACCCGGCCGCCTGAGGCGGCGACTCGGGTGGGAGCGGGGCTCCACTTGCCGCCCCCGCTGACGCGAAGGCTGGTCGCTCGTGCAAGGGTACCAGCCGTGAACGAGCGGCGACCAGTGGACGGGCAGGACCAGGCTTCGACGGCCGGGGCGGGAGCGGACGAGGTTCGGGAACTCGCCGAGGTGCCCAGTGTCGAGGTGATCAGCCGCGCGGCCGTCATGCTGATGTCGGCCGCGGCGGAGCGCCTCGGCCTGGCAGAGGCCGACCCGGCTACGAGCCCGCATCGCGATCTGGACGAGGCACGACGCCTGATCACCGCGCTCGCCGGACTGGTGACCTCCTCCGCCGAATACCTCGGCCCGCACGCCGGACCGCTGCGTGACGGCCTGCAGACCCTCCAGCGTGCCTTCCGCGAGGGCTCCGCACATCCCGACGCCCCCGGGCAGGGCCCCGGCGAGAAGTACACCGGCCCGGTCTACTGACACCGGCCCGTCTTGTGAGCTCGCCCGTCTTCTGACATCGGCCCCGCCTGCCGGAACCGGCCGCGTCCTCGGGCCCCGGCCGCGGCCGGCACGGCGGCACGGCGCGGAGGCGTGCACACGGCGGGGCTCGGCTCTGGAGGCCGGGCGGGTCGGCTGAGGCCGGATCGTCCCCGCTGCGGCGGCACGCCCGTTCGACGGCGACCTCGTCCCGGTTCGGCGGCGGTGGGCGACGTGCTCGGCGCGACGACACCGTGAGACGGACGGCGAGGAATCTCGCAGTCGATCGGTCTTCCGCGCAGCGATCCTCCCCGCAGCGGCTTTCGCCGCGGGGCCTTTTCCGAAGCGCCTTTCGCCGCGGTGGTCCTCGCCCGGTGGTCTCCCCACGGGTGGGGCTTCCGCCGCAGCCGGTGCGCGCCCGAGCCCCCGCCGCCCGGCCCTCGTCGGAATCCGTCCCCGCAGGCAGGGCCGCGAACCGGGTCGACACGGCCGACGCCGCGCCGGCGTGATCGTCGGAGTTCGTCGCTACCCTCCGTCACGTGTCGAGAACCACGCCCCGCAACGGCCGAGATTCCAGCCTCCTCCGAGTGACTCTGCTGACCTGGGCTGCCACTGCCGGTGTGCTGCTGGTCGCCTCGGCCACCCTGTCGGGCGCACTGCCACTGCCGCCGGGTTTCGGCCTCGGTCTGCCCCGAGGGAGTCTGACCATCGCGCAGCTGATCGTGCTGTTCGCAGGCACGGCCGGGCTGGCCACCTCGATGAGGTTCCGTTCCGGAGCCGACGCCCTGCTCGTGGGCGCGCTCGCCGTCCTGCCCGCGCCGCTGGTCGCCGCGCCCGCTGTCGACCTGTACTCGGCGACACCCGCCGCGTCGACCGTCGTCGCCTCGGTGTCGACGGCCTTCGGGGCGTGCCTGGTGTTCGGCGCCGCGCTGCGCTCCACGTGGTCGCCGATCCTGGACCGAGCCTCGTGGCCGGGGGCGATCCTGCTGGTCGTCGCCCTGATGGCGATCGGGTTCGGCGGTGCCTCCGCGTGGCTGCCCGCGCGGACGCCACTGGTCTCGTTGACCGTGCCGGTCGTACTGCTCGCCTGTGCGGCCTGGGCGTGGCGCGACACCCGGCGCTCCCCCGGAGCGGACGCCGAACCATCGTACGAGCCGACCGGCGCAGAACCGCCCGCCGAGGCGACGGCAGGCGGGGACACGACGGGTGCGGCCGCCCCGACGCGAGAGACGCGGGCCACGCCGAGCGCACGCGCGGAGCCCGACGGGCAGCCCGCTCCGACGTCGGTTCGCCTTCGCGGGCTGGTCGCACGCCTGGCGGTCTGGCTGCCGCTGATCGCCCTCGTCTCGGTCTGGGCGTCGACGCTCCGGTTCGGCACTCCGGCCGGCTGGGTGATCCTCCTGGTCGCGGCGACGGGCGTGGGGGCGGTGGTCTGCCTGCTACCCGGCTTCGGGCGGCGGACCGTGCTCCTCGCCTCGGCGCTGCTCGTTCTGCTGGGCTCGGCCGGCCTGCTGTCCGCCGGGTCACCGTCGAGCGCGACGTTCGGCGGCCTGCCGGGTGAATGGCCGTTGATCCTGCTGGGCACGGTCCTGCTCGCGGCGGCCGCCCTCGGGGTCGCGCGAGCCGAGTCTCGGCGACGGAACCCGCCGGGCGACGCCCTGCCGATGCTGTGCTGTCTCGGGGTCGTCGGCGCCGCGATCCCGGCGTACCTCCAGACCGCGCCGCACTCCGGGACCGCGCCGCGCTTCGAGGAGACGATGCGGGGAATCGAGATGAGTCGGGCCTACGCCACTCCGCTGGACGCCCCGGACGCCGTTCGCCTCGGCGATCTCGGTCTCCCGGCGGCTCCCGGGCTCCCGCCTGCCGTGTCGACCGGGCTGCTGCTTCTCGGCTGTGCCGCGCTGATCGTCCTGGCATGGCCCCGGCCGCGCTCCCCGCACGACGGTGCGGGTCTCACCGGGCTCGACCCGTCGCGAGCCCGGTGAGACGTCGATCAGAGCACCTGAGCCAGGAAGCGGCCGGTGTGGCTGGCCTCGTCGGCCCGTACCTGCTCCGGTGTGCCCTCGGCGACCACGGTGCCGCCGCCCGAACCCCCTTCCGGCCCCATGTCGATCACCCAGTCCGACGTCTTGATGACGTCGAGGTTGTGCTCGATCACGATCACCGTGTTGCCCTTGGCGACGAGTCCGTTGATCACGCCGAGCAGCTTGCGGATGTCCTCGAAGTGCAGCCCGGTGGTCGGCTCGTCGAGCACGTAGACGGTGCGACCGGTCGACCGCTTCTGGAGTTCGGTGGCCAGCTTGACCCGCTGTGCCTCGCCGCCGGAGAGCGTCGGCGCGGGCTGGCCGAGCCGGACGTAGCCGAGGCCGACGTCCACCAGTGTCTTGAGGTGCCGGTGGATCGCGGTGATCGGCTCGAAGAACGTCGCCGCCTCCTCGATCGGCATGTCCAGGACGTCGGCGATGGTCTTGCCCTTGTAGTGAACCTCCAGCGTCTCCCGGTTGTACCGGGCGCCTCGGCAGATCTCGCAGGGAACGTAGACGTCGGGCAGGAAGTTCATCTCGATCTTGATCGTGCCGTCGCCGGCGCAGGCCTCGCAGCGGCCGCCCTTGATGTTGAAGGAGAACCGGCCCGGCTGGTAGCCGCGCACCTTCGCCTCGGTCGTCGCGGCGAACAGTTTCCTGACGTGGTCGAACACGCCGGTGTAGGTCGCGGGGTTCGACCGAGGCGTGCGGCCGATGGGCGACTGGTCCACCTGCACGAGCTTGTCGACGTGGTCGAGCCCGGTCACCCTGGTGTGCCTGCCCGGCACCTGCCGTGCCCCGTTGAGCTTGTTGGCCAGCACGCGGGCGAGGATGTCGTTGACCAGCGTCGACTTCCCGGACCCCGACACGCCGGTGACGGAGACCAGGGCGCCCAGCGGGAAGGACACGTCGATGCCGCGCAGGTTGTGCTCGCGCGCGCCGACGACGGTGAGCCGCCGCCTGCGGTCGATCTTGCGCCTGCCGTCCGGTACCGGGATGGTCCGGCGGCCCGCCAGGTACGACCCCGTCATCGACTTCTCGTTGGCCAGCAGTTCCTGGTAGGAGCCGCTGTGCACGACCGTCCCGCCGTGCTCGCCCGCGCCGGGCCCGATGTCGACCACCCAGTCCGCGGCGCGGATGGTGTCCTCGTCGTGTTCGACGACGATCAGGGTGTTGCCCAGGTCGCGAAGCCTGCTCAGCGTCTCGATCAGCCGGTGGTTGTCCCGCTGATGCAGTCCGATGGAGGGCTCGTCCAGCACGTAGAGCACGCCCACCAGACCGGAGCCGATCTGCGTGGCCAGCCTGATCCGCTGCGCCTCCCCGCCGGAGAGCGTGCCCGCCGCGCGGTCGAGGGACAGGTAGTCCAGGCCGACGTCCAGCAGGAAGCCCAGCCGAGCGGCCACCTCCTTGAGGACGCGGCCCGCGATCATCTCCTCGCGTTCGCCCAGGGCAAGACCTTCGAGGAAGCGGGCGCACTCCGCGACGCTCATCGCGCAGACCTCGGCGATGGACTTGTCGCCCTGGTCGCGGTGCGCCAGCGTGACGGCCAGGATCTCCGGCTTGAGCCGGGTGCCCTGACAGGCCGGGCAGGGCACCTCCCGCATGTAGCCCTCGTACTTGTCCCGCATGAACTCGGACTCGGTCTGCTCCTGCCTGCGCTCCAGGAAGGGGATCACGCCTTCGAACGCGGCGTAGTACGACCGCTCGCGTCCGTAGCGGTTGCTGTAGCGGACGTGCACCTTCTCGTCGACGCCGTGCAGCACGGCCTTCTGCACGCGGGCGGGCAGGCCCCGCCACGGCATGTCCATCTGGAACCCGACCTTCTCCGCCAGCGACTCCAGGAGTCGGGTGAAGTAGTCGGCGGTCTGGCCGGATGCCCAGGGCGCGATGGCTCCCTCGGCGAGGGACAGCTCGTCGTCCGGCACCACGAGTTCGGGGTCGACCTCCTTGCGGACGCCGAGCCCGGTGCACTCGGGGCAGGCGCCGTAGGGCGAGTTGAAGGAGAACGATCGAGGTTCGAGGTCGTCGACGGCCAGCGAGTGCCCGTTGGGACAGGCCATCCGTTCGGAGAACCGGCGCTCTCGGCCGGTGTCGTGCTCGGGGAGGTCGACGAAATCGAGCACGACGAGGCCGTCGGCCAGCCGCAGCGCCGTCTCGACGGAGTCGGTGAGTCGCTGCTTCGCCGAGGCCTTCACGGCGAGCCGGTCGATCACGACCTCGATGTCGTGCTTCTCCTGCTTCTTGAGCTTGGGCGGGTCGGTGAGGGAGTGGACCACGCCGTCGACGCGCACTCGGGAGTAGCCCTGAGTGGGCAGTTCGGCGAAGAGGTCGACGTACTCGCCCTTACGGCCGCGCACGACGGGGGCGAGCACCTGGAATCGGGTGCTCTCCGGGAGCTCGAGCACCTGGTCGACGATCTGCTGCGGGGTCTGCCTGCTGATGGCGTGGCCGCACGTCGGGCAGTGCGGCTTGCCTGCGCGTGCGTAGAGCAGCCGCAGGTAGTCGTAGACCTCGGTGATGGTGCCGACCGTGGAGCGGGGGTTGCGGTTGGTCGACTTCTGGTCGATCGACACCGCGGGCGAGAGGCCTTCGATGAAGTCGACGTCGGGCTTGTCCATCTGCCCGAGGAACTGCCGTGCGTAGGCGGACAGCGACTCCACGTAGCGACGCTGGCCCTCCGCGAAGATGGTGTCGAAGGCGAGGCTCGACTTTCCGGAGCCGGACAGTCCGGTGAACACGACGAGGCTGTCCCTGGGCAGGTCCAGGTCGACACCGCGGAGGTTGTGCTCGCGAGCGCCGCGAACGACGAGGCGGTCTGACACTGTGGTCCCTTCAACTGATCACGTGCCCGAGCGAGAGGTCATCGGCCCGAGTCGGTCGAGAATTCCGTGCGACAGGGTGGCGCACCCGCCGCAGACCTGGGGCATCGCGCTCGGCGAGTCGCGCAACCGAGCGGGCGCAGGCCAGACTCCATGCTAGGTCCGCCCTCTGACAGGAACGGGTCTTCGTGACTGTCCGTCGAGCACTGAGGCTGCCTGAGAGTGCCTAGCCTCACACCAGCGATAAGATTCGCGACTCTCTGCAACGAGAGCCACACGAAGTAGTGGGCAAGTCCCCGATCGGGTGCTTCCTACGTCGGTCGAAACAGGCCTACGCTGGAAGTGCAAGGCACGTCCCCTGAAGTCGGGGAGAGAAGCAGTCATGGCAGAACTCCACCTGTCCCATCCACAGCCTCTCGAAGAGAGCCTGGTGGCGCCCCGGACCAGCGTCGGCGGTGCCGCGGCCAGTGCCGCGGCGGGCCTGCGAGCACTGGAGGTGGCCAACCGGGCGTTGCTGGAGGTGGTGGAGAGCCTGGATGACACGGTCGTGTCCGGGCCCAGTCTGTTGCCGGGCTGGTCCAGGGCGCACGTGCTGACCCACCTGGCACGGAACGCGGACGGCCTGGTCAACCTGCTCACCTGGGCTCGTACCGACGTCGAGCATCCGATGTATCAGAGCGCGGCCGATCGCAACGCCGACATCGAGGAGGGCGTGGACCGCCCCGCACGACTCCTCGGCGAGGACGTACGCGCGGCGACGGAACGCTTCGACGCGGCCGCCGCGGGCCTGGACGAGTCCGCCTGGGCCGCCCAGGTCGTCGGGCGCGGCCGGACGTTCCAGGCCGACGAGATCCCCTGGATCAGGCAGCGAGAGGTGTGGATCCACCTCGTCGATCTCGACGTCGGACCGGGTATCGACGACATTCCCGACGACCAGATCGAGTTGATGCTGGTCGACGTCATCACCCGATACCGGTCGAGGGATGACGCGCCCCGATTCGGGCTGCGGGTCGAGTTCGCGGACGGCACCGAGCGCACCTTCTTCATCGGCTCGGCCACCGACGACGGCCCGCCCGCGGTGCGCGGGAAGGCGAAGCCCGTGCTCGGCTGGCTCATCGGCCGCGGCGACGGAGCCGAACTGCTCGGCACGCTGCCCGCGCTGCCGGAATGGGACTGACGAGGCGGCGACCGGCGCCCCACCAGAGTGATCCCCACCAGCCCATCCACCCCGCGGCGGTCCGACGGGCGGCCGGTGCGGGCGTCCACGGGCCGTGGTTCTAGGCTCGGTCCGTGGACGTGTCACAGGAGTACACCGGTCATGTCGAACCCGGCGGCCCGGCCGTGCGTCGTGAACTCGCCGAGCTGACCATCACCAAGGTGTCGGTCGGGCCGATGGACAACAACGCCTACGTGCTGCACTGCCCACGCAGCGGCGATGCCGTGCTCATCGACGCCGCCGCCGACCCTGAGCGTCTCTCGGACCTCCTGGGCCACGAGGACGACAGGCCGCGCCTGCGCACCATCGTCACCACCCACGGCCATCCCGATCACTGGCAGGCGTTGGGCGCGGTGGCAGGCGCCTACGGGACCAATCTCGCCGCGCACCCGGCCGATGCCGAGGCGCTGCCGGTCCCGCTGGACTTCCTGTTGGAGAACGGGCACACGCTGGAGGTCGGGCGCTCCGAGCTCGAGGTGATCCACCTGCGAGGACACACACCCGGCTCGATCGCGCTGCTGTACCGCGACCCGCAGGGCTCGGCGCACCTGTTCACCGGCGACTCGCTGTTCCCCGGCGGACCGGGACGGACGACGAGCCCCGAGGACTTCACGAGCCTGATGGACGACCTGGAGACACGGATCTTCGACGTCCTGCCGGACGACACCTGGGTGTATCCGGGTCACGGCGACGACACCACGCTCGGCGCGGAGCGTCCGCACCTGGGGGAATGGCGAAGTCGAGGCTGGTGAACCGGCGCATGCCGCCGGACCGTCGCCGGCCGCGATCGTCCGGCGCTCCTCGATCGGATGTGCGGTCTCGTCGTCGTGACGACGCTCGGCTGGTCCGACGGCGGGGGCTCTGGGCGCGGCGCGGCGGATGCCTGCGGCACCCGACGTCCACGGAGACCGCGAGGTGCTCGACGTCGACGTACGTCATCGCATGCTGAGCCCGTCGTCGGTCGTCCACCCACCAGACCCCTGAACCCGGGGGCACGGGTTCGCCACGACGTCGAACGACGCCGAGGGCAGGTGTCTCGACGGGGCACTGAGCCGGCGGCATCAGGCGGACAGGGCGGGTTGCGGTCCGTCGCCGGACGGGGCATCGGCCGGCCTGCCAGAGGCCGCCGCATCGGCCGTCTCCTCGACGAGGGCGCGCCGAGGCCGCAGTCCGCAGTCCGCAGTCCGCAGTCCGCAGTCCGCAGTCCGCCAAGATCGAACCTGCCTGAAACCGTCACGCTCCGCGGTGTCCTCTCGTTAACTCCACGGCCGGTGTCGGCGCGGTGACGAGGAGCGGAATGAATCGCAGGATCGGCGGGCCGGGCGGCGGCTCCGACAAGGGCAGCCGGATGAGCGGCGTGGTGACGGCCGCCTGTGTGATGGCGCTGGGCACCGCCGCGGCAGGCGGCGTGACCCTCGGCGGTGGGGGCGGCGCCGTGCTGAGCGGTACGGGCACGCTCGGCGGAACGGGTGTCACGGGCGGTTCCGGCTCATCGGGCGGGTCGTCGCTGAGCGGGTCGCTGCGCGTTCGCACGAATCAGGCCAAGGGCTCGGCACGCAGAGGTGACGCGGGCGACGCATGGAAGCGGCTGGGGACACGCGTGAGAAGGCAGGCGGCGCGGCGGGAGTCGGACTGCGTCGGCGCCGCCTTCGGCCAGGTGCGGACGTTCCTCCTGCACACGCCGTGTCGATCGCTGGATCGCATGCTGTTCGCCCTCGACGGTGTGGGCGGCACCATCCTCGTCTCGGTGGCCTGGGTCGAGTTCTCCGAGCGCGGCAGCGCCCGGGAGTTCACCGGCGTCATCGACGTCCACGGCTCCGGTGACATCCGACCATTGGGTGCGGGACTGCTGGACATGGCCGACGTCTCGTTCTCGGCCGATCACTATCGGTCCCGATCCCTCGGTACGACGGTGACCATCGCCGAGACCGAGGCGGTGGGCGGCCGGGTCGACGCGGCGCTCCTCCAGGCGGCGGCCGACGTGGCCGCGGAGCTGCCCCGACCCTGAGTCGCGACAGGGCCCGGTCCGGATGGCGGCCGAGGTGCGAGCACCCGAGGCGCTGGACGGCCTGGCGACCACGATGTCCGGCAGGGGCCGACGCGCAGGGCCGTGAGCAGGCTTCGTGGAGCACGACTCGACGACGCCGCGGCCGGGGACGCCGGGACCTTCTCGACCGTGTCGCCGTCGCCCGCGGTCGACGGCCGGTTCCGACACCGTCGGCGGCGGTTCGGCGGCGTCCCGCGCCCCGCTATCGTCGGCCGATGCCGAGTGAGGACGCCGAGCAGATCGTCGAGATCTACACCGACGGGGCATGCAGCCCGAACCCCGGTCCGGGCGGCTGGGGCGCCGTGCTGCGGTACGGCAGACACGAGCGGGAGCTGTACGGCAGCGAGTCCGCCGTGACGACG
Source organism: Actinoalloteichus hoggarensis (assembly GCF_002234535.1). Taxonomy (NCBI): domain Bacteria; kingdom Bacillati; phylum Actinomycetota; class Actinomycetes; order Pseudonocardiales; family Pseudonocardiaceae; genus Actinoalloteichus; species Actinoalloteichus hoggarensis. The sequence continues at coordinate 4,560,216 of NZ_CP022521.1, forward strand.
AACAATCGGATGGAGCTGACGGCACCACTGCGGGCGTTGGAGAGCCTGACCCGTCCGGCCGTGGTGCGGCTGTACACCGACAGCACCTATGTCAAGAACGGCGTCACCCAGTGGGTGCACCGGTGGAAGAGCAACGGGTGGCAGACCAGCGCCAGAGAGCCGGTCAAGAACGCCGACCTCTGGCGTGAGCTGGACGCGGCGACCGCCAGGCATCGAGTCGAGTGGCACTGGGTGAAGGGACACGCGGGGCACCCCGACAACGAGCGAGCAGATCGGCTCGCCGTCCAGGGTGTCCGGGAGGCGCGCGGAATCGCGGTAGGACAGGACGCCCGCCCGCCTGCCGTGCCCTCGGTCGCGAAGCCGGCTGCGAAGACTCGGGGAGCCGCCCGTACCGACGCGGAGCCGAAGGCACGCTGTCAGGCACTCACCCGGTCCGGTAAGGACTGTCCGACCGTGGCGCGCCCGTCCGGCCTGTGTCATGTGCACGATCCCGCCGTGCGGTGCGGTGCGATCACCAAGGGCGGAAAGCCGTGCGCCGTCGCGACGGGCGGAGGACGGTGCGAACGTCATGCCAGGACCGAGGACGTGGCGTCGGGCCTGTTCTGAGCCGCCTGAGTGGCCGAAGCCCTCGATCGCGTCCAGCGGCCGCCTCGCCGCCGGAGTCGTCGACACGGCGGGTTCCCACGAGCCCCGACGCAGGCCTGCGCGGCGGCGAAGCGGCCGGACCGGGCGGGACCGGCCGGCCCGACTCGTCGGCGTCCTGTCGCAGAATGGGCGGATGGCAGCGTCACACCGGATCTCGACTCCCGCCCAGGTGCAGCAGCGTTGGCACGCGCGCCAGGCGCCCGACGGCGACTTCATCATGTTCGCCGACGGCAGCCTCTCGGCCATGGAGTTCGAGCGCTTCGTGGAGCCGGTCCGGTTCCGCTGGTGGGAGACCCTGCGTGCCGAGACGTGGACGCCGATGGACTGGCTGGACGTGGACGTCATGCTGGCGTCGTGCACCCACGGCCGACGACGCGCGGCGGCCGGCGAGTCGGCCGCGCACGGCAGTGTCGGCTGGGTGGCGCTCACCAGCGCCGACGGCAGGGACACCCTGGAATGGCTGGCGGTGTCGCGTCACTCCGACCCGTTCTCCTCGGTGGCCCTCGACGGGCGGTTCCTCACCGCGACCAGCACCTCGGGGCAGGTCTGGCGATTCCCCTGTGACGCCCCGGCGGACGTGACCGTCAGCGCCGCGAGCGACTGACGGCGGCGGTGGTGTCGGCGAGGTGACGACACCGGCCTGCGGGCATCCGCGGCTCGATACCACCCTTCAGGTGGTTCTTCACGGAGGGACACCGGAACAGTCGGCGGTTGCGTAAGAACGACGTCGTGCACGATGGTGACGGGCCGCACCGATTGCCGACCTTCCGGGATCTCGTCGACCGGTCCGCGTGGACGACCATGGTCCAGGACGGCGCCCGTGTCGTCTGCCCACCCGGCCACCGGCTCCTCAGTCAGGGCGAGCCGGGCGGTTGGGTGCTGCTCTCCGTGGCGGGACGGGTGAAGGTCACCTATGCCGCCCCCGACGGCAGGGAACTGCTGGTCGCGATACGTGGACCCGGCGACCTGATCGGCGAGTTCGCCGTCCGAGACGGCGGTCCTCGTTCGGCGACGGTGCGGACGATCGAGCCGTGCATCCTCTCCCGGATTCCGCCGCGCCGGTTCGGCGACCTGCTCCGCCGGCTCCGCCTGGAGTCCGCGTCGGACCGCTACATCGTGGGGAAGATTCGGCAGAGCAGCGCCCACGCCTGGCGGCTCGCCCACGGCAGCGTCGCGGAGCGACTCGCGTGGCTCCTACGAGTCGTCATCGACGCCGCGGGGCCGGACCATCGTTCGCCGAACGTGGTCCCGATGTCGCAGGAGGAGATCGCCACCGCGCTCGGTCTGGTCCGCAGCGCGATCACACCGACCCTGGCGGCATGGCGAGACGCAGGCGTCATCCGCCAGGGCCGGGGACGCATCGAGGTCCTGGACACGGCCGGACTGACGGCAGGCGCGCGCTGAGCATCGGATTCTCGGTGTGTTCGTCAGCTGTGTCCAGTTCTGGACAGTGCGGCCTGATCATCTCGGGAAGCATCGAGTCACCAGACCGATGCGAGAGGACGACTCGTGACCAGTCAGCACACCGACGACGGCGAGTTCACCGGTGTTCACCACGGCATCATGGTGATCGACACCCATGGATTCAGCGCACACGACGACGTCCAGCAGACCAGGCTGACGAACCTGATCCCGGAGATCCTCGAGGAAGCCGCGCGAAGGGGAGGCGCGGAGCGCCTGCTGCGGAACCCTCCGGTCCGGGCGACACGGGGCGACGGCCTCTGTTACGCCTTCGAGCTGCGGCTTCTCCCGCTGGCCGTCGACCGACTCATGGACGCCCTCCAGGGCGAGCTGCGGGTGCGGGCTCCGCGGCTGCGGGCCGACGGAATCACGCTGCGGATGCGGGCAAGCCTGCATCTCGGGCCGATGCCCCCGTTCAACCCGATGTTCGTCGACTCGCCCAACGGCAAGGTCATGATCGACACGCATCGGATGGTCGGTGCGGCCGAGGTCCGGGCGTTGTTGGACCGCTCCGATCCGCAGGTGACGTTTCTGGCCACCGTGGTCTCCGATGCCGTGATGGAGCAGCTCATCCGCGCTGGCCACACCGTTCGCAAGCCCACGGAGTTCGTCCGGACGGCGCTCACGGTCGAGGCCAAGGGCTTCGAGTGCGTCGGCCATCTCCGGGTGCCGGTGCTCTCCGGAGAACTCCTCGCCGCCGGCCTGCTCGCTCGGCCGCACAATGATGCCGACGCCGACCGGTCCACGCCGCCGCCGGTCGCTCCGCTCCAGCCCGCGACCACGGGCACCATGGGCGAGCCGCCGCAGGCCGCCGGCACGAACAACACGAACGCGTCGAACAGCGGGCACCGCGGGCTGGTCGCGCAGAGCCGCGATGTGGGGCACATCGCCGATCAGTCGATCACCATGGGCTCCGGTCCGTCCGGGGTCACCGTCAGCGGCAACAACAACGCCGTCGCAGGGGGCGACCTGGATCAGTCGACCGGCAGGCAGGACTTCTCCGGGACCTTCCACATCGGCGCCGACGGGAACTTCGGCAGTCACAGCGGGCGGCGAGGCGGCCTCCCGAACGAGTCCGGAGCGGACTCGTGACGGGCTTCGGCGAGCCGAACCGGGATGTCGACTTCTTCGGGATGCTCGACGACGCCACCGCGGCCGAACCCGAGCCGGCCTCCCCTGCCGTCTCCGACTATCCGGGGCAGCCGGTGCTCACGACGCCGCCGACCGGGAGTGACGGTTCCTCGGCGGCGGACAGCGACCGACAGTCGTCGACACCGCATACGGCGCCCGCCCCGGTGGAACCCGCGGCGTCGCGTCCCGCCGAGGCGACGCATCACAGCGAGCCACCGGGCCGTGTCGGGTTCGTCGGCGTGGCGGGCGACGGGAACGCGACCGCAGGCGGCAACCTCGACCAGTCGCAGCACTTCCACGTCTACGGGCCTGATTCGCAACCTGCCGAGATCGCCCGCCCACGCAACCGAACCCGAAGCGGACGATGGGACCCGGAGGCGCTCGCCTCCCTGGCGGACCGCTTCGTGGCACCGGCCGGGCTACTCGACGCCTCCGATCAGCCGTCCGCCTTCGAGATCCTCGCCGACTGGCGGCTGGTCCTGCTCAGCGCGCAGGTGAAGAGCGGCGGACAGTTCACGGCCGCGCTCCGGCTGGCGCAGCGACTTCGCGAGACCGAGAACGCTCGCCTCATCGTCCGTCAGGAGATCCTCGACCGCGGCTTCCGGCTCGACGCCGGTCTGATCCTCGACGCCGACACCCCGGCGGTGGTCATCCTCGACCTGCGGGAGGGCTCGGCCGAGGACGTGCACGAAGTCCGGAACAACCTCGTCGAATTCGGCGACCAGCTGAAGCCGCATCGCAGCTTCCTCGTGGTCATCCTGCCCGTCGAACAGCGGCGCCCCTTCGAGGAACGTTTCCCCGGCCGGGTGCACCTGCTGTCCCGACCGTCCGGAGCGCTGGTCTTCGACCGCCATGTGGAGCTGGTCGAGGACTCGCACACTCTGTCGACCGAGGCAGGTCTGCTGGAACGTCTGGACCAGGCATGGCCGCCCGAGGCGAAGGAGATCGCCGAGGCGGTGTCCGAGGCGCGTCGCGCCGGCTACACGTCGCCGGAGGACATCGCGGCGCGGCTGGCCGACCCGACCGACGTCCTCGCCGAGGAACTCCGCAAGGCGATCACCGAGTTGCAGAGCAAGGACGACAAGGAGGCCGTCGGCCTGCTGCTGGCCTGCGGGCTGTTCGAGGGCGCGGCCGCCGATCGCATCCTCACGGCGTCGGATCAGATGCTGACCGTGTTGAAGACCCAGGTGCGGGAGCCCGATCCGCTGCTCCGACCGGGCGTGACCGCGACCTTGCACCGGCTGGGCACGAAGCTCTTCGATCCGCGCACGAGGACCTTCACCACCCCGCGGCTGGGCTCGTCGGTGCTCACCTATTTCTGGAAGGAGCATCCGATGCTGCGGAGCCCCGTCCAGGAGTGGTTGCAGCGTCTTCCGGTCGAGATCGAGGATCTCGGACAGGCCGAACTGGAACGTCTCGCCGACCGGGCGGCCGACCTCGCGGCCGAGGCGGGAGTCGAGCTGATCACCGCGTTGGCCCAGGGCTGGGCTGCCGGGCAGCAGACCACGATCCTCGACCGACGACAGGACCAGACACGGCGGTCCATCGCGGTCCGCCTGCTGACCAGGACCGCTGTCGACCCGAATCTCGGCAGGGCGGTGCGCGAGAGGCTCTGGGACTGGTCGCGGTCCTCCTCGCCGGACGTTCAGCTGCTGGTGGCGATCGTCTGCGGTGAGATCGGCTCGGACTTCCCCCGCGTGGCGCTCACCCGGATCAAGCATCTCGCGACGGCCGCGGAACCGCTGGTGCGGCGGCACGCAACGGACGCGATGGTCCGCATCGGACGCGAGTCCGGACTGCCGACCTTCCTCCGCTATGTCGAGGGTTGGCTCGACCGGCCGTCGGCCGATCGCATGGAACTGCTGGCGGAGAGCATCGAGCGGCTACTCGACGCCGATCCCCACACCATCACGGGAGAGGGCGTCCGCGAGTTCTGGAGCCGTGCGCTGGGCGAGATGTCGTTGCTCCCGAGCCGTCGGATCGTCGGTGCCTGGCTGCGCTACGGCGCCCGATCGACGACCTCGGTCGGCCGTGACGCGGTGGAGACACTCGTCGCCGCGACCGAACGCGACCCGCATCGCATCGCTCGACTGCAGTGGGCGAGCCGGGTGGCGGGCATCCCGCTCGATCCGGGCTTCGTCGAGGAGGATCCGATCAACGCGATCATCCAACAGGTCTGGACTCGGCTGGACGAGATCGACCCCGTGCACGTCTGACGGACCGCGCACCCGGACAGAACTGTCGATGACAAGGATGGCGAAGAGAACATGTGGCTGCGAAGCCGGTATCCCCGTCACTCGTTTCTCGGGGACCACCAGGCCGGATCGCCGTCGGCGAACCCCGGACCGACGCCGCGAAACGTGCCGATCTCACTTCCGAGCTGCGATCCGCACTTCGACTTCCAGGTGACGCTCACCGTGGGCTTCACCGTGGCCGCGATCGGCGTCCGACCTGCGAATCCGCAGGCCGTCGCGCTGGCGGGCCTCAGCAGCCGGGCGGAGGAGATCAGCAGGAGACGCAGCCTCACCGAGGCGCAACGACTGCGTGGTGAGCTGGACATCGGATTGGCGCAGGCCCTGCGGGTCGCCGACACCGGCGTCGAAGCCTGGGGATTCTGTGCCGAGATCGAGGTGGACCCGGACCTCCTCGCCGCGGTGGCCGGTCGGCAGCAGGCCCGGCGGAGGGCGGCCGTCGGCGAGTGGGAGGAGGCGGAGCGTCGAAGCAGAGAGAGCCGGATGCGCACGTTGATCACCGACCCGCTCCAGGCGACGGCGTGGTGGTATGCGGGGCATCAGGATCAGCCGAAGGAGCTCGCCGAGGTGGCGAAGGCCTTCCAGCAGGTGTCCGAGCTCGTCACTCCTGCCCGACCGGAGGTCGCCGAGACGGCGGGTGGTCTCGTCGACGAGCTCGTCCAGACGGCGGGGCCCGACATCGGCTTCCACGTACGGAGCACTCTGCGGCGGATCTTCGCCGGCTACCATCGCGACGATCTCTGTGCCCGACTCGATGCCCTACCGGTGACCGAGGACTGATCGGACGACCGCCGTCTGTGCCCGCGCTCGGCTCGTGCCGCGGCGCTTCTCACTGCGTGGACCGGCCTCCCGCGACACTCGGGACGCGGTCACAGACGGCGTCGCCTCCGCTGGTGGGCGCCCGCTCAGTTCCAGATCGCGTCGGCCCACTCGGGGTGGTCGATGAACGGGTTGCGGTTGCCCTGGAAGTCGTCGTAGACGACCTGGTTTCGCCGCTGCTCGAAGGCGTCGGGCGGGTCCTCGGCGTTCCAGTCGAGCAGCACCGAGGTGCGGCCCATGTAGGGCCGCGAGCCGTTGGACACGGCGTCGTTGAGCTCGAGGTCCGCGAAGCCGTCGCCGCCCTCGTAGCGCACGGCCATGTAGAAGATCATCCGGGCGACGTCGCCCTTGACATCGTCGCGCGGCTCCCAGGAGTCGTGGTCGGTGAGGTTGCCCGGTGCTCCCGGCACGGGCGAGCCGCCGTTGTCGAAGTCCTTGTTGCCGCGCGCGGAGTTCACCTGCACGTCGGTGGGGCGCAGGTGATGGATGTCGGTGCCGGGGCCGGTGGCCGTGCCGAAGTCGCCGTGAGACTTGGCCCACACGTGTTCTCGGTTCCACTGGCCGACGCCGCCGCCGTTGGAGTTCTTGCTCTGCGAGCGCCCGCTGTAGAACAGGATCACGTTGGCGGAGTTCGCCGGGTCCTCGTCGGTCTTCTTGAGCGCGTCCCAGACCTGACTGTAGGACAACGTGGCGTTGGTGCTGATGATCTCGTGCAGCTCGTCCTTCAGCGCGTCGCCGGTGAGGCCGAGCGCCGAGCGGTAGTACGTCTCGTCGTAGTCGCCGGGGTCGGTGGGCGGCTCGGTCGGGGGCTCGGTCGGGGGCTCGGTGTCGCCGACTGGCGAGAAGGCGGTCGGGGAGGTCAGGCCTGGGTGCGCGAAGTAACTGCGCAGCGGACCGGTCACGTCGAGCCTGGTCCCGAGCAGGTCCGGATTGGTCCGTAGGCCGAATTCCGCACGGAACGACGCGGTGATCTGCACGTACAGCATCTCGGACGGGTCGGTCTCGGCGGCCGAGTCGGCGAGGGCGAGCGCGTAGTCGGAGGGGAACCCGGAACGCACCACCGTCGTGGTCGCCGTCGGCTGTCCCACCACATGCCCACGCACGGTGCCGGTCCCGCCCTGCCGGGCGATGGCCTCGGCGACGGTGAGCTGGTCGGCGGCGACCGCGGCACCGGGCACCTGGAGTGCCACCACCGCGGTCACGACGCCGACCAGCGCGGCTAAGGACCGCCATCTGTTGACACGGTTAGCTTGCACGACGCTTGTCCTCTCCCCAGAACGCGCGACGCCCTGTTGGCGACGCAGCGTGACCACTCAGTGGCAACTCTGGGAAGGCTGTCAGAAAATGACCACCCGTCAGTGAAGTTTGAGCGGCGTTTCGATGTCGGCACGGTGACGGCGATCCCACTCGCCGCGCCTGCCGAGTCCACAGTGTCCGCCGAACGGATGTGCCGACCTCCGACCGGGGACGGGGCGACGCGCCGTGCGGCGGGCTCTCGCTCCCCGCCCCGCCGGTCGCCGTCCTCGACAGGCGGGCCGCCGCGCGACCTGCCGTCGTGGCGGCGGGTCCACACCGCGTGTCGCGGCCTCCCGGGAGAGGTGCTCCCGCCGCCCCGCGAGATCGACCCGAGATAGCCGGCGAAACCCACGGCAATAGACTGACGGCTTTTTCCGCGGCCGCGATCCCGATCTGTCCAGCGTATTCCCAGAAGACGGCCCGAAATCCGGCATGACCGAATACCGGAGCGCCCGAGGGACACCACGCGGACTCGGCTGGAGCGGACGCCGGACACGGGTGCGCGGACAGGCGGCCGCACCGGGACGACGAGACCGCTCACGCTCGACGCCACGCCGTCCTACCGCCCGCGCACGCGGCGTGTCGCAGATCACCGACCATTGTGGACTCGCGGGGACTCACCTCGGCCTCACCTGAGCGAGGAGCCCGGCCGAGACGGGCGCCGACCTCGCCGTCGGACGCTCTTTCCCTTTCGTACCCCGGGAGTTGCCCCTTTGTACCCTGTCGACTCTCGGGTATACCTGGGAGCAGGCATTCTCACCTGAGCCCGGACTATCTTGGCCCACGCTGGAAGTCTAAGGTCTATCTCGTTCCATCCCCCATCACACTTCACCGGAACCGACCCGGTCCGAGCGCGCTCCGGACGGTGGTCGGCGAGCCGGGTGTGCGGGGACGAGAACGCAGGCATCGGGGTAGGACAGACCGCGAAGGGAACCGATGAGCGACTCCGAGTTCGTAAGCGGCACCGCCATGGCGCCGATGATGATGACGCAGGACAGCGTCGCGGCCACGCAGACCATGAAGGAGGCGAGCGTCGCCTCCGAGACCGCCGACTTGCAGCCGATGATGACCGCGGCGCGGGTCACGCAGCTCACCGCGCAGGTCGACACGCTCCGGAAGAGCATCGAAGCAGGCGACCTCTACCTCGACCCGGCCGCGGGCGAGGAGATCAAGGCGATGCTGCAGGAGCAGATGGAACGGGTCGACGGCTGGTTGGAACGTGCCAACACGCTCGCCCGTCGCGCGCCGTTCGGTGCCAACCCCGTCGGCGAGGCGATGGGCCTCAAGTTCGAGGACCGCGCGGCAGGCGAGGGAATCTCCTTCCGCAGCGTCTTCACCCCGTACCGGGAGGTTCTGGAGGACGCCCACGAGGCCGTCAGCCAGGCGATGAACCTCTACCAGCAGATCGAGCAGGACAACGTCGACTCCTTCAAGAGAATCCGCCCCGACGAGAACCAGGCGGTCTGACCCGCCGCACCGAGCACGGTCAGGAGCGACGTGGGCGGGTCCGGCGCCGCGCCCGCGCACTTGCTGATCAACGACTCGTGGATGCCGCCGCGCCGCCCCGGTGCCGCCGATGGTGACACCGCCGCGGTCGCGGCGCCGGCATCGAATCCCCCTGTAGCGAACCTCCTGTAGCGAGAGGCGATCATCCGATGTACGTAGAAGGCTCAGCAGCGCCGCGAGGCGAGGAGAGGGCCGTCGGCGCCCCGGCGCCGGAGAACCACCTCATGCTGACGGACACGCACAACTGGAGCTCCTACAACCATCGGACGCTCTACGAGGCGGTCCACGTCGACAATGATCCGGGCGCTGCGGGGGAGCTCTCCTCGGAATGGCAGCAGATCGCGAGCGAGATCTCCGAGGCCGCACAGTCGATGGGGGATCGACTCGTCGCGGTGGAGGACGGCTGGACCGGATCGGCGGCCACGGCCGCGCGAGGCGCCATCACGCAACTCGCGGAATGGAGCAACGAGGCGTCGGTGACCGCCGCCGACGTGGGATACAAGATCGCCGGACAGGCTCAGATCATGGAGACCGCCCGGTCGGCGATGCCGGAGCCCGTCGAGTTCGACTACGAGGACATCCTCACGAGGGGCTTCGCCACCGGCGGGCTCGTGGGCTTCGCGGCGGCGGTCGTCGATGTGGAGCGCAAGAGCGCCGAGGCCAACTCCGCGCATGAACAGGCCGTCGCCGTCATGTCCACGATGGAGTCGGACTCGCGCGGCATCGATCAGGAGACGCCGCAGTTCAGTCCGCCCCCGAATCCCATCCGGGGCACCATGACGGCGGCGGGCACCGCGCCGATGGGGCTGATGGGCGAGCTGTCCCCGATGCAGCAGGGCACCCCGGCAGGCGTCCCGGAACTCGACACGCAGCTCGCGAGCGGCGGAATGCCCGGCGGTCCCGGCGGCGTGCCCGGAATGCCCGGCGGTCCCGGCGGCGTGCCCGGCATGCCCGGCGGCCCCGGCGGGATTCCCGGCGGACCGGGCGGCGTGCCCGGCGGGCCCGGCGCGATTCCCGACATCCCCGGCGGCGCGGGCGGTCCCGGCGGAGCGAACGGCTTCGGCGGTCCCGGCGGCGGTGGCGCGCCGTCCACCCTCGGCGGCACGCCGCCGAACCTCGCGCCTGCGGCCTCGATGCCCGACACCTCGAACTTCCGTCCCAACGTCCCCGGCGGCACGGGCATGAACCCGGCGGCCATCCCCAACATCCCCGGCGGCGGTGGTGCGGGCGGCGTCGGCGGCATGCCCTCCATCGGCGGGTTCGGCGGCGGCACCCCGCCCCCGATCACTCCGCAGAGCGCACCGAGGATCTCGCCGCAGGGCATGCCCGACATTCCCGACATCCCGGGAGCCAACCGCCCCGGCGGCGGCACCGGCGGGGGAATTCCCGGCAGCGGGTCGATTCCCGGCATCGGTGGTGTGCCCGGCGCGACCATGCCGCGCGCCAACCAGGGTGGCAGCGGTGGTACCGGCGGTCGCCCGGCCACTCCGCAGATCCCCAACATTCCCGGCGGCACCGGCTCGATGCCCGGCATCGGAAGCGGTGGCCCCGGCGGCGCGGGCGGTCGTCCGCTCACTCCGCAGATCCCCAACATCCCCGGCGGCACCGGCTCGATGCCCGGCATCGGAAGCGGTGGCCCCGGCGGCGCGAAGGGCTTCGGACCCGGCAACATCCCGAACATCCCCGGCGGCACCGGCTCGATGCCCGGTGGCGGTGGCGGTGGCGGCATCGGCGGCGGGGCCCGCGGCTTCGGCCCCGGCGGTGTGCCCAACATCCCCGGCGGCGCGGGCGGCTTCGGTGGCGGCGGTGCGGGCGGTTTCGGTGGTGGCGCGGGCGGCGGCGCGGCCTCGAACCTGGCCGCAGGAGGAGCGACCGGAGTCGGCGGCACGGGCGGCGCGGGCCGGATGGGCGGCATGCCCGGCGGCATGGGCGGCGGCGCGGCAGGCGGCGGCATGGCTCCCGGCATGGCCGGTGGCGGCGGCGCACCCGCTCGCGGCGCTCAGGACACCGAGGACAAGGAGCACCGGCCTGCCGCGTACCTCCAGGGCGAGAAGGTCTTCGAGCGCCTCGGCGACGACCTGCCACCCGCGGTGATCGGTGACCGGAAGCCCAAGAAGCAGGGATGACCGGCCGTCGAGAGCACACCCGAGAGTCGGTTACGGGAGAAGGACGATGAGCGAGACTGAATTCGTGTTGTCGGCCCGGCAGTTCGAGTTCGTATGGACTGACCTGGGCCTCGGCCGGATCCCCTATCCGCTGGACGTTCCCAGCAGCGGCAAGACCATGGCCGAGCGGGTCGAGCTCAAGGCCGAGGCGTATCGCGAGCTGGCGGAGCGGGGCCTGGTCACCGACGGCACGGTGTCTCCTGAGCTGACGTCGTTGCTGCGGCTGCTCTCGCAGCCCAGGCTGTCGGTGGACGCCGTGGGCCACATCGGACGTCCGCTGCGGGCGTTGGCCGCGACCGATCAGGAACTGGGTGTGCTCGCGACGCTGGCCGGCGACGAACTACGGATCGGCGAGATTCGTCCGACCTCGCTGGCCCGCTCCATCGTCGGCGTGCTTCCCGCCAAGGAGGCGGGGCCGGGCTGGGCCATGTCGGCCCCGCTGCACGCGCTCACCGCGGCGGTGGAGTCCGACGAGGACGACGATCCCTGGGGCAGCGACGACGATGACGAGGAACGGGCGCTGCGGAAGGCGGGCATGAGCGCCGAGGACGCCGCCGCGCTGGCCGAACTGGCGGCCAACCGCAAGGGCGGCGGACAGTTCGGGGTGACGGTGGGCGGGGCGACGCAGCGACAGGCTCGCCGCTCCGCCACCCTGGTCACCTGGTTCGACACTCACCAGGGCCGATACCTGATGGTGCGTGAAGACGAGTGGCTCAGCCTCGCTCCCGCCGACGGCGAACGCATCGAGGGGCGGGTCATGGAGGTGCTGTCCCGCGCCGCGGGCACGCCCACGGGCCGGTGACGACGCCGACCTCGTGACCGCGGCCGGGCCCCTGGCTCGGCCGCGGTCACACGAACCGATGTCCCAGCAGTGTTGATGGAGGTTTCACATGACCGGCCCCGGCACGGGCGCCTTCGCGGGCATGGGCAAGGATCCCGCCGAGATCGAACAACGGATCGGGCAGTGGGCGCAGGGCCTCGCGGAGAAGGCACAGCGCTACCAGGCGGCTCATGTCCAGACCGAGCAGCTGCGGCTGAGCGCCACCAGCAGCGACGGCGCGGTGACGGCGACGGTGCGGGCCGACGGCAGCCTGACCGACCTGGTCTTCAGTGAGCGCATCCGAACGATGCCGCTGCCCGCGATCGCCAGTCTGGTTCTGTCGACCATGCAGCGCGCCCAGGCGGACATCGCCACCCAGGTCGGCGAGACGATGTCTGAGCATCTGGGCGACGAGGACGCCGAGACGCGAGCCGAGCTGTTGGGCAACCTCCGGGAACGCTTCCCCCAGCAGCCCGACGAGGACGAGGACGCCGCCGACGAAGAGGCCGGCCGAAAGTGGGAGTCGATCGAGTCGAGCGAGGAGGCGGCTCCCGCGCCGGCGCCGAGTACACAGGTACCGAGTGCGTCGGCGCCGCCCGCGGCCGGCGTCCAGCCGCCCGCGGCATCTCCGCAGCGGCCGGCCCCGTCACGTCGTAGGACCGACGAGGACGACGACTTCGACGAGGAGTCCGACCCGCTGCGGGACTGACGGCCGTATCGATCGCACACCGACCGGGGCGAAGGATCGATCACCGCCACGGGTTCGTGAAAGGAATCCACGATGAGCGAGGCCTACGACGTCGTGCCGGAGGACCTGGTGGCACACGCCAGTCATCTCGACGCGCTGACCGACCGGCTGAACACGGCGATCTCCGCGGCGGAGACCGTCAGCATGTCCGACGACGCCTACGGGCTGATCTGCCAGTTCCTTCCCCCGATCATCAACCCGATGGAGGAGGAGGGCATCACGGCGCTGAACGCCGCGGTCGAGGGCATCACCACCAGCGCGGAGAACGTCCGTGCGACGGCCGATCAGTACCTCGACACCGACGACGCGAACCAGCGGTCGTTCAAGAACATCACCATGGACCACATCCAGCCGCCGGAGTTCGCGGGCGGTCCGGGTCCGAGCGCAGGCGGCGGCGCGCCCGCGGCATTCCAGCGGGCCGACATGCCCGCGCAGAACGTCGTTCGCAACGACTACATCGCAGCCGAACACGCGTCGCGGCAGAACCTCGGCGAGCCCGTCCGCGATGACTACCCCACGGCTCGACACACGCCGCAGCAGGTCGGCGAACCCGTCCGCAACGACTACCCGACAGCCCAATACACACCACAGCAGGTCGGCGAACCCGTCCGCAACGACTACCCGACAGCCCAATACACACCACAGCAGGTCGGCGAACCCGTCCGCAACGACTACCCGACAGCCCAATACACACCACAGCAGGTCGGCGAACCCGTCATTCAGGACTCGGCGGTACTGCGCGCCAGGGCCGAGGCCGCCAATGAGGCACGGTTCCAATAGCGTGTGAAGCCCGCCGGCGCGGGGGCCTGGCTCCCACCGGTCCCCCGCCTCGCCTCAGCGACATCGCCTGGTCGATCCGCAGCACCCGGCACCCGCGCGCCGCACGCGGCTGTCCATGTCACCGCGCCCGGCTCGGCGCCGACTCAGACCAGGTAGAACGTCAACAGGTCGGCGCGGACCGGCGGGAACAGCACGCCCATCAGGTCGGCCCTGGGTCCGGGGTAGACGTCGGGGTGCAGCCGGGAGAGACCGATGATCCCGTGCGGGCCGAAGAGCAGGTCGGGCACGCGGTCCGGTGCGATGCCCGCTCCCCCGACCGACGCGGGCCACTGAAGCGTTCCACCGCGGGTCATCGGCCCCACGACGCCGTCGGCGATCTCGAACCGCACGTGCGAGCGGAAGAAGGAGAGCACCACCTCGCCGTCGAAGCGTGCGTGATCCGCGCAGGCCGCGAGACGGGCCGACAACACCGGGCGCAGCCGTTCGAGCAGCGCGGCGGGATCTTCGACCCGCAGGTAGTACATCTCCGCGGCGTCCGGGGCGGGGCCGAGGAGCTCGGCCAACGCATGACTCGCGACGGTGCCCCGCCGATCGCCGACCCGGACGGACGCCGAGTTCGCTCCGGCCAGTGTCGTGACGTGCCACAGCAGCGCCCGTGCCGCGGCGGCGTCCACGGCGCTCAACTCGCCGAGGTGGACGTCCTCGCTCGGCGGGGTGCTGCGTCCGGTCGCCACCGGCAGGCCGTCGCGCTCCACGATCCACTGTGTGCTGCCGTCGCGGGCGAGCAGCCAGCGCAGGCACTCCGGCGAGTGCGGCATCCGCAGGTCCGCGTCGGCCTGCGCCGCGTCGCTCAGGGTGGTGATCGCGTCGACGTCGTCGAGCACGGCGGGGCGCACCCGATGGTCGGGCTCCGGCGGCGGCGCGGTGTGCACGGGCCGCACGGGGTGGTAGGGGATCGCGTAGGAGTAGCCGAACTGGCGGTAGAAGTAGGGAATGCCCAGCATCACCTGTGCCAGATGGCCGCGCCGAGCCGACCGCTCGTGTGCCCAGGCCATCAACGCCCGGACGAGTCCCCGGCCCTCGTGATCGACGCTGGTCGCCACGAGTTCCACCTGCCCGGCGGGGATGCGGACTCCGCCGAGGATCAGCTCCTCGTCCAGGAGGGTCGCGGTGGACACCACTCGACCCTCCGCGGTGACGACCACCGCGCAGGAGTCCCATCCCGCGGCGGAGTCCTCGACGATGAGACGGAGGTCGACGGCGTCGGCGGCCTCGCCGCGTTCGGTGAGCAGTGCCTGGATCTGGTCGAGGTCGGCCGCGGTCGCACCGCGCAGCACCAACCCTTCGGGCAGGCGAACGGGCTCGGCGGGTGCGGTGCGTCCTTGGTCCACCGGAAGGACTCTGTCGGAGAACGGCCCGGCGCACCACCGATTTTCCGGCGGGGCGAACGGAGGCCGCCGGCCGGCGATCCCGGTCGGTGAGTGAGGCCGGACGGCACCGGCGGACCCGCGGGCCGGGCCGGCGGGCGCCGGATCGCGCGGGCGGCGCGGAAAACCCTTGGGTCTCCAGGCGGTTCCCTGTCATAGTGCGACTCGACGATGCGGTGATAAGGGGAATACGGGTGACGTCCACGTGGTTGTCCGGTCGGCTGGTGCGGCTGCGGCCGATGGAGCCGGACGAGGTCGAGTCGCTGTGGCGGTGGAACCAGGACCCCGAGGTGATGCGGTGGCTCACCGCGCGCTATCCCGAATCGCTCGCTCAGGCTCAGGCGCGGGCGGCGGCTCGGCCGGTCAACAGCTACTCCTTCCTGCTGCTGGGCATCGAGGTGATCGCCGACGGGGCGCTGGTGGGCGTGGCGATGCTGGTGGACGGAAACCCGGAGACGGGTCGCGCGGAGCTGAACATCTATCTCGGCGAACGCGATCGCTGGAACTCCGGTTACGGCACCGAGGCCGCGCGACTGCTCTGTCGCTACGGTTTCGACCAGATGCGGCTGCACGCCGTCTCGTTGTCGGTCGTCGCGGAGAACGAGGCCGCCCGGCACGTCTACCGCAGGCTCGGATTCGTCGAGGAGGGCCGGATTCGCGACGGGTTCCGCCGGGACGGCCGCTGGCACGACATGATCCTGATGGGCATGTTGGAGGGCGAGCTGCGCGACGAGGAACCGGCGGGCGACGTCGACGGCTGATCCCCTCGCCGCGCCTGCTCTCGTGCCGCGGGCGCCCCTGAGACCCTCAGGCCGCCCGACCCAACGCGGCTCCGACCAGGACCAGCCGAAGCGCCCGCTCCGTGGCGTCGGTGACCAGCTCGGCCGCCCTGGCGATCGCCTCGGAGAGCTGCACCGGTGCGGCGAGGATGCCCGCGAAGGCGTCGATGCCCGCCGCGTAGTTGTCCCGTGCGCCGTCGCCGATGGTGCCCGCGAGGGCGATCACCGGTCTGCCGTACGGCTTGGCTCGGCGCGCGACCTCGGCGGGCACCTTCCCTCGTGGCGTCTGGAAGTCGATCGCCCCTTCGGCGGTGATGACGAGGTCCGCCGCGGCCAGTGCGGCGTCGAGGTCGACATGGTCGAGCATCACCTCGAACCGAGGCCGCAGGCGGGCGCCGAGGACACCGGCCAGCCCGGCGCCCAGACCTCCGGAGGCGCCGCTGCCCGCCGCCTGTCCCAGCTCACGTCCGCAGTGGGCGGCCAGGACGGCGGACCAGCGGTCCATCGCGGCGGCCAGGTGCTCGGTCCGCTCGGCGTCGGCGCCCTTCTGCGGGCCGAACACCCGTGCCACACCCGAGGAACCGGTGAGCAGGTTGTGCGGATTGCAGGCCACCACCAGGTCGGTCTCGGCGAGCCGCGCGTCGAGTCCCCCGACGTCGATCCGACGTACCTCGGTCAACGCGGCGCCGCCCGATCCGATCGCGCGGCCGTGGACATCGGTGAGCTCGACGCCGAGCGCCTGTAAGGCACCGGCTCCCCCGTCGCAGGTGCCGGAGTCGCCGCAGCCCACCAGGATGCGACGACAGCCGTGATCGAGCGCGGCGAGGAGCAACTCGCCGACGCCTCTGGTGGTGGTGCGGCCGGGATCGCGATGGGCGGGCGGCACGAGGCGCAGCCCGGCCGCGGCGGCCATCTCCACCACGGCGGTCGGTTTCCCGGACCCGCCGAGCACGGCGAAGTGGGCGTCGACGGGGGTGCCGAGCGGACCGGTGACCGTCACCGGCACCACCTGGCCGCCGGTGACGCGGGCGAGGGTGCGTGCCGACCCCTCGCCACCGTCGACCAGCGGGATCGAGTCGACGAGCGCGTCGGGCACGACGCGGCGCACGCCCGCCTCGATGGCCTCGGCCACCGACTCGGCGCTCAGCGACTCCTTGAATCCGCTCGGGGCGATGACGATGCGCAGCGGAGCGGCGGGGTTGACGAGGGCCATGGGTGCCTCCTTGCGGGGATGAGTTCCGGTGGGGGTCCGGCCGTGCGGGACGACCGGACGAGGGGCACGCGGTCGTCGGGGGGCGCCGCGCGATGCGACGGGCGGCGGGGACGCCGCCGACCCGGGCCGCCGTGCGGCAGCCGCGCGGGGCGGTCATCGCAGCGGGAGCCCCAGGTGCGGCCAGACGAACCAGGCGAAGCCGAGCACCAGGGCCGCCAGCAGCGGTGCCAGCAGCGCCGACAGCCGCAGCAGATCGCGGCGGCCGTAGCCGGGGAGGCTCCCCAGGTCGGCGAACATCGCCACCGGCTTCGCCGAGGACGGGAGGGTGTGACAGAAGCCGGCGGCGGCCGTGGAGGCGAACGCCACGGCGGCGGGATTCAGGCCGAAGACCACGGCGGCGGGCACCAGCAGCGGAACGAGCACGGAGGATCTCGCCGATCGAGACTGCAACACCAGATGAGCCGCCGTGCTCACGACCACGACCAGCGCCAGGAACCCCGCCGCCGACGCCTCACCGGCGGCGACGCCGTTCAACAGGGTGCCCATCAGCCAGTCGGCCGCGCCGGAGTCGAGCAGCGCGCCGCCCAGCACCGCCGTGGCGGCCATGAACAGCAGCAGCGACCAGGGCACCGAACGCAGCGCCGGGGAGAGCGACACGGTGCCCACTCCCGGGGCGGTGACGGCCAGCGCTCCGATCAGGGCGATCAGCGCGGGTTCCACGCCGTGCCAGGTCTCGGTGCACCAGGCCAGGACGATGAGACAGACGAGCATCGCCACGCTCTTGGCGCGTCGGTCTGCTCGTGGCGGCGTCGAGCCGCCGTCGGCGACGAGATCGACCTGTCGGAGGACCAGCCGCCGTCGACGATCGGCACGCCTGGTCATCAGCAGCAGCACCAGTTCGGCCGCGAGATGCGAGCCGACCACCGCCAGCGGCAGTCCCGCCAGCAGCCAGCCGCCGAAGTCGATGCCCTCGCCGGTAGCGGTCCGCAGCACCTCGACGGTGATCAGATGCGCACCGGCCCCGGTGAGCGTCGCCACGGCCGACAGCAGGATCACCGTGGGGATCAGCAGGGACAGGGCCCGCACGACCCGCTCCCGGCCCGGCAGGGCCCGCGCCACCGCGAGGAACACCGGCAGGGCGAGCGCCGCGCGCCCGGACGTCGCGGGCACCAGCAGCGCGCTGACCACGAGGGCGGCGGTGAGCAGGTGCGCGAGGCCGCGCACACTCCCGGCCCGGGTCAGCAACGCCACGGCAAGACGGTCGGGCAGGCCTGCGGCGGTGAGGGCCGCGGCCAGGACGAAGGCGGCGATCAGCAGCCAGATCACGCCGTCCCCCAGCGCGCCGAACAACTCGTCGGGCCGCAGCACGCCGAGCAGCGTGAGGCTCAGGGCGGCGGCCAACGACACGAAGACGTCGTCCCAGCGAGTGCACGTCCACGCCAGGACGGCCCCTGCGAACACCACCAGGGTGATCCGCCCTTCGGCGGGGAGACCGGCCTCCGGTCCGGGAAGCACCAGGTACAGCAGCGTCAACGCTCCCACGGCCAGGGCCGTGGGCGCGATCGCGCGTGTCCGCCCCCGCCGAGCCCGCGCCGAGTCCGGACCGTCGGATCGCGGGGCGGTTCCCGGCCTCCTGGTGGCCGGGGCGGCGCCCGTGCGACGGGCCGCCGGTCCGCGCGGCGGCGTGGTCGCGTAGACGGTGAGCGGCGGCTCCCGGTCCGTGTCGAGTTCGGTCACGGCGACCAGCGTCTGTCCGCAGGCTGATGTCACGGTGAACGGATCATGAAGGAGTCTTCATCCACCGCTCGGCCCGCCGGGCGCGCGGGTCGGGCGCCGTCGCCTGCGGCACGGGCAGCCGGGTCGCGGGGTCTCGGTCGAGGAGGCGACGAGCACCCGACCGTCCGAAGCGGACGGGTGCGTCCGAGGCCCTCGGGTGGGCGCGGTGACCCCCGCCCCTGCTCGGCGGTCCGAAGCCGTGACTCGGGAGCCCGTGACTCGGAGCCCGGATCGAGCAGCCGTCATCGGATGCCAGGGCGGCGGCGCACCGCCGGAAGAGCCGCCGACGTCGGACGTCGAACGGGGTCGGCGAAGCCTGCGAGGCTCGTCCGCCTCCGAACTCGCACCCGCGCTTCGCGAACCGCCGCAGCCGACCGAGCCGGCCCGTGCGTCGACCGGCGACCAGGCCGGCCCGCGCTGTTCGGCGACCGCGACGCGACCTATCCCCGACGCCGAGCGAACACCGGCACCGATCGACTCGCACTCGGCCGCCGCACGGAACCGGCAGGCCGCCGCGCGGGATCAGTGAAAGCGGTAACCCATGCCTCGGACGGTGGCGATGCGGTCGGCGCCGAGCTTGCGACGCAGCGTGCGCACGTAGACGTCCACCACGTTGGAGCCGGGGTCGAAGTCGTAGCCCCAGACGTGCGACAGGATCTGCTCGCGGCTCAGCACCTGGCCCGCGTGCCGCAGGAACAGCTCCAGCAGCGCGAACTCGCGGGCGGTGAGGTCGACGAGCCTGCCGGGCAGCCGAGCCCGGCGCGTGCGCAGGTCCAGCGAGAGGTCCCCCGCGTGCAGCACCGACAGATCCGGTACGCGGTCGACCGACCGCAGCCGCAGCCGCACCCGCGCCAACAGCTCCTCGAAGCGGAACGGCTTGGTCATGTAGTCGTCGGCGCCGCCCTCCAGACCGGCGACGGTGTCGTGCACCGAGTCACGGGCCGTCAGGATGATCACCGGCAGCGTGATCCGGCCGCGCCGCAGCGCCCGCAGCACGTCGAACCCGTCGCGGCCGGGCAGCCCGATGTCGAGGACCATCAGGTCGTGGTCGCCCGAGCTCGCACCGGCCAGCGCCGCCTCCCCGTCACCGACGACGGTGGTCACGAACCCGTTGGCCCGCAGGCCCTTGTCGATGAACGCGGCGATGCGTGCCTCGTCCTCGGCGATCAGCACGCGGGTCATGCCCGGCCTCCCTCGTCGTGACGTCCGTCGCCCCCGTCGTCCTCGATCGGCCTGGCGGGCAGCGCCAGCCCGAAGGTGGCCCCGTCTCCCGGTCGCGACACCAGCTGCGCCCGCCCGTGGTGCGCGTCCGCGATCGCGGTCACGATCGCCAGCCCCAGGCCCGCGCCGCCGACCCGTTCCTCCCCCGTGCCGCGGGTGAACCGACGGAAGATGCGTGGGGCGTCCTCCGGCCGCACGCCGGGGCCGGTGTCGGTGATCCAGAACGACGCGGTGTCCTCGGTCAGCGCGGAGCCGAACCGGATGACGTCGCCGGGGCGAGTGTGTGCGACGGCGTTCTGTGCCAGTTGCAGGACCGCCTGGGTGACACGCTGCGGGTCCAGCCAGGCCTCACCCTCACCGATGGCCTCCAGGAGCCAGCGGCGGTCGGCGAGACCGCGCAGCTTGATGTCGACGTCGCTGCTCAGCTCCGGCATCGACACCCAGGACGGCGTCACGAAGTCCGGCTGCTCCGACTTCGCCAACAGCAGGAGGTCCTCGACCATCCGTGACATGCGATCGAGCTCGTCGGTACAGATTCGGACGGCCTCCGCCCGTTCGGCGGGGTCGTCGCCGAGCAGCTCCAGGTGGCCCCGAACGATGGTGATGGGCGTGCGCAGCTCGTGGCTCGCGTCGTCCAGGAACTCCCGCTGTGTCCGGAAGGCCCGTTCCAATCGGTCGAGCATCGCGTTGAACTGTTCGGTCAACGCGGCGATGTCGTCCCGTCCGTGCACCGGCAGCCGATGGGTGAGATCACGCTCGGTGAGGGCGGCCGCGGCGAGTCGGACCTCCCGGACCGGGGCGAGGATCTGCCCGGCCACCAGCCGGCACACCCCTGCGCCGGAGAGCAGTGCCCCTGCCCCGACGAGTGTCAACGCCCGTAACGTGTCGTCGGCCTGCCGTCGGGACGGCTCGACGAGGTATCCGGTGACGAACCAGGCCGCAGGCTCCTCGGACTCGCCCGCGTCGACGGGCAGGGTGCCGACCTTCGCCCAGCGCAGCTCGCCCGCCGAGGTGTCGGCGCTCCCCGAGGGCGCGGGGTCGGCCACGATCGAGTGCAGCAGTTCGTCGGGCAGGGCAACGTCTCGCATGGACTCGTGCGGCTGTCGCACCGCGTCGAGCCCGTCGGGCCCCGCCACGATGCCGATCAGCGTCTCGTACTCGTCCGGATACTGGGCGCCGAGATAGAGGTCCAGCAGCGCCGCAGGGTCGGTGACGACGGCGCCCGCGCGGTCCCGTCCGACGGCGGCGAAGGCGGCGTACTCGCGCGACTCCTGGTTCAGCACGCGCGTCACGCGCTGGTCGACGTCGTTGAGCAGCAGCTGCCGGACGACCAGGACGATCGTGATCAGCCCGGAGGCCATCACCAGGACCAGCCAGGCCATGATGCGGACCCGCGCCGAGAATCCGCGACGGCGGGCGGCCGAACCGGGCGGGGCCGCGGTCGCCGAGGAGTGCGTTCCGGGGGCCCCGGCTGTCCCGAGCCGCGGCCGCGCCTGCCCGGATGGGGATCGAGCCTGCCCGGCCCGCGGAGCGTCCGTCGGTGCCGAGCCGTCATCCGCCGTCGGCGAGCCGATCGACGCCCCGCCTGTTCGATCGGATGCGAGGCGAGCGGGCTCAGTCATCCGCGTCATCGTCATCGTCGTCGTCGGAATCCGACCGGTCGTCGTCATCGTCATCGGGATCGGCGTCCACCGGCGGCGGCTGCCGGGTGGGCGCGATCCCGTCCTCGGTCGTGCCCGACCCGTCGCCGCCGCCGTCGGAGCCCGCGTCGCCTGCACGCGAGTCGTCGGAGCCCGAGTCCGCGGGCCCCGAGTCCTCGCCACCCGCGGAGTCCGGCCCGGCACCGTCGCCCCCGGCATCGTCCTCGAAAGCCGAGGATGGCCCGCCCGGCCCACCCTGGGGCGCCGACTCGGCGGCGTGGCCCGGCGACGAGTACGACTCGCCGATGCGGACGACGTCCGGATGCGGCGGCGGCGCGGTCGGACGGTCGAGCACGCTGATGGTCGCGACCGCGCACAACGGCAGGGCCAGGGCGGCGACCAGGGAGAGCACCGTGGAAGAGCGGCTCATGTCCCGGACTCTGTCAGACCCCGGACACCCGAGACTGAAGCGGTTATGAAGAGTTCTTCATCTTCACGGGTCGGCGGGCACGGTCGACCGCACGGTCGACGCCCCCGGTGCCGCGTCCCCGGAGGACGGCCCCGGCGGGCACGGCACCAGGTCTGCGGCCCTCGGTGATCCAGGGCACGACGAGGTCGGTCACCGTGCGTCGCGCGTCCACGAGAAGCCGATGGCCGTGGTCGGGGAGGGTCACCGTCACGCAGTCGGCGAGCAGCGTCGGCAGCAGCCGTGCCCGGTCGGCGAGCTCCGAACGAGCGCCGTACAGGCCGAGCACCGGAATCGGGAAGTCCGCCAGTTCCGCCTCGCTCAGCAGGGGACCGGCGGGCACGTCGACCCTCAGCGTCGTGTCGTGCAGCAGGGCCCGCATCGACTCCGCCTGGCGCAGACCGACCCGTCCCCGCTTCGCACCGAGCCGCTCCACGGCACCGGGTGCCGCCAACTCCTCCGCCGTCCGGTGCAGCGCCTCGGCCATCCAGCTCGACCACGACTCCGTGGGCGGCTCGGTCTCCACCGCCGTCACCGACGCCACTCGCCGGGGGCGAGCGGCCGCGTAATGGAAGACCACCGTACCGCCGAAGGAGTTGCCGACCAGCTGCACCGGGCGGTCCTGCCAGCCGAGGTGGGCGATCACGCCCGCGAGGTCCGCGCTGAAGTCGTCCAGGCGATACCCGGTGGGCGGACGCTCGCTGTTGCCGTGGCCGCGCAGGTCGTACATGGCGACCTCGGCACCGGCCCGCACGAGTGGAGAGGCGATCGTGAGGTAGTAGCTGGCCAGACTGTCGACGCCCATGCCGTGCACACAGACCACCGCGGGCCCCGAGGGCCTGCTCTCGGTGGGCCTGAGCACCTCCAGATTGCAGCGCATGCCGCGCAGCACGGCGACGGCCATCAGGTCCTCGCCTCGCCGAGCCTGGGCAGGATGTACTCGACGAGGGAGCCGACCGTGACCGACGAGAGGTCGCTCTGCCTGCCCTTCACGACGAAGTCCACGAAGTTCACCCGTCCGTCGTACGTCGTCGTGAGCCGGGCCAACACCGTGACCAGGTCGACGCTGGACAGCGCCAGGTCGTCACGGAGACTCGTCGTCATGGTGATCTCGTCTACCTCGGGGTCGATCCGGGGACACGCCCCGATGAGGCAGGCGGTCACCTCGGCGAGCACCCGGTCCGCGTCGACGTCGAGCTGTCCGGTCATGTCGTCTCCTTCACTGTCCAGGCGACCACGTACCGTGGTCCCGTCTCCGGCGGCCGGTGGTCCACGCCTGGTTCGTCGATCATCGCGGTGCGCACCCGATAACCGCGCAAGGCCGACTGGTGTCGGCCGTCCGCGCCCGTCCCGCGGGCGCCTTTCCCGTCGGCGCCTCGGTCGAGCCCGTCCTCGGGACGGTCCCCCGCCACATCGCCCACGGTCACCGCCAGATCGCCGTCCGGCCTGGTCCGCACGGCGAAGCGGCGCGGGTCGCCCGCCAGACCGGTTCCCGCCGCCTTGGCCGCGGCCTCCTTCGCCGTCCAGAACCGGGCGAACCACACGTCGACCGACTCGCCGGTCAGCCCGACCAGATCCGACAGCAGACCCCGCTCCGTCGCGTCCAGCGCCAGTTCGACCGTCGACCACGGCCTCGGCAGCACCTCTTCCACGTCGATGCCGACCGGCACGTCCCCCGGCTCCGCGAGCGCCACCGCGACGGCACCGCTGTGGGCGAGGGAGAGCGACAGCGGCGGCAGGACTCGGCCGTGCACGCCCGCCGCGTACGGCCTGCCCGCCGAGTCGTGACACACCCGGATCTCGGCGGGGAACACGCCCTCGGTGCCCAGGCCCCGCAACCGATGCCGCACCGCGTCCTTGGCCGCGATCCGGCCGAGCAGCCAGTGCCGCCTGGCTCGGGGCGGCAGCTCCAGGTACTCCGCCCGCTCATCGGCGCAGCAGAGGCCGCCGAGGACCATCTGCCTCGTCGGCAGGTCGGACCACTGTTCTCGCAGCAGCACCCAGCCCTCGCGACGTGGATCGGCGAGCAGGTGGTGCTCCGGCATGCGCAACACCTGCAGCATCAGCCGGTCGTTCGCGAAGACACGATCACGCCAGCCGGTGATCTCCACGATCAGCCTGCCCGCCACGGTGAGTCGCAGGTCGCCGACGACCTCCTCGTCGTCGATGGACGTCACCAGGGCCACGCAGTCGACGAGAGTGCCCGGCGGGGGGAACGGCGCGTGATACCGAATCCGGTCGGCGCCGATCGGGAGCGTGTGAGATCCGACCGCCGGACTGCGCAGGATCCAGTAGCCGAGGAGCTGTGCGGCGCTGTCCAACAGCACACCCGGCACGTCGGAGGCGGTCAGCACTCCCCGGATGTGCCGCTCGCCGACCGCCACGACCTCCGTGACCTTGGCGAAGATCGGGCCGTGGAACATCAGCCGCTCGGCGTAGACGTCCTCCGCGCGGTGCCAGGGCTCGTGCTCGGCGGGCGAGGGCAGCACCATCGGCGGGGTGGGCGCCGGGTAGTCGTCCGCGACGGTCACCACGGCCTCGGCATGCCCGCTGACCTCGACGCGATAGCGATCGGCGTCCACGGGGGTCGCGACGAGGCGAGCGTCGGTCGGCGGTGCGGCGGTGATCCAGCGACGCAGCCGCAGGCCGCTCACCTCGACGACCTTCCGGCCCGGACGGGCCCGCCGAACGAGGTCGACCAGGTGCGCGACCACCCCCGTCGCGGGCAGCATCGGCAGCCGATCTCGCTCGTCCGGCCAGTCCGGGCGCTGCCAGAAGAAACAGTGGTCCTTCAGATGGGGCATCGTCTCGGTGGACACCGTCAGCGTCGCGGTGAGCCCGCCGGCGGCGGGCGGCTCCTCCCGTACGGGGGCCACGGGCGGCTCCGGACCGGGGCGACCGTTCACGACGGCGGCCTCGATCGGTTCGACGACGGCCGTCGGGCCCGAGGCCTGCGCCGGGTACTCCGCTGCATCCACGGCCGGAGCGGTGCGAGACGCCACGCCCGGAGCCCCACCCGCGGGCGCGGCGTCGGAAGGCAGCCGCGGCGAGGCCGAGGGCCGGGACGGAACCGGCGAGCCGGTGAGCCTCGCCGCGGCATCGGCGACGGGCGGGCCTGTCACGACGGATCGGCTTGTCACGACGGACGGCGCGGCGTCGGAAGTCGGCTGCGGCGCCCCGATCACCACGGCCTCCGGCGGGCCCGAACCGGGAACGGCCGGGGTGGCCGCCGCCGCGGCGTCGGTCCGTGTCGCGTCGAGAACCGAGGCGGCCCACTCGGCGGACCGCTCGATCTCGCCCAGCAGCGCGGACAGCTCCACGGCGGCGGCCGTCGTCCCCAGCGGCGCTCGACGACGTGTCTCGCCCGCTTCGCCGGTGCCTGCGCCGGGCGGCCGCCCGCCGTAGGCGCTGTCGAGCAGCGCACGGACGGCCGTCCGATCCTCGTCACCCAGCGACACCGGCTCGGGCCCGAGCGCGAGCGACATCGGGGCGAGCGCACGGACCTCGGGCGTCGCCTGCCGTGTCGTCGCCTGCCGGGTCATCGGCGGCCGTGTCGTCGGCGGCACGGCCGAGGCCGCATAGCCGTCGGCCCAGAGCGCGGCGAGCACTCGCCGGGTCTGTGCCTCGGTGCTCCTGCCGTTCTGCGCCGCCGTGATGGCCAGATGCTCGCGTTCCCCGAGGATGTCGTCGATCAGCGCGGGCACCTGCCCCACGCCCGGCTGCACGAACGCCCGCACTCCGGCCGCGTACATCGCCTCCACCAGTTCGGTGAACCGCACCGGTTCGAGCAGGTGCCGGATGATCAGCTCCCGGACCTGCTCGGAGTCCGCGGGGAACGGCGCCGCCAGCGTCGCCGACCACACCTCGACGGTCGGCGGTCGCAGTCGTGCCTGGTCGACGTACCCCCGCAGTCGTTCGGCCAGGGGCGCGAACATCGGCGTGTGGGCGCCGGTGCGAAACGGCAGTGCCCAGGAGATGAGGCCCCGATCCCGGCAGGCGGCGAGGAACGGCTCGACGTCCTCGGTCCGGCCGCAGACGATGGTCTGCCGAGGACTGTTGTCGTGCGAGACCACCAGGCCCGGGTGAGCGCGCAACGCGGCGCGAACCTCGGCGACCGGCGCGCCGACCAGGACGAAGGTCAGATCCAGCAGGGCGACGGAGTCGTCCCCGACGGCGTCGATCAGCAGTGCGGTGGAGTCCTCGCCGGTCACCTCGGCGCTGGACAGCGCGTTCCACTCCCCCAGGCTGTGACCGCCGACCGCGTCCGGCACCACGCCCTCGGAGCGCAGCAGCCGGTCCAGATCGCGGCCGAACCCGAGGATGCCCAGGGCGTGCGTGGTCGAGGTGGCGGCCTCGCTGCCGAAGCCGGTCTCGGACTCGCTGTCCAGGCCGGGGAAGACGAAGGCGAGTCGGCCCGCGCGAGCCGGCCCGAGCAGGGGAACGGGGACGAACCAGATGTCGTTACGCCCGCGCCAGGCGCGGCCGGCGGCGATCACCCGACGGGCGAAGGCCAGCCGTCGGGGAGTGGGGTCGACGATCGCGAGTCGGCACGGCCCCGCCTCCGCCGCCCCCGCGGCGAGTCCGAGGCGCAGCACCTCGGCGTCGTCCGCCGCCAGCAGTCCGGCGAGGGCGGCCGGGTCCGCCGCGGCCAGTCGCAGCGTGGGTTCGACGGGCTCGCCGCTCCCGACGCGGGCTGGCGGGAGGAGGCCGGCCGTGCCCGCCGAGTCCGCCTCCTGTTCCAGCACGATGTGCGCGTTGATCCCGCCGAAGCCGAAGGCGTTGACCGCGGCCCGCCGGGGCACTCCGCCGGGCGACTCCCAGGGCCGCGCCTCCGCCGACGGTCGAAAGCGGGTCGCGGCCAGGTCGGGGTGCGGCTCGTCGCAGTGCAGCGTCGGCAGGGCGATCCCGTGATGCACGGCCAACGCCGCCTTGACCAGGCCCGCGACTCCTGCCGCTGGCATGGTGTGGCCGATCATCGACTTCACCGAGCCGATGACCGCCGGATCGCCCGTGCCGGGGCCGAAGACCTCGGCGAGCGTGCCGATCTCGACCGTGTCGCCGACGGGGGTCGCGGTGCCGTGCGCCTCCAGGAGGCCGATCGAGTCCGGTGACCTCGGGTCGATCCCCGCCTCTCGCCAGGCTTGTCGGATCGCGCGCACCTGCCCCGCGCTGTCGGGACTGACCAGGCTCGAGGAGCGACCGTCGCCGGCCAGCCCGGTGCCTCGGATCACCGCGTACACCCGGTCGCCGTCCCGGCGGGCGTCGGCGAGCCGTTTGAGCACCACGACGCCGGTCCCCTCTCCGATCAGCGTGCCGTCGGCCCGCCGGTCGAAGGGGCGGATGTGCTCGGTGGGCGACAGAGCCCGCATCTGGGTGAAGACGCTCCAGAACGCGATGTGGTGCGAATGATGGGAGCCGCCCGCGAGCATCACGTCGCAGCGGTGGCGCCGCAGTTCGGTGATCGCCTGATCGACGGCGATCAGTGAGGAGGCACAGGCGCCGTCGACGATGTAGGCGGGTCCTCGCAGGTCGAGCCGGTTCGCGACGCGGGAGGCCATCAGGTTGGAGACCACCCCGATCGCGTTCTCGGCTTGCTCCGGGCGCTGGGCGGCCCGGAAGCGCCGTCGCAGCTCGGACGCCGCGTCGTCGTCGAGTTCGGGGAAGATCTGGCGCAGTGTCGCGGTGAACTGGCCCGGGCGGGTGATCCGGTCGCTGCGGTCGGCCTGTCTGGCCGACACGTAGCCGCCCCGACCGAGGACCACGCCCACGCGGTCCCGGTCGGGCAGTGCCTGCTCGCCGCCCGCGTCGGCGATCGCGTCGGCGGCGACGCTGAGCACGATCAGCTGGTCGGGCTCGGTGTCGGCCACCGACATCGGTGTGATCCCGAAGCGGGACACGTCCACCTCGGCGAGGTCGTCGACGAACCCGCCCCGACGGCAGTACATCGCGTCGGGCCGGGCCTGCCCCACCGCGGAGGGGTCGTAGTAGTCCTCGCCCCATCGGTCCAGCCGAATCCGACTCGTCGCGTCGACGCCGTCGACGAGATTGCGCCAGTACGCGCCGAGATTCCGCGCCTGCGGGAAGAGCACGGCCATGCCGACGATCGCGATGCCGTCCGCGGAGAACGTCACGGGTTGACCCACCCCTGCGGGGCGTACAGGACCGAGCGTGCGGTGGGGTCGCCCCACAGCAGCTCGCGGGTGAGCGCGTCGACTCCCGCCGCCGGGTCGATCATGTCCAGTCCCTGGCGGGCGAACTCACGGCCCAGCTCGTCGGAGACCATCCCCCGATGCACGCCGTCGGGCGCCCATGGTCCCCAGTGGACGGTGATGGTCCTGGCGCCCGTCCGCACCGCGTAGGCGTTGCCCAGGGCCTCCAGGGCGTCGTTGCCCGCCGCATAGGCCGCCTGTCCCCGGTTGCCCAGGACGGCGGAGATGCTGCCGAACAGCACCACGAAACTCGGGGCCGTCGGCAGCGTCGCCAGCGCGGAGAGCAGCGCCGAGGCCCCCGACACCTTCGTGTCGTACACCCGACGGAACGCCGCGCCGTCGGTCTGCGCCAGCAGCCGGTCCTCGATGGTGCCCGCGCCGAACACGACGCCGTCGATGCGGCCGTGCCTGGTGTACAGCTCCTTCACCAGTTGATGCACCGACTCCGGGTCGAGCACGTCGAGCTGGTGATACGCCACCTCGGCGGAGCAGCGCCGCAGTTCGGCGAGCGTCGCGTCGATCTCCCGACGAGCGAGGACCGCCCTGGCCGCCGCGTCGACCTCCGCGGGCGAGCCGAAGCCGCCCGCCGAGGCCAGCGCGGCCCGGAGCCCGGCGAGGTCGGCGACGCCCGCCGTCGCGAGGGGCTCCGGCGCCGTCGGCGGCGCGGTCCGGCCCGCCAGGTGCACCCGAGCGCCGCCCGCCGCCAGCGAGGTCGCCGACCGGGCGGTGATGCCCCGGCCGCCGCCGACGACGAGCAGCACCGCGTCGTCGTCCAAGCCGAGCAGCCGGGCCTCCTGTCGCGCGTCCGCGCCGGGGCCCGCTCCCGTGGTCGCGACCAGACCGAGGTCGGCCCGGATGGGCAGCCTGGCCCGCCGGACCTCGCCGTCGAGCCGGACCACCGGCGGGTCCGTCCGGCGTTCGCCCAGCAGTTCGGTGACGACCGAGGCCGAGACACTGGCCGCGTCGGCGGCGGGCGCGAACTCGATCAGCCGGACGACCGTCTCGGGATACTCCCTGGCCACGGTACGCATCAACCCGCGCAGGCCCGCCGCGTTGACGGTGGCGGCACGGTCGTCGACATCGGCGTGACTCAGCACCGCGAACCATTTCGGCGGCCGGATCAGCGCGGCCTTGACGGGGCCGAACAGGTCCGGCAGGACGGGGTCTCCGACGTCCACCGCGTCGAGTCGGATCACGCCGTCGGCGGGCGGCTCGTCGTCGGGCAGCCTGCCGCCCGCCGTGCCCAGGAACACGGAGCAGCCGTGTCGTTCCAGCAGGCCGTGCAGCTCCGTCCGAATCGGACTCGGGGCGCCGAACACCGCGAACCGAGTGCCTGCCAACGCCTGCGGGGCGATCTCGGCGAGGGAGGCCAACTCGACGGCGCCCCAGACGTGTCGCACCGGCTCCCGACCCGGTGAAGCCGCCGCCGGTCGACGGTCGGCATCGCGTTCCGACGCGAGGCCGGGGGCGTCGCCGGAATCCGGGGCCGTCCGGGCGGGCCGCTGTTCGAGGTGCGTCGGTGCGGGCGGGAGTCCGGCACCGACCGGCGGCACGACCGGAGCGGCGGCCGCGGTGGAGTCCGGGGCGGCCGCCGGGGTGACGTCGGACTCGGCGGCATTCGTGACCGTGCCCGGCGCCTGCCCTCGGCCGACGGGGCGGAGGTCGACGAGATCGGCCGGGACGAGGCCTGCACCGGGACCCGCGCCGGTCGCGGCGGAGTCGACCGCCGGGCGATCGGACCGGCCGGACTCGTGCCCGGCGGGTGAGCCCGCGCCGAGGCGGACCGCAGCGGGCACCGTGCGCTCCGGCGGCACCGTAGATCGGGACTCGGCATCGGGCCGCCCGTCCCTCGGCGCCGCGCCTGCGTCGCGACGCCGCGTCAGCCAGTCGGCGATCGCGACCGTCGTCCTGGCCTTGGTCAGTTCGTCGACGTCCGCCGCGGGCATCGTGTCGACGTCGAGACCGACCCTGGCGATCAACTCGCCGGCTATCTCGGTCCGTTTGATCGAGTCGATGCTGAAGTCCGCCTCCAGGTCGAGATCGGGATCGATCAGGTCCACCGGATAGCCGGTCCGCTCGCTGATCACCGTGAGTACCAGTGCCGGGATGTCGATCGTCGACCGCGCCGAGTCGTCGTCGGCCACAGCGGCAGGCACGGCGTGGTCGGCGGACGCCGACGTCCGCGCGATTCCGGCCGTGTCGGCCGCGCCGTCCACGCGGGAGCGCGCGGCGGCGGCCTCGACGGCCCGGACGTCCGCCGGTTCGAGGCTCGGCGGGGAGGGCGCGGGGGCGGACGAATCCGCCCCGAAGTAGGCCATCAGGACGTCACGTTGTGCGGCGAGCATCTCCCTGCTCGACCGCAGGAAGTCGGTGACGAGCCGCTCGGCGTCGCCTCGGGGCGCTGGGTCGCGATGGATGGTGATGACGTCCTCCTGGATGCGTCGGGCCGGTCGAAGCCCGTCGGGAAGATGCGCGCCTTCGAAGGTGCGGACCGAACGTCCGTCCACGGCCCACCCGGGGCGCGGCGGCGGCACGTCACCGGTGGTCCTGGCACCCGGCCCGACGAGTGTTCGCAGGTGCGGGGCTACGGCCCGGCCCGCCGTCGGGATCTCGCGGAGCGCGGCGGTCGGGGTGATGACGCGGGCTCCCCGGCCCGCCGTCAACCCGGCCGCGCGCACCGGGACGCCCGCGACGGCGAGACGAGCCAGCAGATCGAGGAAGCCGCCGAGGCCGGGACCGGCGTCCTCACCCGATGCCGCCAGATGCGGTCGGTCGCCCAGCACCGCCGTCGTCAGGCGGGTGAGGACGGTGCCCGGACCCGCCTCGACGAAGACGCGGGCACCCGCCTCGTACATGGCCTCGATCTGATCGACGAAGCGCACCGGAGCCGTGAGGTGAGCGGCGAGTTCGGCGCCGACCTCGGTCGGGTCCTCGGGATAGCGGCCCGCGGTGCGGTTCGACCAGACGGGCAGCCCGGCCCGGCCGAATCGTCGGTCCGCCAGCGCGTCGGCGAAGTCACGGCTCGCCCGAGCCATCAGCGGGCTGTGGAACGCGCACGCGACCGGGAGACGACGGGCACCGAGCCCGGCGGCGCGCAAGGCGGTGACGGCCGTCTTGATCGCCTCGGCGGGACCGGAGACGACGGTCTGGGCCGGGGCGTTGTGATTGGCCACGACGACCTGCCCGGCGAGATCGGCGGCGTCGAGCACCGCGGCGGTCTCCTCGGGCCCCGCCGAGACCGCCGCCATCGCCCCCGGGACGTCGCGGGCGGCGGCGGACACCGCGTCGGCGCGCAGTCCGGTCACCGTGACGAGGTCGTCCGGGCCGAGTACTCCTGCGACACACAACGCCACCAGTTCGCCGTAGCTGTGGCCCGCGAGCATCGCCGGGACGACGCCGACCCGGTTCAGCAGTTCGGCGACGACCAGTCCGATGCCGCCGAGGGCCTGCTGTGCCACGGTCGTCTCGGTGACGGCGGCGCGCTGGGCCCGCTCGGCGTCCCCCGACCAGGGCGTGGGCGGGTAGACGACGTCGGCGCCGCCCGGCACTCCCGCCAGATGGCGGCGCAGTTCGGGAAAGGCGATGAGCAGCGCGGCCAGCATTCCCGGCCGCTGACTGCCCTGCCCGGGGAACAGCAGGGCCACCTCCGGGGGCGGGCCGGTGCGCCCGAGTTCCTCGGCCCGGAACAGTCCCGCGGCCGGGTCGTCCTCGCCCGCCGCGGCGCGTGCCGTCAGCACGGCCAGCTCGTCGAGGTCCGAGGCCACCAGGGCCAGCCCCACCGGCAGGTCCCGCTCGTCCTGCCAGGCCGCGACGGTGGCCGCGAGGTCGCGCAGGCTCCACGGCCTGCCCGCCCGGTCGTTGACCTCCAGATGCCCGCGCAGTCGTGCCACTGCGCGGTGCAGCCCGGCGTCGTCCGCGGCGTGAAGGAGGAACAGCTCGGCGGGCCAGTCGGCGCGGCCCGAGGCGGGCGGCGGACCGAGCGGGTCGGCCCGCAGGACGGCGTGGAAGTTGATCCCGCCGAAGCCCGAGGCGCTGACCGCGCCCACCCGTTCCGCGGCCGGGGTGAGCCAGGGCCGTGCCCGGCCGCTCAGGGTGAAGGGACTGGTCTCGGGGTCGTAGGCGACGTTGGGGCTTCGCACGTGCAGGGTCGGCGGCAGCACTCCGGTATGCAGGGCCATCGCCGTCTTGATCAGGCCCGCGAGCCCGGCCGCGCACTTGGTGTGGCCGATCTGCGACTTCACCGATCCGAGCGCGGTGCCGCCCACTCGTGCGCCCGCCGAGGTGAACACCGAGGTCAACGACGTCAGTTCCGCCGCGTCGCCCGCCACGGTGCCGGTGCCGTGGGCCTCGACCATGCCGACCTCGGCGGGGGACGTCCCGGCCCGGGTGTAAGCCCGACGCAGCGCCCGTTCCTGGCCGTCCGCCCGCGGCGCCGTCAGCCCGAGGGCGCGGCCGTCACTCGCGCTGCCGACGCCCTTGATCACGGCGTAGACCCGGTCGCCGTCGCGGCGGGCGTCGTCCAGGCGCTTGAGCACGACGCAGGCAGCGCCCTCCCCGAGCACGATGCCGTCCGCGGAGCTGTCGAAGGACCGGCATCGACCGGTCGGCGACAGCGCGCCCACCGAGGTGAACAGCAGGTAGTCGGCGATGCCGTTGTGCACGTCGACCCCGCCGCACAGCACGACGTCGCTGGTGCCCTCGACGAGTTCCTTGCAGGCGACGTCGAGCGCGGCCAGCGAGGAGGCGCACGCGGCGTCGACGGTGTAGTTCATCCCGCCGAGGTCCAGGCGGTTGGCGATGCGACCGGAGACGATGTTGGCCAGCGCGCCGGGGAACGAGTCGCCGGTGAGGCGGGGCAGCGCGGCGTCGAGTTCGGCGGGCACGTCGGCGAGATAGGCGGGCAGCAGCGAACGCACGGCGAGCGCGCTGCCGAGATCACCGCCCGCCTGGACGCCGAAGACCACCGAGGTGTTCGCCCGATCGAAGTCCCGGTCGCCGAAGGCGTCGGCCAGCGCGGCCTCGGCGACCGTCAAGGCCAACAGCTGAGCGGGGTCGATACAGGCCAGGGCCGCGGGCGGGATGCCGTGGCGGATGGCGTCGAACGGGACCGGCGGGAGGAAGCCGCCCCATTTGGAGACCGAGCCGCCGTCACCCGCGACGGCGTCGGTCCGGTGGAACAACGCCGGGTCCCAGCGATCGTCGGGCACCTCGACGACGGAGTCCCGGCCCTCGAGCAGGTTGGCCCAGAACCGGTCGAGGTCGGGAGCGTCGGGGAAGACGCAGCCCATGCCGACGACGGCGACGTCCAGCGGCCGGGCGGCCTCGGTTCGGCCGGCTCGGGACTGGGCGGCCCGGGCGGCGAGCGCCGCGGCGCGTTCTCGGCGAAGCGCGGCGGCGCCGCCGGTCACCGCCTCGTGCAACGCGGCCATCGTCGTCGACTCGCGGCGCAGGACGGCGGCCTGACCCGCCATGAACAGGCCGTCGCGAAGCTGCTCCTCGGTGTCGACGGCGACCAGGCCCTCGGCCGTCCGGCGGACGCTCTTGGCGGCGATGCGCAGCCGACCGACGTTGAGCTCCTCCAGCTCCGCCCAGATCTGCCGGTCGGGCATGCCCTCGGCGCTGAGCCGTGCCCGCACCGCCGCGAACTCGGCGGCGAAGGGCGTGGCCAGCGCGCGGGTCACGTGGCCGGGGGCGGACTCCAGCAGTTCGGTGCGCTCGGCCGCGAGCACCTGCTCCTGGAAGAGCTCGGTGACGGCGCCGCTGGTCACCGCCTCCTCGGTGCACAGGTACGCCG
Source organism: Actinoalloteichus hoggarensis (assembly GCF_002234535.1). Taxonomy (NCBI): domain Bacteria; kingdom Bacillati; phylum Actinomycetota; class Actinomycetes; order Pseudonocardiales; family Pseudonocardiaceae; genus Actinoalloteichus; species Actinoalloteichus hoggarensis. The sequence continues at coordinate 4,594,364 of NZ_CP022521.1, forward strand.
TACCCATCACCACGCCGACCTCGACGCCGAGCTCGGTCAGCGGGGCCGCCAGCGCGGCCACCATGGCCGCGGACCGGGCGTCGTGCACCCCGCCCGCGAAGAGCACCGCGAGATCCGCGGCCCGGACCGCGCCCGCGCGGATTCGGTCGAGCAGCACGCCGACCTGGGCCTCCCACAGCGGGAGACTGTTGCGCGGCCCGATGTGTCCGCCGCACTCGGCGCCCTCGAAGACGAACCGGCGCAGGCCGCGCCCGAGATACTGTGTCAGCAGGGTCGGCGCGGGCACGTGCACGAAGGTGCGCACTCCCGCCGCCTCCAGCGCGGCGGCCTGCGAGGGCCTGCCGCCCGCGATGATCGCGTGAGTCGGGCCGATCTCCCGGATGACGTCGAACTGGGCGTCGCGGACCTCGTCGGGGACGAATCCCAGCACGCCGACGCCCCAGGGCCGGTCGCCGAGGGCCTTCCCGGTCCGCGTCAGCAGGTCTCGAGCCCGCTCGCGGTCGGCCAGTGCCAAGGCCACGAAAGGCAGGGCGCCGTGGTCCGCGACCGCGGCGGCGAAGCCCGCCTGATCGCTGACCCTGGTCATCGGCCCCTGCGCGATCGGCAGTCGAGTGCCGAAGACCCCGTCCGCCGAGGCGACTCGGGCGGGCGCGGGCTCGACGGCGGCCTCGGTCGCCGCGGCACGCATCGCGCGCACCGCGGTGCCGACGTCGCCATAGCGCTCGGCGAACACCGCGGCCAGGCCGCCGTCCTGCCCGATCGGCAGCGAGCCCGGCGGCGGCACGGCAGGCCGCGACGCGGGCACGGTGTCGGGTCGGGAGTCGGTCGCGAGGGAGCCGGGAGACGACGGGTCTCCCACCGGGCCGTTCGCCGCCGTGCCTGCCGCCTGCGGGGTCGCCGCCGACTCGGTCACCGCCGAGCCGCCTGCCGCCGGGTCGTCTGCCACCGGGCGGACCGCCGACGACGCGCCGTTCATCGCCGCGTACGCCATCGAGGCGTCGAAGCCGGGATCGGTCGCCGGCACATCGAGGGCGCGGCTCGCGGCGGCGTGGGCGGCGGCCACCGCGTCGGAGCGGTGGGGACCGGGGACGACGGCGTTTCGACCCGCCCCCGGCACGGTCGGAGCGGGCAGGAAGCGGTGGCCCGCGCGGTACACCGACTCGGAGCCGTCCAGCCGCCGCAGTCGCGCGGCGACGGCCGCCGACGTCTCGGCCTCGGCCAGCAGGGCCAACTGGACGTCCAGCACCACACCGGCGGCGCCTGCGGTGATGACGGCGGCGGCGGTACGCGGGCCGATCCCACCGCAGACCCACAGCGGCAGGCGGAGATCCGCTTCGTCGAGCAGCCGTTGCAACAGGACGAAGGAGCTCAGCTCACCCGCTCGGCCGCCTGCCTCGTTGCCGCGCAGCACGAGCCCCTGCGCACCCGACCGGGCCGCCCGTCGGGCCTCGGCGGCGTCGGTGACCTCGACGAGCAGCCTCGGCGAGCGCCCACCGTCGGGGAGCCGGTCGAGTGCCGCGAGGTCGGCGAGCACCAGGTCGACGCCGACGAGCATCGCGGCGTCCACCGCCGTCTCCGAGGAGACCCGGACGCCCCACGGCCCGGCGGCCCAGTCGCGGGCCCTGGCCAGCGCCGCCCGTGCCGCCTCGCCTCCGACACCGAGGTCGAGCACTCCGACGCCCCCGGCCCGGCTCACCGCGCTCACCAGTCGCGGGCTGGGCGTGTCGAGTGAGGAGATCCCGATGATCGATGCGTCGTCGAGCACTGTCTTACCCCCGCCGTCCGGCGATTTCGCACTTCCCGATGCGAGACGCAGGGCGAACAACGGCTTCGCGCCCGACGGCACCGGATTCCCGCCGGATAATCCCGGCGGTTCAGCAAAGTACTCGACGGCAGATTCGGAACACAAAATTCTCCGCCAGCCACCACTCCATCGAGTGATAGTTGGTGATTCTGAGTGATCTTACCCGCTCCTTCCTCGTCTTTTGACAACCCGATAGCGGGTCGCTGAGGGCCGGCAACGAGGCACGCAGGTCTTCGGCAGGAGAAGCAGACAAGATCGTCCACATCATGCCGCCGGGAAGCCTACCGCGCCCGTGCCACCGGTTCGATATGCCCGTTCTGAACAGATATCCCAGCCCGACGAAGCGAAGCACGGACATTCGTCGGAATCATTCCGCGACGACCTCGGGGAACCATTCCTCGGCCGGACTACGGGATCGCGACGACCGTCGGTTCCGGCCGGCTCGCGGCCTCTCGTCTCCGGACGCGGCTCGAATCAGGCGGCACCGCCCAGCGCCTCCGCTTCGGTTCGGTCGTTCGCCCGCTGCGGCCGTGCTCGGAGATCGGCCGTGCTCGGAGACCGACGGCCCCACACACCGGCGGCGTCCGTGGTGGCAAGCCCTCGTGGCTCGGCGAGTACCGCGATCTGCTTCTCCCCCCGCCGGCCGGTTCCGCCGTGTCGAACCGATCCCGTCGGGTGCCGGACGGCGGGACCGCCGAAGGACGTCATCGGACCTCGGGAGGCGACCGTGACCGCCGTCGTCGCCGCGGTGTTGTTCGGGCCCGCCCTGATCCGCGACATCGCCGGCGCCTCGCCGGGCCTGGTCGGCGCGACCTGCCGACCACCGCGGTCCTGCCATGCCTGGCCCTGCACCTGGGCGGCGTCGGCTCGAGCCGTCGAGTCCGTCGGCGGTGAGCCCCGCCGCGGCGGCAGGCACCGCGGTATCCGCCGCATCGCGGGGTTCCGCGCCCAGGACCGATGTGGGCGTCCCGGGCGGACCGGTCGGCCGGGAGGGGCCCAGACCTGTCGCGAGCCTCGGTGAAGAAGCGCTCGACACTCCACGACGCGTTCGGGAACATCCGGGCCGCGAGCGGGGTCCACGGGCACCTCCGAGTCCGCCGACGGGTGACCGGGCCGGGGCGGCGAGGCCTTCCGTCTCACACTCCGGGCGAGCGACAGGTGCGGGGCGGCGCCGGCCGCAACCGGCCGAGGACGACGCCGTCCTCCACACGGGCGTTGAGTACCGTCGAGCGGGCCGATACCGTCGGAGGAAAGCGTTTCCCGCAGGTCGGCCGGAGACGCCATGACTCGATCGACCCGCGTCGATCCCTGCCTGCGGCGACGCCCGCGGCAGCCGAGGTGAGGAGCGCGCCACGTATCGCCCGGGAACCACCCTCATCCGAGTCGCGGTGATCGGCACCGGCGACATCGCCGACGGCAGGCATCTGCCCGCGCTGGCGGCCTCGGCCGACGTCGAGGTCGTCGCCGCCGTGGACGTCGACCCGGATCGGGCTCGCGACCGCGCCGCCAGATGGAACATCCCGTCGTCCTATTCGGACGTCGAGACCATGCTGACACGGGAACAGCCTGATCTGGTCGTCATCTGCACGCCGCCCGCCGTACATCGGGAGCAGGCGGTCGCCGCCTTACGCGCGGGGGCCTGGGTGTGGTGTGAGAAGCCGCCGTGCCGGTCGCTGGCGGAGTACGACGAGATCACCGCCGCCGAAGGCGGCAGTCAGACAACCGCCGCCGAAGGCGGCAGTCAGACCCCGGCCGCCGAAGGCGGCGATCGGACCCAGGTCGGCCCGTACGCCGCCTTCGTCTTTCAACACCGCTTCGGTTCCGGCGCCGAACACGCCAGGCACCTGATCTCCGAGGGCAGGCTGGGCGCTCCGTACGTCGCGCTGTGTCAGACCACGTGGTACCGCGACGACGCCTACTACGCCGTTCCGTGGCGTGGCCGGTGGGACACCGAGGGCGGCGGACCCGCGATGGGGCACGGCATCCACCAGGTCGACCTGCTCCTGGAGTTGATGGGCGACTGGATCGAGGTGCGGGCGATGGCGGGTCGACTCGCCAGGGACGTCCAGACCGAGGACGTCTCCACCGCGCTGGTGCACTTCGCCTCGGGCGCCATGGGATCGGTCGTCAACAGCGTGCTCTCGCCGCAGGAGACGAGCCGCATCCGGGTGGATCTCGCGGATGCCACCGTGGAGCTGAACCACGTGTACGGCTACACGAACGACGACTGGACCTACACGCCCGCCCGGCACGTCCCGGCCGAGCAGGTCGCGAGCTGGGGCACGCCGAGCACCGACGAGACCGGGTCCCACGCGGCGCAGCTCGCCGACGTGCTCGCCGCCATGCGCGCAGGCCGCAGGCCGAGGTGCAGCGGTGCGGACGGCAGGCGGAGCCTGGAGTTCACCACCGCGATGTACAAGGCCGCGGTGACGGGACGTCCGGTGCGCGCGGGCGAGATCGTCGAAGGCGACCCGTTCTACACCGATCCCAGCGGCGGCCGCACCGACTGGACGCTCGGCGCACCGTCGGGGGGCCACAGCGGCCCTGGGCGCACGACATCAGACGGCGACTGAGAGGGGACGAGGATCGTGGGCATCCTGCACGTGCGGCACGAACTGGGCGCGGAGATCGTGGTGGAGGCGGCGGGCGTGGCGGTCCTGTCCTACGTCTATCGACCGGACCCGAGCGCGTTCGAGTCGCCCAAGCCCTACTGTCATCCGCTGCGCACCCTGGCGGGCGACGTGGTGACCGACTACCGACCCAACGACCACCGCTGGCACAAGGGGCTGCAGCTCACCGCGTCGCACGTGTCCGGCGACAACTTCTGGGGCGGGGTGAGCTATGTCCGCGACGAGGGGTACGTGGTCAAGGACAACATCGGTCGGATGCGGCACGACGGCTTCGACGCCGTCGACGCCACCGAGGACCGACTCGACGTCGTCGAGCGTCTCACCTGGCTGAACTCCGGTGAGGAGACGTGGGCGCGGGAGGTCCGTCGCCTCTCCGTGCACGACGTCGACGTCGAGGACGGTTCCTGGACGCTGACCTGGCACAGCACGATCACCAACGTGCGAGACACGGAGCTGCGCTTCGGCAGCCCCACCACCGAGGGCAGGCCGATGGCGGGATACACCGGCCTGGCCTGGCGCGGGCCGCGGGCGTTCCGGGACGGCACCGTGCTCACGCCGAACGGCCTCGACGCCGCAGGCCTGATGGGGCAGCACGCGGACTGGGTGGCGTACTCGGGCGAGCACGACGGCGTCGACCGGCACTCGACGCTCGTCTTCCAGGAGGGCCCGCGCAACGCGGCGACCCCGGCGCACTGGTTCGTCCGGTCGGATCCGTTCGCCGTGGTCAATCCGAGCTGGGCGTTCTACGAGGAGCTCGTGCTGCCGCCCGGCGCGGCGCTCGACCGGGAGTACCGCGTGGTGGTGGCCGACGGCGCCTGGTCCGCGGACCGTGTCGCTCGCACGCTGGCGGAACGGACGTGGTCCTGACGGCGGACCGATCGCCGCGATGAGCACGCGGGACGGCCGGGCTCATACGAGCGGCCTGCCGGACATCCGAGCGAGAGGAGACGACGTGACCACCGAATCGAGTCCGTATCGGGACGGGGACGCCCTACTGCTGCCCGGCGGCGTGGGGGTGTCCCAGCTGGAGGTCTACGACTGGCCGACCGCCGACGACAGCCATGGCGGTTCGCCGCACATGCACCTGACCTGTACGGAGGCCTACGTCGTCGTCTCGGGCGAGGGCGCGGTGCAGACGCTGACGGCGACGGGATTCCAGGAGAGCGAGCTGCGGCCGGGGACGACGCTGTGGTTCACCCCGGGGACCATCCACCGCCTGATCAACACGGCGAGTCTGCGCATCGTGGTGGTGATGCAGAACAACGGGCTGCCCGAGGCGGGGGACGCCGTCTTCACCTTCCCGCCGGAGGTCCTGGCCGACCCGGCGGCGTACGCCCGAGCCGCGGTGCTGCCGGGCCCGGCGGTGGAGGGGCACGCGGCGGCCGAGGCGGCGGCTCGGGCACGTCGGGACCTGGCGATCGAGGGCTTCGGCCTGCTGCGGGACGAGGTCGCGGCGGGACGCGACGAGGCGTTGCGTCGCTTCCACGAGCAGGCACTCGCTCTGGTGGGCGGGAAGCTCGCCGACTGGGAGCAGCGCTGGCGGGCGGGCGCGCTGGCCGAGGCGGAACGCACCGGCGCGCAGCTGGCCGCGCTGAGGTCGGGTGACGTCTCACGACTGGGAGCCGCCGAGATCCGGCAGATCGTGCCGAGGGACGACCGCGGGCTCGGGATGTGCGGCAGGCTCACCACCTATCCGGTGGAGCGGGCCCGGGAGGTCGGCGGCACCGCGGGCTGACGACGCGGGTACGGCGTGGCGCGGCGATCGATCGCGTCGGTCACCACGGGGTCCGGCCGGTCGCGTCGGGGGTGCTGTTCGGCGCGTCACGGCCTCCTCGCGCGCGTCGTGACGGTCGGCCGCAGGCACGGCCGTGATACCCGCCGACGCGGCCGCGGTAGTGGGCGACGCGGCCGCGGTATCGATCCGGCGGATGCCCCGCCGGGCGGCGTCGCCCGGGCACGGCTGCTCGGCCGGACTGCGTCGACGGCTCGGCGGCGGCGTCGAGCGGCGTGCATCGGCCCGGTTCGCGGGCGTGCCCACCCGGATCGCAGACGGGCCTGCCGGGAGCCGCACCGGCGTGCCGTCGTCCGGACGTGACCCTCCTGCCGCGACAGCGGCGTGGTCGAGGGGTGCTCTGTCGGGGCCCCGACCATCCCGACGTCGAGACCGGTCGATCAGCGTCGGCGCAGGTCCCTGTCAGACCTCGCCGGCCCGGTACCGAGTGGACACCGTGGTCGTCGTCCCGGCGGCATGCCGTTCTCGACGAGTCTTCCGGCGGCCGGTCCGGCTCACCGGTCGACGGAGAGCGGCCAGCGCCCCGAGCCGGTGCCTCGGAACCTGTCGCCCGCCTTCGGCGTCGGCCGCCTCGTCGGCATCGGCGGCGGCCCGCTCGACGCGGCGTGGCCGAGGCCGCGTACGACCGGTCGGTCCCTCGGCCGCGGGGAAGCCGCAGGCAGCGGATCGGCGGGCACGGCGTGGCCGCACGACCGCGAGCGCGCCGCCCGATGCCCGGTGTCCGATGCCCGAGGACCGAGGACCGGTGTCCGAGGACCGGTGTCCGACGGCCGAACTACTGTCGACGTCTCCGAAGCGTCGGCAGGCCGCCCGTGTCCGGGGACACTCGACTCGACCTCGCCTACCCGACGAACCGGCACGGGGCTCCTGCGGGCCGAGGCCGACGACCATCCCGGGCGCGAAAGGGAGTTCTCATGCGGGCCGCACGCCTGATCTCGCTGGTCCTGCTCCTCCAGGCCAGGACCCGCATGACGGCGGGCGAGCTGGCCGCCGAGCTGGAGGTGTCGGAGCGCACGGTCTACCGCGACGTCCTGGCGTTGAACGCGGCGGGCGTGCCGATCTACGCCGAGCGCGGCGCCGCGGGCGGTTACCAGCTGCTGGGCGGCTATCACACCCGACTCACCGGGCTGAACTCCGCCGAGGCGCAGGCCCTCTTCCTCTCCGGGCTCGGCCGCACCCTGGAGGAGCTGGGGCTCGGCGCGCAGGCGGGCAGCGCACGCCGCAAGGTGTCCGCGGCGCTGCCGCCCGCCCTGCGCGCCGCCGCCGACGACGCCGCGAGCCGGTTCCTGCTCGACGCGCCCGGCTGGTTCGACGAGGCGGTCGCTCCCCCGCTGCTCACCGAGCTGGCCCGTGCCGTGTGGGAGGACCGGCGGGTGGCGACGCGGTACCGCCGAGGCGATCGCGAGGTCGCCCGGGAGCTGGCGCCGACGGCGTTGGTGCTGAAGAACGGCCGCTGGTATCTGGTGGCCGAGGTCGACGACGACCACCGGGTGTACCGGGTGGACCGGTTCGTGACCGTCGATCCGCTGCCCACGACCTTCGTCCGCGACGAGTCCTTCGATCTGGCCACGTTCTGGCGGGAGCGCTCGGCACAGTTCCTCGCCCAGATGCTCACCAGCGCGGTGACGCTGCGGGTCTCCCCTGTCGGCCGACTCGCGCTCCCCCGGATCATGGACCCCGCGTCGGCGCGACGGGCGCTGGCCGAGGCGGGGGAACCCGACGAACAGGGCTGGGTCATCCTGACCCTGCCCGTCGAGTCCGCCGAGATCGGCGCCGACATGCTGCTCGGGATGGGTCCCGAGGCGGAGGTGCTCGCACCGCCGGAGGTGCGCGAACTGGTCGCCGACGCGGCCAGGCGGCTCAGCTCGCTGTATTCCCGAACATCTCCTCGGGCAGTGAGCGACCCTCGGCCAGGGCATCCCAGAACGGGCTGCTCGCCCGACCGTTGACGTCGGTGAATCCGTAGTCGGCGGCCAGCTCCACCACGGTGCGCAGGGTGCCGGTGTGTCGGCCGCGATCGGGATCGGCGGCGAGCGCCGCCACGGCACGCCCGATGAACTCCGGCGACTCGGTGTAGGGCTGTACCTCGTCGGGCATGCCCTCGGTCTGCGTCCACCCCGGCGAGACCGCCACGGCGGTGCCACCGGAGGGACGGAGGTCCTCGGCGAGACCGAGCGGCATCCGGTTGACCGCCGTCTTGGCGACGTCGTAGTACAGCTGACCGTAGTACTCCGGGCCGACCGCCCAGGTGGTCACCGCGAGCAGGCCGCCGCCCGTCTCGGTCAACAGCGGAAGGCCGAACTGGGCGGTGAGCAGGTGGGCCCGCAGACCGGCGGTGAGCATCAGATCGAGCTGGCGCGGGTCGCCCTCCCACAGCGGCTGCGCGACGATCGCGCCGTCGCCGACCTCGTAGCCGCCCCAGGCGTTGGAGACGAGCACGTCGAGCCTGCCCGACTCCGACCGCACCCGGTCGAACAACGCCCGGATCTGATCGAGTTCGGTGTGATCGCACCGCACCGGGATGCCGGTGCCGCCCCGGGCGGTGACCCGTTCGGCCGTCTCCTCGATGGTCTCGGGTCGCCCGGTGGGGCTGCCGGTGGCGCGGCTGGACCGGCCCGTGACGTAGACGGTGGCGCCGTTCTCGCCGAGCACCTCGGCGATGCCCCGTCCCACGCCCCGGCTGGCGCCGGTGACGACCGCGATCGTGTCCCGCAGTTGCACTGTCGTGTCTCCTCACGTCGTATTCGGACGCGATGGAGGGTGCCGGCGAAAGCTGACATCCGCTGTCTGGATTGACTCGGAGTCGGATGGACGACCGTCGAGGACGAGGCGCGCGTGCCCGTCGTCCGCCGGAGGCCGGAGTCCGCCACGCGGGCGGGGATTCGCGGCAAAGCCGCTGCACGAGGAGCCCACGCGGGGGACCGCCGTGCGTGGGGCGACTCCGCTCACGGGCTCGCCGTCGGGCCACCGAGGGGGTCGGGCGCGGTGGGCACGGCGAGCACCGAGACTCCGCGCCGGCCGACCACACCGCGGTCCGGAGCCTGGAGCCGGTCGCCTCGCGGCGCGGGCCCGCCGTCGTGCCGCCCGGGACGCCGTGCGACGACGGCGGCCCCGTGCGGTCGATCGCCTTCGGACGGGAGCAGCCGAGAGTCCTGCCCGGGCGGCGGGGCCCGGCGACCCGCCACCGGCGGAATCAGCCCGGCGCCAACACCTGCCGTGTCATCGGCCGCAGCGCCGGTCGTCCCTCGGTCGTCACGGCCTGCTCGAAACGCACCTCGGCGTGTCGACCTCGGATGGTGATGGTGGCGACCTCGTTGCCGAAGTAGGGCCCGGCGACCCGATCCCAGCTCAGCGGCGGGTCGGCGACGCCCGCGCGGCGGGCGGCGAGCCTGGTCAGGCGCGCGAGCACGGGCCACCAGCCCATCCGGAAGGCCCAGCGCAGCTTCCTCGGGGCCGCGTTGTGCAGAGGTGAGCAGGTCAGCTGATAGACGGGCGCGTCGGGTGCGTCCGGATACCGCGCCCTGGCGACATAGCTGTGGTGGACGTCGCCGGAGAGCACCGAGGCCGTCGCCGCGCCGCCGCGCACCGAGCGCGCCAGCAGAGCGGCGAGCCGGTCGAAGGACTCGCGGAACGCCGCCCAGTGCTCCAGGTCCAGGCCCTGTCTGATCCGCTCTCCTCGCGCGCCGCGTCGGCCGGGCCGGGCGGCGGCCACCTCGTTGTGCGACTCGAGGTCGCTGATCGCGGGCGGCAGCAGCCAGGGCAGGGTGCTGGCGAGGAGCAGGTGCTCGATGCGGCCCGGCGCGTCGACGGCGTTGCGCTCGATCCAGTCGAACTCCTCGTCGCCGACCATCTTGCGCACCCCCGCGGCGACGACGCGGCCCGCTCGGTTGTCGATCACCATCAGGCGCACCGGCCCGTAGTCACGCCGGTAGCTCCAGCGGTAGGCGGTGCCGCCGTCGGCCTCGGAGTCCGCCCATTCGGCGAAGTCCTCCAGCAGTTCCAGGGCGTCGCCGTCCCGGCCGGAACGCAGGACTCGCGCGTAGACCTCGTCGTTCTCGAGGTCGACGGGCCGAAGATTGCCGAGGTGCTGGTAGATCCAGTAGGAGGCCAGCCCGCCGCGAATTCGGCGCCGCCACCACGACGTGGCGGCCATCTCCCGGCGCCAGGCCTGCGAGGTGTTCCAGTCGTCGCGGACGTCGTGGTCGTCGAAGATCATCGCCGTCGGGACCGTGGAGAGCAGCCAGCGCAGCAGTTCCTCCGACCATGCCTCGTGGTACAGGTGCGTGTACTCCTCGAAGTCCGCCACCTCCGGTCCCGGCGCCACGCTCAGGTCGCGACGCGCCGCCAGCCACTCCCGCGTCGCCGGACTCGTCTCGTCGGCATAGACCTGATCACCCAACAGCAGCAGCGCGTCCGGCCAGTCCTCCTCGTCCCGCATCGCCATCCGACGTGCGTACGCGGCCAGGGCATGCGGTCCGAGCGTGTCGGGGCGACCCTCGGGGTCGACGCGAGGATGCTGGCAGGAGCCGAAGACGAGGGTGAAGTGCTCCGGGTGCCGAGCGAGGGTGCGGATGCGGCTCGGCGGCAGCGTGGAGTCCGGCGGTGGCCAGACCTGCTTCCCGTCCAGGCGCACCTCGTACGGCGTCGACGTGTCCGATGGAAGGTCCCGCAGCACCACCAGGGCGTAGTGATGTCCGCCCACCGCGAAGGTCGGCGTCGTGGTCCCCAGCACCTCGACGTCGCACGCCGTGTCGGTCTCCACCCACACCGTCGCGGAGTCGGCGTCCGTGTAGCGCAGGATCGGTCCCAGCAGTAAGCCCGTCACCCGGACTGCCTAGCCGAGGATGCCGTCACCCACAAGGGTCATGCTCAGAGTGCGACGCTCCGCACCAGGCGTGCGGCCTCCGGCCAGTGTCCGGCGGCGGGGACCGCCCGAGGTGCGGCGGACACCGCACCGTGTGATCGTCGCAAGATGATCTCCTTCGGTTACACTCTGTTCACCGAGCAGGCCCCGCCCCGCCAGCTGGTCTCCGATGCCGTCGCGGCCGAGGCCGCGGGATTCGACTTCGCGGTCTCCAGCGATCACTACTTTCCCTGGCTGGACTCCCAGGGTCATGCCTCGTACTGCTGGAGCGTGCTCGGCGCCGTAGCCCAGGCGACGAGCCGCCTGGAACTGATGACGTACGTGACCTGCCCGATCATCCGTTACCACCCGGCGGTGGTCGCGCAGAAGGCCGCCACCGTCCAGCTGTTGTCCGAGGGCCGGTTCACCCTCGGCGTCGGCGCGGGCGAGAACCTCAACGAACACATCGTGGCGCGCGGCTGGCCGCCGGTGAACGTCCGGCACGACATGCTGGAGGAGGCACTGCACATCATCGGCAGGCTCTTCGACGGCGGGTACGTCACGCACCGTGGCGAACACTTCCACGTGGACTCGGCGAAGGTCTGGGATCTCCCGGAGCAGCGCGTGCCGATCGCCGTCGCGGTGTCCGGCCCACAGTCGATCCGGCGGTTCGCCACGCTCAGCGACCACCTCGTCGCCACCGAACCGAAGTCGGAGCTCGTGCGGAACTGGGACGAGGCCCGGTCCGGCACGATGGTGCACAGCCGCAAGATCGGCCAGCAGCCGATGTGCTTCGACGCCGACCGCGACGCGGCTGTCGCGCGGGCGCACGACCAGATGCGGTGGTTCGCGGGCGGCTGGAAGGTCAACTCCGAACTTCCCTCCACCGCGGCGTTCGCCGCGGCCAGCCAGTTCGCCCGCCCGGCCGACGTGGCGGAGGCGATCCCCTGCGGCGACGACGTCGGCGCCTTCGTCGAGTCGGTCCGCCCGTTCGCCGAGGCCGGCTTCACCGACATCGCGCTCGTGCAGATCGGCGGAGGCCATCAGGAGCCGTTCTTCCCGTTCGCCAGGGATCGTCTGTTGCCCGCGCTACGCGCGGAGTTCGGATGAGGGCGCCGTTCCCGCCGTCGCGTTGCGGAGCGGACCGACCAGGACGAGGATGACGATCATGGCTGCCGAACCTCTTCCCCCGCATGTCATCGCCCTGCTCCAGGGCGCGAATCCCGCCGTGATGGCCACGCTCCGCTCGGACGGCACGCCCGTCTCGGTCGCCACCTGGTATCTGTTCGAGAACGACCGCATCCTGGTCAACCTCGACGCGAAGCGCACGCGGCTGTCGCATCTGCGTCGGGACCCGCGTGTCTCGCTCACCGTGATCGAGGACGGGAACTGGTACAAGCACGTCAGCATCCAGGGGCGGGCGACCTCGATCGAGGACGATCCGGAGCTCACCGACATCGACAGACTGTCCACCCTGTACACGGGCCGTCCCTATCCGGAGCGCACCCGGCCGCGCGTCAGCGTCTGGATCGACATCGACCGCTGGCACGCATGGAACGTCGAATCCTGATCCAGGACGCCTGATTCGAAGCGTCCGGCGGGCGGACGACTGGGCGGATGGCGGCGAGACCGCGATCCGCCCAGGCCGGCCGTCTCAGGCGAGCAGCGGGCGGACGGCGGCGGCCAGCTCGGTCCCCGGCCCGCCGAGCAGGGCCCGCAGGTGCGGAGACACGGCGCCGAAGACGCCGTTCTCGCCGAATCTGATCATGCCGAGCAGGGCGCCCGCCGCAGGCTCCGGCATCCCGGTGGAGACCAGGGTCCGCAGCAGCTCGGCGTCGGGCGCCACGGTGCGCCGGACGGGCCGATCGGCCGCCGTCGCCACCGCCGCCGCGAGTTCGGTGAGGTCGAACGCGCGATCGCCGGTGACGTCCAGCATCGGACCCGCGAACTCGCCGGTGAGCGCCGCGACGGCCGCGGCGGCGACATCCGGACGGGACGCCGCGGCGAACCGGGCGGCACCCTCCGGAGCGGGCAGCTCCCCCGTCTCGGCGGCGTGTCGGATCAGCGGCCGGAAGACCTCCAGGGTCAGCCCCAGTCGGAGCACGGTGTGCTCGACGTCGAGGGAGCGAAGGTGTTCCTCCGTCCGGGCGTGGAAGACCATCGGCGAGAGGTGCGCCGCGGCGATGCTGAGGTAGACCACGCGTGACGCCCCCGCCGCGACGGCACGGTCGATCACCCCCGTCAGCAGGGCGGCTCCACCGTCCGGCGCCTCGGCGCCGTTCGGGTTCGGGGCGATGAGCAGGCCGTCGGCCCCGTCGAGCACCCCGTCCTCGACCAGTGTCTTCTCGAACTCGGCGACGGAGGGCGTCCCGCCCGCCGTCGGCACGCCGAGGGGCACGGCGCGGTGGGCGATCCCCGCCGCGCGCAGCCGGGCGACCACGGCGACACCGGACAGCTGGTCCGCACCGACGACGACGATCATGACGAGGTTCCCCCGATTCGATGGGCGGGCGGGCAGGACGAGGAGGCCCACCGTAGTCGGCACCCGGCCCCGCGAGGACCGATTCGACGCGGACCGGGTCACGAACCCGTGCCGGGTCCGGTCTCCTCGCCGCCCGTTCCGCGGTCCAACCAGCGGATGAGCAGCGGCAGGACGGTCAACAGCACCACCAGACGGATGAGGTGCATGCCCGCGACCACGGCGCTGTCCCCACCGAGACTCGCCGTCGCCGCCACGAGTTCGCCGACACCGCCGGGAACCATGCCGAACACCGCGACGGTCTCGTCGACGTCGCCCCAGTGCGACAGCAGCACGCCCAGCCCGACGCCGACGCCGAGGATCGTCAGCACGGCCAGCAGCCCGGGCACCAGCAGGCTGCGCAGGACCCGGACGAGCGAGGGCCCCAGCGCCGAGCCGACCACGGTGCCGACGACCACCTGAGCGCCGATCTCCAGGGCTCGCGGAAGGTTCTCCGGCATACCGGTGAGGGCGTGGAACGTGCCCGCGCCCGCGATCGCCCCGATCAGCGGCCAGAGGGGGACGCGCCCCAGCTTGGCGAGCAGCGCGCCGAGCAACGCGGCGGCCACGAGCCCGAGGACCGTCATGCGGGGGACCCCGAGAACCAGATCAGCAGCGGCATCACGACCAGCACGACGGCCGCGATGCGGGCCAGGTGGACGGCGACGACCACCTCGGTACGGGCGCCGACCTCCGCTGCCACGGCCGCCATCTCGCTGAAGCCGCCCGGCGAGCAGGCCAGCAGACCGGTGCGCAGGTCGAAGCCGAAGCGTCGACGCAGCAGCAGCGCGAGTCCGACGTCGACCGCCAGCAGCACCAGCACACCGAAGAGCACCGGCAGCGCCAGCGTCGCCAGGGTGGCCAGACTGCCCCCGTCGAGCCGGGCGCCGGCCACACACCCGAGCAGGAGCAGGCCCACCCGACTGAGCCAGCGGGCCGGGCGATGCCCGGACCAGCGGATGTTCACCAGGGCACTGCCCGCGACGGCGCCGAAGATCCCGCCCGCGGGCACGTGGAGCAGCAGGGCGACGGCCGCACCGAGCGATCCGCCGAGCAGCAGCCGCAGCGTCGGCAGCAGGCGGCGCACCGCCCCGGCGCCCCGCGCCCCGTCGTCGGCAGTCATCGAGCGCGGCTCCTCCGTCGGTGGCGGCCCGCCTGTTCCGGGGTTCGGCCAGGTCCGAGCAGGGTGAGACTTTCACGTGTCGTGGGTCGAGTGTGTGCGTTCGTGGCCGACGCGACAGCGGCGGATCGCCGGGCGCCCTCGGTGGCACCGCCTGCCCGTCGGCCACGACTCCCAGTGTGTGAGAGCAGCCGCGCGGGCGCGATCGCACCGGCGAGGCGCCGGCAGACGCGCGGCGGGTTCGAGCGGCGGACGGGCGGTACCGACACTGCTACGTTGAGTACGGAGACGATCAACCGTGAGCAGCGGTCGATGTTCGGGAGGAGCCTGACGATGATGGACTCGGTTCTGGTGGCGATCGCCTCGGCGGTGGCGCGGCAGGCCGCGGGCCTCCTGGCCTCGGGAGCACGCAGCGCCGCGGCCGCGCTCGTGAAGACCGTCCGGGAGCGGTTCGCCGACGATCCGGCGGCGACCGCGGCGTTGACGGCGGCCGCCGAGGACCCGCAGGACGAGCAGCTCGTCGAGCGACTCGCCGAGGCGATCGATCGCGCCGCGAACGAGGACCCGGCCTTCGCGCATCGGGTGCGGACGCTGTGGGAGTCGGCCCGCACCGAGGGCACGGCGACCGACGGCGGCGTCGTGAACCAGGTCTCCGGCCACGTGCACGGCAACGTCGTGCAGGCACGCGACATCCAGGGCGGCATCACCTTCGGCGGCTGAGCCGCGAGAAGGCCACAGCGGTCGAACCGCGAGAAGGCCACAGCGGTCGAACCGCGAAAAGACCCCAGCGGTCGAACCGCGGAAAGGCCCCAGCGGTCGAACCGCGAAAAGACCCCAGCGGTCGAACCGCGGAAAGGCCCCAGCGGTCGAACCGCGAAAAGACCCCAGCGGTCGAACCGCGAGAAGACTTTCAGTGGTCGAACGGCGCGGGCTCGATCACCGGGCCACGCGAAGGGTCCAGCCGTCAGGGCGCGGCGGTCGAACGGCGCACCCCGTGCGGGCCTGCCCGGCGATCCCACCGCGCGATGACGCCCGAGGTTCGACGCACAAGTCTCGACGCCCCGAGGTTCGACGTCCGAGGTTCGACGCCCATAGGGCTCCGGTCGGTCAGGGCCCCTCGCCGCATCGCGGCCGGGCCCCGGGTTCCTCGGACGGAGGTCGACCCCGGCGGCCGGACCGCCGGGACGCGGTGCGCGGCGGCGGAGCCGGGCGCGCGAGACTCGTACGGCCGCCGAACACCGTCGACGGCCATACTGTCGGGATGAGCGCCGTGCCGCCGCCGTCCGAGGAGTCGCTGCTGGGGCATGTCTTCCTGGTGCCGCACCGGGACGACGAGCGCACCC
Organism: Actinoalloteichus hoggarensis; assembly: GCF_002234535.1. NCBI lineage: Bacteria > Bacillati > Actinomycetota > Actinomycetes > Pseudonocardiales > Pseudonocardiaceae > Actinoalloteichus > Actinoalloteichus hoggarensis. Next base: position 4,610,414 of record NZ_CP022521.1, read on the forward strand.
AGCATGCCGCGACGCGGACGGTGCTGGCGGCCCTGGGCGTGGGCTCCCCCGCCCCCACCGTCGTGGCGGCCTACACGGCGTTGCTCCGGCCGTACTACCACTCGCTGTGGTGCCCCCGGGCGATCCTCACCGCGCTGGACCGGAACTCCGAGCAGCGGCCCTACCCCGTGGGGGTGGGCGCCGCCGCCGAGCGACTGGCCGAACAGCACCGTCGGGACCGCTATGGAGACGGCGGCACCGCGCGCGGCGGCAGACGGGACGCCGACGGCGGTCTCACCCCGATGGAACGGGTCGTCCGCTCTCGATTGAGCGCCTGGAATCGGTCCCGGCCGCCGATGGAGGGTTTCCGTTCCCTCGAGGAGTTGAGCGAGGCGCTGCATCGACGGGCCCGCAGCGAGCATCAGTCGGTGGGGCCGGTCGCCGCCCCCGGCACGCGGGCCAGGGCGACCTCACGCTTCCGCCGACCGACGCGGGCCGACGCGGTGCGTCGGGTTCGCGAATCGCAGGACAAGATCCGGAAGGCCCTCGACAGTCTCGGTCCGGCCCGTCTTCCGTCGCCACCCGCCGTCTCGGCGCCGGAGGCACGCCGTCGGGCCTGGGAGGCGACTCAGGAGAGCCGCACCAGCTACTACCTTGATCAGGAGGTGACCGCCGCCGAACTGCCTGCCGTCCGTGCGCTGCGTGGTCATCGCGCCAGGGCGGGCAGCGAGGAGCAGCTCGACGAGGCCGCCGCCGCCGAACTGCTCGAGGCCGCCCGCCGAGAGCTGCTCCGGCACCATCGACGACGACGGCGGTCCTCCCGCTTCCGGGCCTCGATGGACGCGATAGACCACTACCTCGATTCGATCGGCGACGCGGGCCCGCCGGACCGCTGAGCGGGCACGGTCTCGTCGGGAAAGGCTCCGGGTCGAAGCCGATCCGCGCCGCGGAGGTCACGGCCCCGCCGACGCACCTGCCGGAGGAGGCCCGGCGCCGACCCCGCGCGCCCGTCGCACATCGTCGCCCGTTCGCTCGACGTCGGCCTCGGCGCGGCACGGCGGCCTCCCGAGCGGCCCGAGTTCCCGTCCGGGAGACACCTGATCGGCCGGGTGCCGCGCTGGGGCGGTCGTCCGCCGACGTCGAACGGGGGCAGCGACTCGGTGCGTGTTCGGCACGTGCGGCGCCCCGCCCGCGCAGCGGCGACGGTCGCACCCGTCGCGAGATCCGACGACGCCCGCTCCCCGGTCGCCCGTCTCGACATCGACTCCGAGGAGGCACACACCGCCCAAGCCGCGATCAGGACTCCCGACCGACGACGGGCGGGACCCCCACGGCGGGCAGCACCGCCTCGTCGACGATGCGGGCCAGCAGCACCGCGTCCGGCGGACTGCCGCTGTCGGCGAAGTGCTTGAGCACGAGCGCCTCGCCGATGTCGGTGACCACGTCGGTGACCAACGCCGGATCGAGGTACCCGTGCTCGGCGTAGTGCATCAGCACGGTGCGGGTGAACCGCCCGCCCTTCTGGTCGAACACCCGCTCGTACAGCGCCTGAGCCAGCTCCGGATGGCGGGCCCGCTCGGCGAGGATCGACTCCACCGCCCGCGCGGTCGGGGTGGCGGTCCAGTCGACCAGGAACTCGAGTGCTCGGATCAGATCACCGCGCAGGTCGTCGAGGCCGGGCGAGACCGTCTCCTGTGGATAGCTGTCCTCCACGGCTTCGAGCAGGATCTCGGTGGGGCTCGACCAGCGTCGATGCAGCGAGGTACGGGCCGTTCCCGATCGCTGTGCGATGCCCGCCATGCTCATGCGGCCGATCCCGACCTCGGTCAGCTCCGCCAGGGCGGCGGCGCGGATGTCGGCCAGCATCTCCTCCTGGCTGCGACGGGCCCTGGCATTCATCGTCACTCCTCACCGGTCGGATACCGCTGCGCTCAACCTAGGAGGGCGTCCCGCCGCCGAGGCAGGCGGCATGACCGAGCCGCCGCCGGGACCACGCGTGACGCTCGGCCGCCGACGACCTGCCGCCCGTGGTCGGCCCGCCCGAGGTCCCGGCCGTCAGGCCAGGTCGACGACGGCCGTGGCGAACGGCCCGACGACCACCACGGTGTCGTTCGTCGCGGTGGTCACGGCCGGGCCGTCGCCCGTGCCGGTGTCCACGGCGGTGATCCGCTCGGGGCGTCCCGCGGCCTCGAGGTTCACCGTGACGGGCTCGGCCGAGCGGTTCACCAGCAGGAGGCGGCGGCCGTGCTCGGTCTGGAAGCCCTGCGCGTGCACGGGAGGCTCCGGGGCCAGCTCGCTGCCCGCGCTCGTGGTCACGAGCTTGTCGCCGGGGCCGAACTGGTCGAGCAGCAGCTGAAGGACCCGATAGCGGGCGTTGGGCTCGCCGGTCTTCCAGTCGACGAGGCTGGTGCCGGGGATCACCGTCGGGTAGCCCAGGAACTCGGCGACGCCCACCAGCTCGATGCCCATCTCGGCCATCCGCGACCACAGATAGGCGACCACGGCCCCGCCGAGCGCCCAGTACTCCTCGGGGATCTCGGGTTCGGGGGCCATCACGTCGGGCGCGAAGCTGCCGATCTCGTTGATGTGGGTCTCGGTGTGGGGACTCAACCGGCGCTTGATGGACTCCACGAGCTCGACCTTGTCCAGGAAGCCCTCGGCCTGGGCGAAGAAGGTCGCCGGCCAGGTCTCGAACGGCGCGTTGCCCTCGGTGCCGACGGCGTTGCCCAGAGCAGGCGAGGCGTAGAAGTGGTGGGAGACGGCGTCCACCGTGACGCCGGGGGCGTGGTTCGCCGGGTCGAGGAAGTGCCAGAAGTAGTCGGCGTCGCGCGTGATCGGGCTCAGTGACAGGCCGACGAAACGCATGTCGGGGTCGAGCCCGCGCAGGCGCTGCACGACGAGGTCGTACAGGCGGGTGTAGTCGGCGGGCGTCCAGGAGCGGCCCACGTCCGGCTCGCACAACACCTCCCAGAAGGCGAACCGGTAGGCGTGCTCGGAGACGTGGCGACGGCCGCGTTCGTCGGTGAAGCCGCCGTCGATGTACCACCGGGCGATGCGCTCGAAGTAGTCGGCGATCTCAGCGAGGGACTCGTCCCTCGGCGGCCCGCCCGTCTCGTAGTGCCAGATCGCGGCGTCCGGGTCGGTGCCCAGCTCCGGGGCGGAGTCCGTGAACATCCAGCTCGGGATCGCCGCCAGGTTCGCCACCACGGGCCGCCCCTCGGCGGCGTCCATGAAGTCGGCCAGTAACGGATCGAGATGGCTGAAGTCCCAGGACGTCTCGGTCTCGGTCGGCGCGTGCAGCGCGGGGACGCTGAGGTGCGGATGAGTCCAGAACGACAGGAATCGGGCGTTGTCGGCCTGCAGCTCACGCAGGGATTCGTAGGCGCGCTTGCTGACCGGCGAGCTGCGGCGCAGCAGCGGCGCGGCCCAGAGATGGGTGGTCAGCGTGGTGCGGGAGACCCGGGTGACCGCGTCCCAGTCGACGTGCACCGGGATCGGGGGCAGGGACTGCTCAGGCATGTGTCCGTCCTTGGGTTTCGTACAACTGTCCGATGTGGACGGACGCGACTATAGCTACATTCCTGTAGCTACACAAGTGTAGCTACAGATTCCGTGTCCTCCGCCCCTCGACCGCACCGGACCGCGACACCCGACGTCCCCGACGAGCCTGGGCCGCCCGACGGACCCCGCTGACCGGCCGCCCGAGTCGGGACCCGCCCGATCAGACCCGACGCCCCGGCCGGACGGCCGGCCTCGGACCGGAGCCGGTCGACAGGCCCGCCCGCCTCCTCTCGCCGACGCTCTCGACGCCTCGGGGCAGGGCACGGCGGGAAGCCGACCGACCTCGGCGAACCCGGCAGGCCTCGGTCGGTCGACGTCGACAGCACCTCGCCGGCCCCCACCAGCGTCCTGCGGCCGGAGAGCAGCTCCGATCAGGCCTCGGCATAGCCGGCAGGCCTCTCGCTGCCGGGCTCGAACCCGTCGTGCGCAGGGGCGGGTCGGACCGCGGGTCCGGCGGTCTCGAGCAGGAACGGCGTCCCCCACCGCCGACCAGGGGCTCGACGTGTTCCCGGGACGTGGCCTGATCGCCGACGCTCGCCGCGACGTGTCCGGCGGCGGGTCCGGAATCCACGCGGAACGTGTGGCGGTGACGGTCTCGGCGGCGTGGCCGGACACCCGGCGCTCGGCGATTCCGCCGTGGCGGGCGGCGGCGGGTTCGGCACCCGCGATTCCGGCGGCGGAGACGGGGTGCGAACGGGTTCCGAGTACGCGGCACGACGACGGCAGCCACCCGCCCGGCCGGAGCACGCCCGTCCACGATCGTTTCGCAGGCCCGGGGCCCGGGTAGCCGCCCGGCATGACACCCGACATCTCCCGAGCTCGCGGCGGACGCCGAGCCGACCGTCACACCCGAGACCGCCGGAACACCGGGCGGACGACCCTGGCGACCGGTGCGGACACCCTGCGGGTGCTGACCCGAGTGCTCGCACCGCTGGCGGCACGCGGCCTGATCGTCCGCAGACCGCGAGTGACGGCATGGCTGGAGCATCGCGACGCGGACCGCCGAGCGGTCGAGCTGCTACGCGGACTTCGGCGGCGGCACGGCCCGGGACCGCTGCGACTGCGCATCCCCGGTCGTTCGATCGTCGTCCTGCTGGATCGGAACGACGTCCGCCGCGTCCTCCACGCCACACCGGAGCCGTTCTCCCCCGCCACCAGGGAGAAGCGGGGCGCGCTCGCGCACTTCCAGCCCTACGGCGTCCTCATCTCGCGGGGACCGGCGCGGGCCGAACGGCGGCGCCTCGTCGAACAGGCCCTGGACACCGACGTGCCGATCCACCGGCACGGGTCGGCCGTGACGGCCAAGGCCCGCGAGGAGGCCGACCGGCTGGCCGACACCGTCCTCCGAACGGGCACGCTGACCTGGGGCGAGTTCGGTCCGGCCTGGTGGCGGCTGGTCCGCAGGGTGGTCCTGGGCGATCAGGCGAGCGAGGACCACGAGATCAGCGATCTCCTCACCACGCTCCGAGCCCGAGCGAACTGGTCCTACCTGAGTCCCCGGCAGCCGCGGGCACGGAGAAGATTCGCGCGGCTGCTGAGCGAGTATGTCGGCCGTGCCGAGCCGGGCAGCCTGGCCGCCGCCGTCGCGAACACCCCGAGCAGTCCCGACGCCATGCCGATCAGTCAGATCCCGCAATGGCTGTTCGCCTTCGAACCGGCGGGCCTGGTCACCCTGCGCGCTCTAGCCCTGCTCGCGTCCCATCCGCGGCACGCGGAGCGGGCCAGGGCCGAGGCCGAGGCCGTCGTCGACGACACGCCGCGAGAGCTGCCCTATCTCCGCGCCTGCCTGCTCGAGTCGGTCCGGCTCTGGCCGACCACTCCCGCGCTGCTGCGTGAGACGACCGAGGAGACCGACCTGCTCGGGGTCGCTCTTCCCCGCCGGACGACGGTGCTGATCGTCACCCCGTTGTTCCATCGGGACCCCGAGACGCTGCCCGGTGCCGACCGTTTCGACCCGGCGGTGTGGCTGGAGGGCCGCGCGGACGATCAGTGGTCTCTCCTGCCGTTCAGCGGCGGCCCCGGCCGCTGCCCCGGCCGTGATCTCGTCCTGCTGACCGCGAGCACCGCCCTGGCCGTCCTGTTGAACCGGACCCGCCCCCGGCTGCTCTCGACGCCGAGTCTGGACCCGCGTCGTCCGCTGCCGGGGACGGTCGATCCCTACTCCGTCCGACTGGCGATCACCCCACGCTGACGGTGGTCCACCACGCTGAGGACCGCGGCCCACGCTGACGACCTCGGCCCAACCGTCGACGAGACGGGCGGCGCCCGGACCCCGTCGGCGGCGCGGTCGTCGAGGCCGTGACACCGGTGCTCGGGCGGACCTGACACCGCGTGTGGTGCGGACCTGCTCGGATGTCGCGGCCAGACCGACCCGCCATAGACGAGCCCAGGTGGGCGTGTAGGCGTCGAGACAGCCGTTGCCGGTGGTCGCGGAGTGGGCGTTGTCCTCGGCGTCGGCGAGGCCCGCTTCGAGTTCGACGCCGACCGCGTCCGGCGCCGCCGTGCGTCCACGGCGGCGCCTCGGTGGCGGGCCTCGAAGCCCGGCACCCGGATCTCGACGTCACAGCGTCATCGCCGCGGGGGCGACGACGAGGTGTCGAGGTGGTCAGCGACCGAGGGCCCGGCTCAGCTCGGCCTTGCTCATCGTGGAGCGGCCTCGGATGCCACGTCTCCTGGCGTCGTTGTACAGCTGCGCCTTGGTGGGGCCGCCGGGTCCGAGCCGCTTCCCGGATCGCTGTCCACCGCGCTTCTGCGGCGACATGTCCGCGACGGACGTCCTGCTTCGGGTACGGGACTCGCCGGACCGGGCGCGGTTCTTGTTGACGGTCCGTGCCGCGATCTCCTCGGCACGGCCCTCCCCGGTGCCGCGTGCTCGCTGCGAGTCCTTGATGTGTCGATACTGGCGTTCCCGCTTGTCGTTCCATGACTGCTGAGGCACGGTCTCATCCCTTCGTTCGAGGACCACCCGTCCGGTGCGTGGTGCTGAGCCGTGGTTTGGACTGCTCGCCGCCCTGTCCACAGGGCCGACGACACATCGCCTCCGTGACGTTCCCGGCGTCGGCCGCGCGTCCGAGGGCGGCACGTCTCGCCGACACGCCGCAGGGTCGATGACGGCCATGGCATCCGGCAGGGCGGCGGCCACGGGCAGCCCGATGGGCTCTCCTGCCGGGCCGCACGACGACATCGCCCACTCACCTCCGTGTCCTGTCCCTTCGCGTTCCCCACCGCTCCGGCGGCGAAACGTGACGGCGAAGCCCGCGACGGTACGCCCGGGTCTGTGAACGGACACGGCATCGGGGCCGTCAGGGCGGAACGTCCTGGCGGACAAGGGGTCGGCGTCGTGCTCGGCGCCTCGCCGAGGGGTCCGCCGACAAGGCTCGCGGCGACGGCTCACGGAGCGGCGTGCTCCGGCGAGTCCTTCTCGACCGATCGCGCGGGGGGGACTCAGGAGCGCGCGACCACGCGGACGGAGCCGAGATCGGAGTCGGCGGGATCAGGCAGTTCCATTCCCGCCGCGAGCCCGCTGCGCAGATACGCGAGTATCGGCTCCGTCAGCACCTCGCCGGGAAGGACGCCGGGTGCACCGGGCGGATACGGTGTGATCATCTCGGCGGCGATCCGGCCGGCCGCCTGCCCGACGGGAACCTGTTCGGCAGGCCCGAAGAAGGCGTCTCGGGGCAGCATCGCGACCTCCAGCTCCATGTCCTCGGCACGGGGGATCTCGACCGGCCTCGGCGGATCGAACGACGTCGCCGCCTCGGCCAACGCGGTGAGGGCGTCGACCAGCCGAGTCGCCGTCTGCTCGTCGTCGGACTGGTTGAGCAACGCGACGACACGCCGGTGATCCGCCAGGCCCACGGAGACCCGCTGCTCGGCGCGAAGCCAGTCCGCGGCCTGATATCCGCTGATTCCCGATGCCGCGACGTCGACGACCACCTTGAACGGGTCCGTCGCGGCGGCCAGGCCCGGCCCGACGAACTCGTCCCGCATCACGACGAGGCCGTCGATCGACGCGATGCGGGCCCGCACCTCCGCCACCAGTCGCAGCGCGGCGGACAGCAGCTCGTGTCCCTGCTCGACCATCTGCCGCCGCCACCCGTCGAGCGCCGCGTAGACCAGCGAGGTCGGGCTGGTCGTCCCCAGCAGGTCCTCACGTGCCTTCAGCACGGCGGGGTCCACCAGATCGCCCCGCAGATGGAAGACCGAGCTCTGTTCGACGGCGGCCCCCATCTTGTGGACGCTCGTCACGCAGAGGTCGGCCCCGGCGTCCATCGCCCACTGCGGCAGGTCCCGATGAAACGGCAGGTGCGCGCCCCAGGCCTCGTCGACGATCAGCGGAACCCCGAGACGGTGGCAGGTGTCCGCGACCGCCTGGATGTCGCCGCACGCGCCGTAGTCGGTGGGCGTCACCAACAGCATCCCCCTGGCCTCGGGCTGCCGCTCGTACGCCGCCGTGAACTCCGCGGGCCCCGGCGGATGCGTCAGGTGCAGCTCCTCGTCCCAGCGAGGCCGCACCCACACCGGCTCGACCCCGCTGATGATGAGTGCCGACACCACCGACTTGTGCGCGTGGCGCGGTATCAGCATGCTCTCGCCGGGCCCGGCGACCGCCAGGATCGCGCTCTTCACCGACAGCGAGCTGCCGCAGGTGGAGAAGAACGTGTGGTCCGCGTGCACCGCGTCGGCCATCAACGCCTGTGCCCTGGCCAGTACTCCGGCGCCCATGACGCGATCGTCCAGGCCGTTGAGCGCGATGACGTCGGAGGCGAACACGTCCGTGCCCAGGACGTCGAGAACCCGCTGGTCGACGCCGCGTCCCTGTTTGTGCCCCGGCGCGGTGAACGGCACGAAGCCCCGATCACGGAACTCACGCAGTGCGGTCAGCACCGGCACCTCACTGTGGTCCATGCGTCCGGTTAGCCCGCAGTGCCCGGCGGGAAACCGGGCACGCGGACGATCCTCGCCGCCTCGGCGGGCGCGCCCACACCGAACGCTCAGGCGTCGCGGCACAGATCGGCCAGCTCGGGACGCGGCGTGAAGCCCGCCGACCGGTACGTCGCCACCGCACCGGAATGGGAACTCGGGGTGGCGACGATCGCGCTGGAGGAGCCCAGCGAACGAAGCGCCGCGGCTGCCGCCACGGTGATCGCCCTGCCGTAGCCGTGACCGCGATGGTCTCCGTGGACGCCCATGGGCTCGATCAGACCCGGTCTGCCCGGCCCGGCCGACCACACCGTCACCGCCGCCACCGCCAGGCCGCGGTCGTCGTGAGCGACCAGGCAGCGAGCGGCGTCGTACAACGGCCCGGCCGCCATCGTGTGCCATCGTTCGTCGGTGAACGTGGAGCCGTCGAACGCCGCCCGCTGCACGGCGCTCCGGACGTGCGCCTGCTCCGGCCCGACCACCTCGATGCGCGCTCCGGGAGGCGGCACCGGATCGGTGAGGTCGCGGTGCAGCGCCGTCCACGGCTCCCCGGCCCGCCAACCGTCGGCGGACAACAGCTCCCGAATCAGCGAGCCCGCCGGGGCCTCGACGGACACGCCGCCGCCGGGAAGCACCCCGCGTGCCGGATCGCCCGCGTCGGCCGCCAGGCGCCGCGCCAGCTCCTCGTCTCGCCGGGCCTCCGGCGCGGTCGCGAGCCGCAACAGTCGACGGCCGTCAAGCAGGCCGACGGCCAGGATTCGCCCGTCCCTGCTCCAGGTGCGAACGGCCTCGACCGTCGCCCGGGCGCCGAAACGCCAGAACCAGCCCAGGTCGCCCGGATGGAGCTGCAGCGGCGCCCCGTCGGCCTGCCAGCCGCCCAGCACGGCGGCGACGCCGCGCAGTCCGTCGACGCCCGTGGTACCCAACTCGATCGCCATACCCCCGATTCCACCCCCGGGCCGGTGGGAGCGCACCCCATTTTCGGGAGCGGGCAGGCGGTGAGGCATGGACACGGGGCGCGACCGCGACCGAGTCGATGACCGCAGCGGATTCGGCGTGTGGGAGGTCCGCCGAGCCGGATCGTCGATTTTTCCGCGACCGGCCAGGGGAAAACCTTCTGGAAAGCATGCGGCGACCCGAGGCAGAATCGCTCTCACGGAACGGGAATCCACCTTTCTCGAGACCGGGCCCGCCAAGAAGAGACGGACATCGGACCCGCAAGAATGACGGAATCAGGAGAACGGTCGGCGCCTGTCTTCGAACTCGCCGAACGGACCGGTTTCCGTCGACGACGACCGGGGGAGCAACACCGTGAACACCGCAGCTGACAGTGGACAGATCGCCGAGCAGTTGAGACGGCGGCAGGATCGGATTCGCGAACTCGAGCTGATCGCGCGCGATCAGCGTCACGACTCGGCCACACCCGACCGTCAGGTCGGCGCCACCGTGGACGGCACCGGACGCCTTGTCGACCTGACCATCTCCGATGCCGCATTGCGCACTCCGCATCCGGGGCGACTCGGCGACCACCTGGTCCATGTCATCCGCGAGGCCCGTCGTGCGGCCGCGGAGACGACCCGAACGCAGTTGGCGACGATCCTGCCGGGGTTCCACGCCGCCGAGGGGGGTCGGTGATGGCCTCCCGTGAGGAACTCGAGGAACGGCTGGCCCGGTCTCGACAGCGGTACAGGCGCGCTAGGGAGAAGGCGAGCCTGCTCACCGAGACCACGATCGTCGAAGACGTCGACGGCGGCCTGGGCACCGTGGCGGTGCGCGGTCACGGGCAGCTGCTCCGGGTCTCTCTCGATCCGAGCGCTCTGCGCTACGCCACCGGTCGAAGCGTGTCCACCGCCGTACTTCGCTCCATTCAGCGGGCGGAGGCCAGGGCACGGGCGCTTCGGGAGTCACGCGACGGCACCGAGGAAGGACATTCCCGATGAGGGGTTACGAAGTCGTCCCCGACGCCCTGCGCGACAGCGTGCGGTATCTCCGCAAGGCCGCCGACAAATGGGATGCGGCCCGTTCGTTCCTGACAGATCAGGACCTCTCCGAATCGGACCTCGGCCTGCTCGGCGAGATGACCAACGCGACACAGTGGTACAACGACGCTCTTCAGGAGGCGCTGGAACGGATCGGTAACGGATCCGCCGCGTTGGAGGACTCCGCCGTCGCCATGACCGCGGTGGCCGAGGACTACGCGAACCGCGACGCCGAATTCTATGCGCAGTTCAACTATCTGTCCGACCAGCTGCCCTGACCGACACCGCGATGAGGATCCTGGAGGCGACCATGACCACCACCGCACCGTTGACCGCCATATCCGACCACGCACTGGAGTTCCCGCAAGGCGAGGCGGATTACATCCTCGAACAGACGGCCGGTATCGGCGACAACGCGGTCCACGAGGCCATCGAATCGATCAGAGGAATCCTCGGGAATCGGGCGGCCATCCTTCAAGCAGAAGAAGCCTGGGGAGTCAATGCCAAGAGGGAGATCGCGGCGGCGGCAAGCCTGGTCTCCGCCTGTCGGTCCGACCTCGCCGCATTCTGGCAAGGCGGCGCCGCCGACAGCTTCAACATCTACATCGATCACGTCGAGGCGACGTGTTCGGCGGCCGAAGCGGCATTCGGCGAGATCGCCTCCCTCCTCCAGGAGATGGAGAGCAAGATGGTCGAGGTGTATGTGCAGGCACTGGACTTCATGGCAGCCTGCGCCGCCAATCTCGCCGAGGCGGCAGGTGGGGTGCTCGCGGCGGCGGAAGACCTACTCTTCGGCGTCTCACAGGCCGTCCTGGGAGCCGCCGCACGCTTCATCGAGGACGTGAATCAACTGCTCACCGGGCTGTTGAGCGCGGCGGCGGCGTTCGACCAACAAGGTCGGAGCGCACGCAGCGCCGTCATCGACATCGACGTTCCCCAGACGGTTCCCCGTTCCGCGACCGACACCGCGGGCTGGAATGTCCGGGAACGCCCCGCGCAGTGACCCCCAGATCGCGGCAGGGCGGTCGCCGACGGCCGCCCTGCCCCGGGCATCGACTCGAACCGCTCCGAGTCCGCACGACACACCTGTCCGCCGATACCACGACGCGGAAAGCGCGGCCAGGTCGTGCCGGGTCGGCGGAGGAGGACATCGAAGCCGAGGAGAGGCAGGCAGGGCCGCCGTCTACTCCGTCGAGGAGATTCCCCAGCGGCGCAGGAGTTGCCTGCGGCTGGTGTGGGACTCGCCGTCGAAGTCGACGACACCGAGGATGAACGTGAGCACGGAGTCGGCGAACAGGCTGAGCTTGTCGTAGCTGCTGGTCCGGGCGAAGTCGTAGTCCTCGGGCTGCACACGTTGGTGAATGATGAATCCGGTGATCAAGGCCTGCAGGGTGAGCGAGAGTCTGGCCGGCGTCCAACCCGCCCGTAAGCGAGACCCGGTCGCCGTGAGCAGCGCCGCATAGGTCACGGTCCACTGGTCCTGCTCGGCGCGCAGGCTCGCGACGACGGCATCCGCGCTCTCGGCATGCAGCAACGGGATCAGGTGGGCGATGAGGTACGAACGCGGATCGTCGACCAACGTCCGTAGGAGGGTGTCGGCGGTCCGGATCGTCGCCTCGACCACGTCGCCCGGTCGGTCGTCATCCGCGAGGTCCCCCGCCATCCGCACCGGGGCCGGAGGTTCCGTCCGGTCGCACTTGGACAGTGCCCAGACAGCGGCGTCGTCACGGAAGGCCTCGACGGAACCCCACCGCGTGGTGATGGTCCGCCGGTCGGAGGAATAGCCTGCTCTCGCTAGAATGACGGTCGGGTCCAGATGGCTCAGCACCCGTGGACACGGGGCCGATCCGTCCGGCATCCGGCCGACGAGGAACTCGTCGATCTGCTCGGCGGCGATCGTCAACAGTCGGGTGGCCACCCGGTCTCTCCGGTCGACCGAGGGGCGTCCTGGTCTCTTCGTCACGACTCACTCTCATCGTGGAACGTGTGGTGAAGTCTTTCTCGGATGCGCTGTCTTAGCGCGGTCCGACCCACGGCGGGTTGATGACATCAGTGGTTCGGCGACAATGCGAACAGACGAACGCGGCGCCGATGGAATCCTCTCTCCGGCGGCGGACACCGCGATTTCAATGGCAGCGAGGCCTGTTCTCTCCCCTCACCGCCGCCCACCGGACCGAATCCGCTGACAGCGCCTCTCATCGTAATGATCCGGCGATCGACGTCAGCAGGTTTGCGCCAGAATGCAAACGCATGCCGATCCGGGAGGAATGCCGCCGTCCCGATTCCGCTCGCCGTCGAACGACAGCCTGTCGCGGCCACGACGTCGCCGAACCGCGAGGCGCTCACCGACGGGGCGCGTTCGCCCATCACATGACCATCCCGCAGACGTGTCACGCTGCAGGGTGGTGCCCCGTCGCGGCCGGGTCCGCCGAGACGGCCCGCCCGCGGCGCACCGGCGTGCGGGCCCGCGCGGAGTCGCGACGGACACCGTGCGGGCAGCACTCGTGAGAAGCGGCGATGCGGCGACGGGAGGTCGGGGTGAACCGGCTGTGGGACGGCGCACGGGCGGCCGGGCGGTGGTCGTCACGGGCGATCCACGAGCGTGGTGCGGAGCGCTCGGCGCTGACTCAGGCGGCCAAGGCGGCACTCGCCGCCGTGCTGGCCTGGTTGATCGCGGCGGAGATCCTGGAACTGCCTCAGCCGTTCCTCGCGCCCTACACGGCCGTCTTCCTGGTGGAGACCACGGTGTACCGGTCGGTCTGGTCGGCCGCGCAGCAGACGGGTGCCGTGCTCGGCGGAATCCTGCTCGCGATGGCCGTGGACACGGTGATACCGGTGCAGGCCGCCGCGATCGGGGTGGCGGTGCTGGTCGGCCTGATACTCGGCCGATGGCGTGGCTTCGGCACCAGCGGCGTCTGGGTCGCCGTCACGGCGTTGCTGCTACTCGGCTACGGCAGCGCGGACGACATGCTGCTCCTCGCGGACCGGCTCCTGGAGGTGCTGATCGGCGCCGTCCTCGGGGTGACGATCAACGCCCTGATCGTGCCGCCGGTGTACATGAAGGACCCGGCGGCGGCCGTGGGCCGGGTCGTCGAGGAGTTGACCGGCCTGCTCCGTGACATCGCGACGACCCTGCGTGCCGAGGGCCTGCCCGACCATGCACAGGAGTGGCTCGAGCGGATTCGCAGTCTGGAGACGACGATCCGCCGCGCCGAGGAGGCGACCGGCTGGGCACGGGAGAGCATCCGATTCAACCCGCGCCGCCGCCGACACGCCGTCGCCGCGGATCGGTGGCGGCTGCTCCTGGTCCGGCTGCGATCGGCGTGGCCGCATGTCGGTCAGCTCGCCGAGTCGGTGCACACCACCAGCTACGAGCGGCAGCCGTTCCGCTACCCGGACATGACGGCCAGGACGATGCTCGCCGACCTGGTCGACGCCACCGCGGACCTCGTCGACGCCCGGTCGGAGTCCGTCGACCGGCCGGTGGAGCTGCGGAGGATCACCGAACGCGGACAGGCCGCGGCGGATCGACTGCGCGGCCTCTGCGAGCCCGACGGGCCGGACGGGCCGTCGCCGCGCATCGGGCTGGCATCGCTGCTCCTGCCCGCGATGAAGGCCTTCGACCAGGTCGCCGACTGATCTTCGTCTCCGGGTGTCCGACGACCCTTTTCGGCGGCCGTCGCCGGTGGAGCGCCCGCCACGAGCGTCGGGCGGCCGCGTCGACGCCGCGCGTCGTGGCACGCTGCCCGCGCCGGTGCGGCGGAGTCCCCGAACCGGCGCACCGGTCGATCGCCGAGACCACTCCCGAGTCCCGCACGAGGCGGCGCCCGCCGCGCGGTTCGGGCGCTCCATCGTGCCGCCCGACCCGGCGTCGGACCCGGCCGCTGATCCACGGCGCACCGTCCGTCGCCTGCCGCGCCAGAACACCGTGCCGTGATGACGAACCGGTGATTCGCGGATGCCGCGGATGCGACCATGCCAGGGCCGCGCCGTACTCGGCAGGTCGGGCGATCCGCGCAGCCGACGCGACACAGCAGATCGACGGGTCGGAGGAATGGCGAAGGACAGGGCCGCGGACGCCGATTCCGTGCTCCGGCGCCTGTACGAGGCGGGCGACGAGGACGCCCGCATGGCGGCCGCCCAGAACGAGGTGGAATGGCGACGCACCGGTGAAGTGCCGCGGCGATGGCTGCCCGACCCGCCCGCCCGGCTTCTCGACGTCGGCGGCGCCTCCGGACGATACACCGAATGGCTGATCCGGCTCGGTTACGAGGTCTCGATCGTCGATCTCGTCGCCAGGCACGTCGACCAGGCCCGGGCCCGCGGGATCTCGGCGAAGATCGGCGATGCCCGTGACCTGACGCACGCGGCCGACTCGGTGGACGTCGTGCTCCTCATGGGCCCGCTCTACCATCTGCCGTCCGCAGCCGATCGTGCTCGCGCCCTGTCCGAGGCCGTGCGCGTGTGCCGAGGCGGCGGTCAGATCATCGTGGCGGCGATGTCCCGCTGGGCGAAGCCCGCCGTCCGCGCCGCCAGGGGCGGACTCCACGACGTGGAGATCCGACGACACCTGGCGGCGATCCTGCGCACCGGGCGGGACGTGGCAGGCAGCGACTTCGATCGGGTGTCCTACAACCACGATCCCGGCGAGCTGGTCACGGAACTGGAGACCGCCGGCCTCCGCGACGTCGAGATCCTCGGGGTGGAGGGGCCGCTGGGAGCCGCGGCCCGAGTGGACACCCGTCTCAACGACTATGCGTTGCGGACCGCCCGCATCGCGGAGTCACTCGCCCCGCATCTCTCCATTCACCTGCTCGGCCGGGGCCGCGCCGACTGACGTATCGACGGCGGCGGGCGGAGCCGAGGGCCGCCGACGGAGCCACCTCGGCGAACACTCGACGAGGCAGGCGACCGGTTCCGTGCCGAGACGGGGAGCATCGCGACGGGCGAGGGTCGGATCGGGCGGGGTGCCACCGCCGCCGTGACTCTCCCCCCAACCCGAACCCGAACTCCAACCCGAATCGATCGCGGTCCCGGAGACCGGCCCCGGACGTGATCCCGCGCCGCGACGGCGACGCCGCGACACGGCGGGCCCGGCACCTGGTCGACCGCGGCAGTCCCTGCCGCCGAGATCAGCTCGATGCCGCGCTCCGGCGATATCGGCGCTGACGACACGCCTGCGAACAGTACTTCCGCGGTCTGCCGCGTGCCGTCGTCGCGAGGGCGTCTCCGCACACCGCGCAGCGCGCCTGGCCCGCACCGTCTTCGTCACGCCGCCTCGTCTTTTCGTCACGAACGGCGTCGCTGCCGCGCGGACGGAGAGACCTGGCCGCCGCGACCAGACCGTCGCCCACCGCGACGTCGCCCACCGGCGTGTGCTCCGCGAGTTCGCCTGCGAGGTGCGTGCACTCGGCGACGACGTCGTCATCGGGACACCGCAGCAGGTGAAGCAGGTAGTCGCGCGCATTCCGCAGCCTGCGCAGCTCGCCGTCGAGACGCGCCACCTGACTGCTCACGTTCTCCTGCCAGTCCTTGCCCGCCTGACCTGTGGTGACGGAGGCGGCCTGCGACAGCGGCATGGCACCGGTGAGGCAGCACAGGTAGGCGACGCCGACCCGGCGCAGCGCCTGCTCGTCGTAGACGCGCCGTCCGTTCACCCTCGGCGGGGCGGGGAGCAGCCCCGTCTTCTCCCACCAGCGCAGCGTGGACGGTGCGATGTCGAACAGCGCCGCAGCCTGGCCGATCGAGGCACCGACGTGAACGCCCATGTCGTCATTTGACATCAAGTCGCCTTCACATCGCAAGATCAGGTTAGGCAGGCCTTACCACGTGGGTGGGCGAGCCGATGACGGAGACGAGAGCACCCGGCCACCGGATCGGGTGAGTACCGGACCAGGAGGTTCCACGGCGTGAACGCGACCGCTACCAGACAGGCGGCCCCGCCGTCTCCTGAGGAGATCGATCCCGCGACGACAGACGGCGCCGCCTCCTTGCCGAGGGCAGGCGCGCTGGCCCGCCTGCTGGGGCCGGTCCGAGGACATCTCGTGGGGTGCGGAGTCCTCTCGGCGCTCGCCGCGGGCGCCGGCTCCGTCCCGTACATCGCGGCCGCCGAGGTCGCCAGGCTCCTCGCGACCGACGGGACCTCCGCCGACCCGGCCACGATCTGGCGGTGGGTGATCCTCGGTGCGGCCGGGGCCGTCGGTCGCCTGCTCCTCGTGTTCTCCTCGTCCCGCCTCGGCCATTTCGCCGACGCCCGAATCCTCCACGAGCTGCGACGACGGATGGTCCGCAGCCTGGGCTCGGTGCCGCTCGGATGGTTCCGCGACCGAGGGTCCGGGCAGATCAAACGTCGTCTCACCAACGATCTCGAGGAGATGCACCAGCTCATCGCGCACTCCCTCGGCGAGATCGTCGGAGCCGCCACGGCCGTCACGGTGGGGCTCGCCTACCTGTTCTTCGTCGACTGGCGGATGGCGCTCGTGACGGCGGGCGCCCTCGCCGCGCTGGGCATCAGCTACCGAACGGCCATGCGCTCGATGACGAGCCATATGAACAGGCTGCTGGCGGCCGAGGGACGCATCGGCACCGCCAGCGTCGAGTACGCGGACGGCGTCAGCGTCGTCAAGGCCTTCGGAACGGACGGGCAGGCCCTGCGTCGCTTCACCGCCGCGGTCGACGAGCACACCGCCGCGCTGGCGGCCTGGGCCGCCGAGACCCGGTACAGCACGGCCGCCGCACGACTCCTCGCCTCCGAGATGACCCTGCTCGCCATCCTGGCGGCGGTAGGCCTCGCCCTCGTCGACGCCGGCTCGCTGTCGTTCGCCTCGCTGCTGCCGTTCCTCATCGTCGGCATCGGGCTCCCGACGTCGATCAACCCCGCCATCCACGGTTCACACGGTCTGCGCAAGGGACGTGCCGCGGCACAGAACATCGAGTCCCTGCTGACCTGGCCCCCGCTGCCCGAGCCCCGTGAACCGCGGTCACCGCACGGCCACGAAGTCGAGTTCGACGGAGTCTCCTTCTCCTACGACGGGGACGTCATGGCGGTCGACGATCTCAGCGCGGTCTGCGAACCCGGCACCGTCACGGCGATCGTGGGCCCGTCGGGCGCGGGCAAGTCGACCCTCGCCGGTCTCATCCCGCGGTTCTACGACGTCACCCGCGGTGCGATCCGCCTCGGCGGGGTCGACGTCCGCGCGATGGACGAGCGCACCCTGCTCTCGTCGATCACGCTGGTGTTCCAGGACGTGATGCTCGTGCGGGACACCATCGCCGAGAACATCCGCATCGCCGCTCCCGGTGCCAGCGACGAGAACGTCCGGGCCGCGGCCCGCGCGGCGCGGATCGACGACGTCATCGAGCGGCTCCCCCACGGCTACGACACCGTGCTCGGCGACGACACCGGACTCTCCGGCGGAGAACGTCAACGGCTCACGATCGCCCGCGCGATCCTCTCCGACGCGCCCGTCATCGTGCTGGACGAGGCCACCGCCTCCCTGGACCCGGACAACGAGACCGCCGTGCAACGGGCACTGTCGCACCTGGTCCGAGGAAAGACCGTCATCGTCATCGCCCATCGGCTGCGCACCATCGCCGACGCCGATCAGATCCTCGTCCTCGATCGGGGGCGCCTCGTCGAGAAGGGACGGCATTCGACGCTGCTCGCCGAACGCGGTCTCTACGCCCGACTCTGGCAGGCCCAGACCGCGGGTGGCACGCCATGACCTGTCGTCGCCCGTTCGCCGTCCTCCCGCGATTCCGCGACACGTCGCTGCTCGTCCTGCCCGGCAGATCGGCCGCGCTCCCGCTCCGGGAGGCGCTCCGCACCGTCGACCGCGGCATCACGGTCGCGACCTTCGGCGGGAACGCCGGGCCGGCCACCTTCCAGAACCCGGTCGCCGTCTACGACGACGGCCTGCTCATCGAGGCAGGAGCCGTCGCCCGACTCGTGCACGGCGACGGCCCCTACGCCACGCTCCACCGGGAATGGCTCCGAGGAGAGACCCCGTGATCCGTCATCTTCACGCGCTCGTCCCCCACCCGCGTCTGACCCTGCGTCTCGGCGCGCTCACCGCCGTCCAGGCGATCCTCCAAGGCCTTCTGCTGGGCACGCTCGCGCCCATCCTGACCGCGCTCATGCGACCGGAGCCGGACTTCGATTCGGCGCTGCCGTGGCTGCTCGCCGCCGGTCTGGGAACCGTCGCCTACGGTGTGCTCACCGTCATCGCGACGCCCATCGGGTTCACCGCCGCCTCGGAGGTCGCCGGACAGCTGCGGAACCGGGTCATGCAGCACGCGATCGCCCTCCCGAGCGGATGGTTCACCCCGGAGAACAAGGCGCGGCTGGCGCGCACGCTCACCGCCGACGCGGGCAACATCGGTCAGCTGGCCGTGAGCACCGGCGGTCCCGCGCTCACCGCCGTGCTCACGCCCGCGACCATCGTGCTGGTCACCGCGACGGTCGACTGGCGCGTCGCACTCCTGCTGGCGGCGACGATGCCCGTGGCCTTCCTGGCGTTGCGGCGCGCGGGCCGCGTCTCGTCCGACGTGGAACGAGAACTCGAGAACGCGGCGATGCACATCGCGGGCCGTGCGATCGAGGTCGGCCAGGCACAACCCGTGCTGCGGGCGGCCGGCCTCGGCAGATCCGGCACGCCGTCCCTGCGCGCGGCGCTGGCGGGGCATCGGGACGTCTACGAGCGGGGCCTGCGCCGGGCCATGGTCCCCGACCTGACGTACACCGCCGTCGTCCTGGCGGGATTCGTCGCCACCGTCGTCCTGTGCGTCTGGCTGTTCGTCACCGGCCGGGTCGGCGCCCCCGAGACCATCGCCCTGCTCATCCTGACGGTGCGGTTCCTCGAACCGCTGAGCAGCCTGATCGAGCTGATCGGCGCGCTGCACGCCATGGACAACGCCGTCACACGGGTTCAGGAGATCCTGTCCGCGAAGCCCCTCCCCTCCCCCGCCCATCCCGTCGGCGACCACACCGCCGACGACGTGACGTTCACCGGCGTCTCGTTCGCCTACCCGGGAAGCAGAAGCCGGGCGATCACCGAGGCGTCGTTCTCCTGTCCCGCGGGCAGCACCACGGCGTTGATCGGTCCCTCGGGTTCGGGGAAGACCACCGTGACGCGGCTGCTCGCCCGATTCTTCGACGTCGACGAGGGTTCGATCACGATCGGCGGCGTCGACGTCCGGGAGTTCGATCCCGGCTGTCTCCGGGAGCGGATCGCCCTGGTCTTCCAGGACGTCTACCTGTTCGACGACACCATCGAGGCGAATCTCCGGCTCGCACGTCCCGACGCCACGGCACGCGAACTGGCGGACGCGGCGGCGGCGGCGCGGCTCGACGAGGTGATCGAGCGGCTGCCCGCGGGCTGGCACACCCGGGTCGGCGAGGGCGGCTCGAAACTCTCGGGTGGTGAACGCCAGCGGGTGTCCATCGCGAGGGCCTTCCTCAAGGGGTCGCCGATCGTCGTCATCGACGAGGCGGCGTCGGCGCTCGATCCGGAGAACGAGCGTGCCGTCGGCGACGCGATCCGACGCATCGCCGAGGACCCGGCGCGCACGGTGATCGTCATCGCGCACCGACCCGCCACCCTCGAGTCGGCCGACCAGGTCATCGCACTCGACCAAGGCCGCGTGGTGGAGGACGACAGCCCCGAACGGCTCCGCGACACCGGCGGCCTGTACTCACGACTGCACGACCAGTACACCGCGGCGAGCTCCTGGCGGATCGCGGGCGCCGGCCGACGGTGACCACGTCGAGGCGGGCGGTTCCGCGCCGCCCGCCATGGGGCGGGCCTCCGTTCTGCCGAGATCATCGGATCTCGAACGTGCTGGGGCTGCCCGCCGCGGAGAGGGTGCGGACAGGATGAGACCGCCCGGTGGCCGGGTGCCGCGGCCGAACGGCGAAGCCCTCTCCCAAAGGCGACCAGGACCGCTCGGCGTTCGGTGTCGATCCGGTCGCCGGTCCGGTGGGCTCCGGTGGTGCCGGTATCCGACGGACTTCGCCACGTGGGGCTTGCGAAGAGCCGTGCCGGTGCCACGAGATCCGCGACACCGGCACGAGCCTTCCTTGATCTTCCGCACGCGCACACCGGCTGACCGGAGCACAGCAGCGGCTCGGATCCACAGAGCACGGCCCAGGTTCGGTCGGCCGAGGGGCGAGCTCTGTCTCTCAGCCGTCATCCGAGATGAGGGCCGTCCTGCGCTGCCGCCGGTTCGAGACCGGGTCGGACGGAATCAGCGGACGGATCGCCTCAGTGGTCGTCGACGACCACCGTTGCCGGGGCGGACTCGGCGACGATCGCGTCACCGTCGTACAACCGGACGATGATGTCGTCGCCGTGCACGTCCGGTCCCGCGGTGAAGCTGTAGACGGGTCCGGTCGCGCCTGGGATCAGACTCCATTCCTGGTCGGGGGCGGCCCTGGTGAACCACCGGTAGTCGGTGAGGTCCGTCTCCTGGCTGTAGGTCGCGGTCAGCGTCGCGACATCACCGGTGTGGTAGTGGTGCGCCATGCCGTCGATGACCAGAGCGGGGCCGGGAACGTCCGGATCCTCCGGTGTCTCGGGAGCCTCCCCTCCGACGGAGAAGCCGTAGGCCTCGATGCCGGACTCCACCTCGGTGCCGTCGGCCAGGACGGCGTGGGCGTTGACCTCGATCGTGTAGTCACCGGGTTCGGAGAAACCCCAGTTCGCGTGCTCGTGGGTGTACGCGGCGGCCGCCTGGAAGGTGTCGGGCAGCCCGTCGCCGGAGTTGGCTTTGACGACGAGGCCGCCGAATCCCGACTGCCACAGCGCGAACTCACCCGGGCCCTCGACGGACCGGATCTCGAAACTCACGCGGCTGCCCTCCGCGAGCAGACCGGCGGGCAGGCGTTCGGTCGCCCAGCCCTGGTACAGCTGTCCTGCCACCGGATTCTGCGGCAGCACCCAGACGTCCTGGCCCGCTTCGGCGAACCCGGGCAGTTCGACCGCGAGGTTCGCCGGTGCGGTGGCCGCGCTCGCGTCGGTGACCGCGAAGAGCACGTCCGCAGGCTCGCGGTCGACGGCGGGTGAGCCCGCGTTGGTTCCATCATGGACGAGCAGTCGCAGTGCGTCGTCCACGTACTGCACCTCGAACGCGTCCACGTGACCTTCGCTGAGGACGACTCGTTCCTGAGCCGCGGCTGAACCTGTGAGCAGCAGGCCGCCCGCCAGGGGCAGTCCGATGGCCGACACGAGCAGGCCGGCCCAGTATCGCTTATGCCTTCGCATAGGATCCTCTCCTGATTCTTCGTCAGCTGATCCTCTGTATGGAACCCGTCTGACAACAGCTGCGGACGAGTCGAGCGGGAAGCCCTCCATTTCGACGCCAGATCGAGAATCGACGCGAACAGAGCGTGGTTCCACGAGAAACGGAATCTTCTCCGCCAGGCTAATGAATCGGAGGAAAACCGACAACAGCCCACCAGGAGATTCCATGATGAATCAGATCACAGCCATGTATCCGTTCAGTCATATATCGATATCGCGATTTCGCCATGAATTGCACGGTCGCGATCCGCGGCCACCTGTGGCTCGTCATGCGGACCGGTTCGTCCCGGTCTTCGGCGGTGTGGACACGCGTACGGCGTGATGGTCGTGTCGGATCGGCTCGTCGGAGTCGACTCGCGGCGGCGTTCCGCGAACCCGGTCACGTCGCCTCCACGACGCCTCCCTCCTCGGCTTGCGCCCGTCGGACCTCGTCCGACCGATGCCGTGCGCGGCGGAGCAGCCCGTGGCGGGGGGCGAAGAGCCAGCTGAGCAGGAAGAACGCCGTCGCGACCAGGACGATGAGTCCGCCTGCCGCCAGGTTGAACGCGAACGACAGATACAACCCGAGGAACGAAGCGGCCGCCCCGATCACCGGGGCGAGGACCATCATCACGCCGAGTCGATCCGTCAGCAGACGTGCACACGCGGCGGGGGTGATGAGCAGCGCCAGAACCAGGATGTTGCCGACTGCCTGCAACGAGATGACGATGGCGACGGTCACCATCGCGTACAGCGCCAAGTCCAGCCAGAACACCGGCAGGCCCGCCGCTCGGGCCGTCTCCCGGTCCAGGCTCACCGCGACCAGCCGGCCCGACATCGCGAGCGTGACGGCCAGCAGCACGCAGCCCACCACGAGCACGTTGGCCACATCGCCGTCACTGATGCCGAGGATCTGGCCGAACAGGAACGACTCCAAGGAGCCGCTGTAGCCTGCGGTGCTGGAGAGGATGACGATTCCCAGCCCGAACGCCGCCGCGAACAGCACGCCGATGACGGTGTCCTCCTTGAGTCTCCGGTTCTGGCTGAACACCGCTACCAGAACGGCCGTGAGCAGACCGGCGACGGCCCCGCCGAGAACCAGGTTGAACTGGAACACGAAGGCGATCGACACTCCGGGGAACACCGCGTGCGCGACCGTGTCACCGATGAACGCCATGCCGCGTAACACGACATAGCAGCCGATCACACCGCAGACCACGCCGGACATCGCCGCGACCAGAAAGGCACGCCGCATGAAGACGTGATTCCAGGGATCGGTCACGAATTCGAGGATTCCGATCATGAGTCGACTCCCAACGTGTGCAGAAGCTGCTCTGACGCGACGACGCCGAACGCCCGTAGCCAGACCGAGGGCTCGCGAAGCTGTTCGGGTGGGCCTGCGATCACCACCGTCTTGTTCAACAGCACCAGTCGATCTGCCATCGCAGCGGCCGACGGCAGATCATGAGTGGTCATGAGCACGGCTCGCCCCTCGCCTCGCAGCTCGCCGAACAGGCGGGTCAACAGTTCTTGAGTCGGCACGTCGAGCCCGGTGAACGGCTCGTCGAGCAGCAGCAGTCTCGGTCGAGACACCAACGCTCTCGCCACGAGGACCCGCTGTCGTTGGCCGCCCGAGAGCTCTCCGATCGGTCGGTCGCCGAGCGCCGTCAGGTCGACCCGACGCAGGGCCTCGGTGACCACCTCGTGAACGGCGGCTCGACGACGCGACCGCGGGGACCCCTGCGTCACACGATTCGTCAACGCCGATCTGACGGCGTTTCGAACCGAGATCGGGAAGTCCCAGGCGAATTCGTGCCGCTGCGGCACGTAGCCGATGGTTCCGCGTGCCTTGGCAGGGGTCCGCCCCTCGATGGTGATCTGTCCGGCGACCGTCGGGACCAGGGTGAGGACCGCACGAAGCAGGGTCGTCTTGCCCGCGCCGTTAGGGCCGATGAGACCCACGATCTCGCCGTCGTCCACTCGCAGATCGACGTCGTGAAGAGCCTTGCGGCCGCCGAGTTCGACGCCGAGGCCGTTGACGACCAGTGGCGGTGACGTCTCACTCATCGGGCGTCTCCGGAGGTCGAGCCGCCCGATTCGTCGGAGCCGCCGGCGGCCGCACCGCGAGTTCTCCGTACCGCCAGGACGCCGACGGCCAGGACCATGAGGAGTGCCGCCACGCCGATCACAGGCCACGGCACCGAACTCGCCCCCTGCTCGGCTGACTCCTCGGCGGCGGAGCCCGCAGGCGAGTCGACGGCGGCCGTCGGCTCCCGTGAGGCATCGGCGTCGAGGCCGACCGAGAAGGCGGCCTGCGGGTCCTCGTTCCCGACGTGCATCCGCAGTACGCCGCGGTCGGTGACCTCCTCGCCGTCGTCGGTGCGAGCGCTCATCGCGATGTCCAGCAGATACGTTCCGGACTCCGAGAAGGCCCAGTTGCCGTGTACGTGGGTGTCGACCTCGATGCCGGTCTCCTGCGGGTAGGGGTCTCGGCTGTCGAACACCACCGCCGGCTCACCGAAGCTGCCGTTGAGGAACAGCACCATCGCGCCGGGCCCCTCCACCCCCTCCAGGGTCCAGGTGACCTCCCGGTCGATGCTGGTGACCACCGAGGGGTCCTGAGTGTTCCACCCTGGCCAGAGGACGCCGTCCTGCTGCACCTGAGGCAGGACGTGCACCTCGGCACCGGGTTCGCCGAGAAAGGCGAAGTCGGGGGTGTCGGGAACCTCGATCACCGCCGAGTCGGCGACCTGCAACACCACATCGGACAGCGCTCGCCAGGTCGACGGCTCGACGGTGTCGTCACGGATCTGCACGGTCCACTCGCCGTCGACGAACCGAGGTCCCATGTCGATATGGCCGTCGGCGATCACCACCCGCTCCGAGGACGGTTCGGCGGACACCGTCTCGGGTTCCGCGGCCGCGGCGACAGACGGGGCGAGCACGAGGCTGAACGCGGCGATCGGCATGAGAACGAGAGCCGGTCGCACGGGCACGCCCGTCGAGTATTCGGTCATCGGCCGTCTCCCAGACAGCGCACCAGCTCGTCGGCGTTGTGCCGCATCATCGACACGTAGTCGGTCGTGTTCTCGTCGAAGGCGTCGCCGTAGATCGTGCACACCTCGACGCCCTGGTCATGGGCCACCTGTGTCAGCACGTCGGCACGCTGGACCAGGTTGGGCTCCATGAACACGGCGGGAACCTCCAGGTTCCGGATGGTCTCGGTGAGTCGTGACACCTGCTCCACGCTGGGCTCCTGCGCCGGGTTGGGCACCACGAACCCGGCCACGGTCATGTCGTAGGCCTCGGCCAGGTAGCCGAACGCGTCGTGGGTGGTGATGAGCTGCCTGCGCTCGGGAGGGATGGTCGCGAGTCGGTCGCCGACGTAGGCGTGCAGCTCGTCGAGTTCGGCGAGGTAGGCACCGGCCGCCGTCTCGTACCGCTGGGCGCCTTCGGGATCGGCCTCGATCAGGGTGTCGAGCATGAGCTGCACATAGGCCTTGGCATTACGCACGTCCTGCCACAGATGCGGATCGATCTCGCCGTGGACGTGCTTGCCGAGCACCGCCTGCGGAAGCTGGAAGACCTGCTTCCCTGCCTCACCGAGGAAGGTGAACCGCGCATCATCCGGAATCTCCTCCAACGCACGGTTGGGCACGTCGATCACCACATCGACAGCGGGGACGACCTCCTGATCCGTACCGACCTCGGCGTCCACGAAGGCGTACAGCTCGCCGGTGTCCAGGTCGACGGTCACATCGGTGTGTCCGGCGTCGAGGATCCGCTGTCCGTCTCGCGCGATCGTGTGGGGGTCGACGCCGACGGCGAAGCGGAACGTGCCCTCACCCAGTGGTCGGGGGTCGCCGTCCCCGTTGTCCAGATCCGCTGCCAGAGTCAGCTCGTACTCACCGGGCTCGGTGAACGCCCAGTTCACGTGAG
Organism: Actinoalloteichus hoggarensis; assembly: GCF_002234535.1. Classification (NCBI taxonomy): domain Bacteria; kingdom Bacillati; phylum Actinomycetota; class Actinomycetes; order Pseudonocardiales; family Pseudonocardiaceae; genus Actinoalloteichus; species Actinoalloteichus hoggarensis. Next base: position 4,636,074 of record NZ_CP022521.1, read on the forward strand.
TGTGCGCGGCCGGAGGAAGCGTTGTGCGGTCGGCGTCGTCGAAACCGTCGGCCGAGCCGAAGTAGACGTCCGGCGACCCGAGAGCCTGCGTCAGGTAGACGAAGAGATCGCCCGGTCCGGTCATGTCGACGGCGGTCATCCCGATCTCGGAGGTGCGGGTGGCTCCGTGCTCCTCGCCGGTCCCGCGGACCCGAAGGCCGAGCCAGAGCACATCGAGGGCGATGTTCTCGACCAGCGGTATGACATGCGCTCCGTAGGTCTCCGACACCTCCGCCAGCGAGACGTTCAGTGCACCCGAAGGCAGGTTCACGTCCACCGTCTTGATCAGAGCCTGCTCCTCGAGGAGCAGATGATTGGTGAAGGCGACGTCGGCTTCGGCCACTCGTGCGGCGTCGGCCGGGCTGGGCTCGTAGGAGTGCGGATCACCGCCTGCGGGCACGAGCGAGCTGACCTCGACTCGGTCACCCCCGATGCTCGCGACCAGGTCGGCGAGTATCTCCGTGGTGGTGATCACGGTGATCTCCCCGGTGCCTCTCGTCTCGCCGGCAGCACAGGCCGTGGTCAGGACCGACAGCGTCGCCAGTCCTGCCACGATCCGGCACGCCCTTGAGCGGATTCTCATCACGTCTTCCTTCCCCTGGGAAAGCCGCTGGTGGTCGGTGTCGCTCTCACCACGAACAGGGACGAGCACGACCTCGTCACCGGGGTTCGTCCGTCGTGGCCGTCGCGGGTGTGCGGTGTCGCCCCCTGCCGAACCACCACAGGACGCCACCCAGCAGCAGGAGCACGGAGCCGAGCAGGGTCAGCGGCAGCGCTGTCCGCATGCCCGTCCAGGCGAGCGGCCCCTGGTCGCCGTCCGGACGCGGACCGCCACCTGGAGCGTGGTGCGGGTCGGTCGGGCTCGGCGGGTCGGTCGGACCGGTGGGACTCGGCGGGTCGGTCGGGCCGGTCGGACTCGGCGGGCCGGTCGGACCGGTCGGGCTCGGCGGACTGGTCGGGCTCGGCGGACTGGTCGAGCTCGGCGGGTCGGTCGGGTCCGGCTCGCAGGTCGCCGTAGTGGTGTCGACGGCACCGACGGCGACCGGCAGAACCTCCTTCGCTTCGACCTCGGAACCTGCGGGCAGCGTGGCGCTCATCCGATATCCCAGGCAGTAGACGCCCTCCGCCGAGAACGCCCAGTTCGCGTGCGCGTGCGTCCCCAATGGGATGTCGAAGGCGTCGGGAAGCCCGTCCCGGGTGCTGAACGCCGGCTCGGACGGGCCGAACGAGCCGTCCTGGTACAACACGAATTCGCCGGGTCCGTCCACGGAGTCCAAGGTCCAGCGCACCGGCCCCGCAAGGGCGTCGCCTGCGATCTCCTCGGTGTTCCAGCCCGGCCAGAGCAGTTCCGGGTCCTGAGTCTGTGGAAGCAGCCACACCGGGCTGCCCGGTTCGCCGAGGAACTCGTATGCCGGATCAGCGGGCACCTCGCGAGCGCCCTCAGGCTTCAGGTGGAAGAGCACCTCCGACACCGAGCGCCACACCGGGTCCCCGCTCCGCGTCCCATCCTTGATCTCTGAGACGAGGCTTCCGTCTCGCAGTCGTGCCGCGACGTCGACATGGCCCGTGTCCAACACGAGCCGCTCCGGCGCGGGCGTGGTGGTGTCGGGAGTCGACGGGGTGGTCGAGTCGGGCGGTGGAGTGGTGGTGTCGGCCGGCGGGGTGGTGGTGGCCGGCGGGGTGGTGGTGGGAGGTTCCGTGTCCTGCTTCCCGCAAGGAGTCACAGAGTCGGCGTCGACGGCGCCGACGGCGATCGTCAGTCGCCGCCGATCCGTCAGCATTCCGCCCCCGACGGCCGTCGCGCTGAACTCGAGGTCCAGGCAGTAGACGCCTTCGGCGGAGAACACCCAGTTCGCGTGCGTGTGCGTGCGCTCGGCCATCTCGAAGGCATCCGGCAGGCCGTCGCGAGTGTTGACGACCGGAGGGTCGGGCGCGAACGGCCCCTCGGTGAACAGCACGAACTCGCCAGGCCCGTCGACGTCATGCGTCGTCCAGGTGACGCGACCGTCGATGTCGTCTCGGCTGATCTCCTCGGTGTTCCAGCCAGGCCACAGCACTCCCGGCTGTTGCGTCATCGGCAGGAGCCACATCTGGTCGCCGGGCTCACCGAGGAAGTCGTATGCGGGCAGCGACGGAACCGTGGCCTCGCTCGCGGGTACGGCGTGCAGGACGACGTCCTCGAGGTCACGCCAGGTCGTCTGCCCGGCGACGGTCCCGTCCTTGATCCGCGCCAGCAGCTCACCGTCCTCGATGACGGCGGCCAGATCGATGTGCCCGTCATCGAGGACGACCGGCGTCTCCGGACCGCTGGCGGGATCGGAGCTGGACGCCGCGACCGGTACCACGCTCGCGAGCATGGCCGTGAGCATCACGGCGACCGCGAGCCCGACACCACGATACGATCTTCGTACTGTCATCTGGTGCTTCTCTCTCAGGCGAGGGTGTCAGCTGCATCAGGCCGGCGGACCGGCGAGCACCGAGGTGGTCGAGCGCTCAAGGGCCTGGATCTCTCGCGGAGCCGCGGAGCGCTCAGGCACGAATGTCGTCGCATGAGCCAGGGCGGTCGTGGTTCGGCAGGAACGACGGGCTCCTCCGACACTTCGGTCAGGAGTCCTCGAATCCGGACGATCGCCTCCGGCCGACCAGGCCGTAGAGCAGCGCACCGATCACCAGAAGAGCGACTCCGCTCACGACCAGGGGGAACGGAGTCGCCCCCGTCGAAGCGAGCGGCTTCCGGCCGCCGTGATCCTCGCCGCCGCCCGGGCTGCCGCCTGCGTCGGGGGAAGGTGGTGGGTTCGTCAGGTCCGTGGCCGGCGGCTCGTTCCCGCTGGACGGTGGGGTGACGTTCCCCGGCTCGACGTCACCGACCGCGACCGCGAGGACGCCTCGGTCGGAGACCTGCTCCCCGGACGGCAGCCGCCCGGCGTACTCCAGGGTCAGCTCGTAGACGCCTTCCTCGGAGAACGCCCAGTTGCCATGGGCGTGGGTCCCCAGCGGCACCGTGAACGAGTCGGGTGTTCCGTCGCCACTGTCGAACAGCACATCGGGGGTGCCGAAGGATCCGTTGACGAAGAGCGCGAACCGGCCCGGGCCCTTCGCGTCGATCAGGCTGAAGTCGAGCGGCCCGGCCAGCGCGCCGTCGGCGATCTCCTCCGTGTTCCAGCCCGGCCAGAGTATGCCGGACTGTTGAGCCTGCGGCAGCACCCAGGCGGGATCACCCGGTGCCCCCAGGAAGCCGAAGTCCGCGCTGTCGGGAACCACGATCTGAGCTTCCGGGCGGACATGGAGGACGACGTCGGTGAACGATCGCCACTCGGTGACCCCGGTGACCGTTCCGTCCTTGACGGAGATGTCCAAGGCGTCGTCGATCAGTCGGGCGGCGATGTCGACGTGTCCGTCGGCGAGAACCGAGGAGGAGAGAGTCGTCATCGAGGGCTCGACGTCCTCGTCGTCGCTCGGCTCATGGGACGCCGTGGGAGCAGGCAGCCGAGATCTCTGTCCGTCGACATCGGCCGGCTCGGCCACCTCGCGGGAAGGCGGCGGAGTGAGGGACGTGTCGGGTTCCGCGCCGGGAGCCGAATCGAGCGAGTCGATGTCGATTCTGTACGAGGTCTCGTCGACGGCCCTGGCACCGGAGGACAACGTCACCTCGACCTCGAAGTCCAGCCGGTAGCGGCCGGGGGCGGTGAAGCCCCAGTTCACACCGCCTCGCGAGCCCGGAGTCAGGACGTCCCCGGCGGGCAGGTCCGGCAGGGTGCCGAATAACGGCCGCTGGTCGCCTTCGTCGCTCTCCGCGAAGGCGATGAACTCACCAGGCCCGTCCGCCTCGGTCAACCGCCAGTGAACCCCGCCGTCGACATCGACGACGTCCACCCCGGTGGTGTCCCAGCCCAGACGCGGGGCATGCGGAACGAGATCCGCGATCTCCCGCACCGCGGGATCGCTCCCTCCTTCCCTGCTCGGCGTAGTGGGCGCGGGGGCGGACCGTTCAGGGGCCTCGGCGGGCGACGAGGACGTCGTCGCGGAGACGGAAGGCATGGCGGCGGACTCGGGCGTCGCGGCGGGCATCAGCCAGACATCGGAGCCGACCTCGCCGAGGAAGGCCAGATCGGACGGAATCCGAGCATGAGCCCGGTCGGCCTCCAGCGTGATCGGCTCGGGCATCGAGGTCGCCACCGCGCCGTCGATGCGCATTCCCACCGCGAGTTCACCTGCGACCAGGTCCACCACGGCGACATCGAGAGCCCGGACTGGCGAGGAGACGGGGCGCGTGTCCTGAGCCTGCGCGGTCTCCCCGTGCGGCATCAGCGCGACGATGAGTGCCGTCACCGCTGCCCCGCTGATCCCCGCCCGCACCCGCCATCGCTGAGCCGAAACGCTCACCGCTCCACGCCTTCCTGTCGACCACATCCGGCACCACATCCGGCACCACAGCGGTGCGCTGCGCCGGTCTGCTGTGGACGGACGATCTCTCGACGGCTCATGACGGAGGTCCGCCCACCCAGGCCTCGCGCGTCACACCGCAGCGAAGGTAGCAATAGTGAAAACGATTGTCACTTCAATTAGTGCGTTCGGGCTAGAGCGTCAGGAGGCGCGACCGAGACGGCAGGGAGATCACGGGTGGACCAGATCCAGGCGCCTGCGGCGCGGTCTCTCGTCCGCGTGGGTCCGCCGGGCGGGGTGGAGCCGCTCGGGGCGAACCGACGGCAGGCACGGTGGACCGACACGGAGGAGGTGAGGGCGTGGCCTCGTTCGACGGTCATCGTGATGCCGTGCTCCATGTCGCTCGGCACGCGGGGAAGGGATGGCCTGCCACGACCTCCGGCGCTCGGACGCGACGGGCCTCGTAGGCGACGGCGTGCCGATCGACATGGTCCGGCGGGCGGATCCGGGGCATGAGCGGTCGTCGACGACGCGCGACGCCTACACCCGGGGAGCGGACCACAGCCCTCGACTTCTCGACCCGCTCGGTGATCCCGACGACGAGGGAACAGCGGGCCTGCTCGCGCCGCTCCGCTGACTTCTCGCCGACTGACAGGCATCCGATACGACGAAAGGCCCCGGTGCACGGCTCGCTTCCGAGCCTGTGACCTGGGCCTTTCGACTGTGGGCGATACTGGGATCGAACCAGTGACCTCTTCGGTGTGAATGATGCTGCGCAATGGCCGCTGCCTGCGTGAATACGATCGCGGCAGGCAGAGCGGTCTCGTGAGGAGCCGTCTGGGCGTGATTCAGCGTCGTCGAACGCGCCCGGCAGCTCCCATTCCGCTCCCAGCGGCTGTGCCCGGCAGCTCGTCGAAGCCAGCCGAACCGACGGACGCCCAGTAGCCACGACGAGGTCCGGCGGTCGCCGGCGGATGCCGCCCCGGCCCGATGGGGCGACGGCCGACCTCCTACGGGCTCGGATGACCGAGCGAGTCGACAGGTGTGGCCGGTGCATCACGAGTTGGCTTCGATCGGCATCCGCCTAGCAGCCATCGAGCCGCGCGGCCGGGATCGGAACCGCGGTGGCAGCCCGCCGTGCCGTCGATCCAGGGCAGCGTCGGCGCGCCGCGAGCGGCGGCCTCCCGCGTCGTGTCCCCGACTCGTTCGGCGGCGGATCGTCGAGTTCCACGGCTCAACGTAGCGAGCCGTCTTCTCGGATCGTCAACGAGCGTCGGCGACAGACTTGTGTGGGAGCGATGACGACGCAGCGCCCCTCCTGTGCCCGCCGCCTCGAGGTTCAGGCATGACTCCTCGTAGGAGCGATGAAGACTCGCCAGCCACTGCGCCGCGAAGTTCGCCGTGTTCCGGTTGGAACTCCTCGTAGGAGCGATGAAGACTGGTGTCCAGTTAATGGGCGGGATGCGGCGGTTCGTGTTGGAACTCCTCGTAGGAGCGATGAAGACCGTCATGCCGCCTCATCGGCACCGCCGGGCCGGACGTGTTGGAACTCCTCGTAGGAGCGATGAAGACCGTCCCCCGCCGGCCGACCGGCGGACGGGTTCGAATGTTGGAACTCCTCGTAGGAGCGATGAAGACACGGGGCCGATTCGCATACAGCACCTCGCCCGGATCGGGTTGGAACTCCTCGTAGGAGCGATGAAGACGGGAGCAGCGTCCCCCCGCCGCGTCGGGGCGGGTCGTGTTGGAACTCCTCGTAGGAGCGATGAAGACTTCGTCCCCCCGCCGAATTCCGCGATAACCCCCGTGCGTTGGAACTCCTCGTAGGAGCGATGAAGACCCGAGAGTAAAGTCGCAGGTCACAGCACCTTCGGGGAGGCGCCGGAGCAGCAGTTCTGCAGCGTACCGGAGGTGTGACATCAACCCCCGGGGGTCTGCTGAAATCGGCGGCTCCCGGGACGCCGGGTGGCTCGCAATCGCGAGGGCCGCCGGGTGGGTTGGATTCGGTGTGGGAAGCCGACGGCGGCGGGCACGAGGAGAGGCCGACGAGCCCGATGGAGACGAACCGGCCGGGGGTCGCCGTCTGCTCATCGAGGTCGCGTGGTGGTGGTCAAGGACGACTGAGGGCGGGGAAGGGCTCGTAGGCGCTGCCGCCCTGGGTGCGGGTGAAGGCGGTCCAGCGGTCGTGTTCCGGCGCGGCCAGGCGCGCACCGAGTGCCACGGCGATGGCGACGGGGCCGTTGAGGAAGATCGCATGCCGTCCGTTCCTGGCTCCTTCAGGCAGCGGCGCCGCGCGCCAGGCACGACAGGTCTGCTCCACCACCCCGCTGAAGGTCTCGGTGTCCTCGTTCAAGCGGTCCGTCGACGACCTGCGGAGGCGGAGGACGTAGCCGATGCCGTACTGGCGACATGCCGCCTGTACCTGATCGAAGAACTGATCGCCGAATCCCTGCACGTCCACGGCGAGCGCGACCATGGTGGGGTCGCCGTCGTCCACCGCCGTCAACCGGTCGACGATCAGCGGCTCGGCACCGAGGGCGCCGACGCGAAGGGAGACCGCCGGGAAGTACGCCGGTGACCCATTGCCCTGTCGCATCGCATGCACCATGACCTCGCGGGCGTGGGTATGCCCTAATCGCGCGCCGAACCAGAACCCGACGTGCAACCGCATCGTCGGGATCAGGTTCACTCGGGCGGCGTCCGGCGCGAGGCGGCCTGCCATCGTCAACCCCGACCTCGTCTCCTCCGCCAGCGCGTCGACCAGCCGCGGATCCAAGACATCGTCTTGGGACAGCTCGATACCGGCCCTCAACGTCACCGCGCAGGTGCTTTGACTGAACGCCGTCGCCTGCTCCTCCAACTGCCGGGCTTGTGACAGCTCACGACGAGAGTCGGCCGCCGTCACCACGATGCCGACTCGTACCCGACGGCGTCCTCGACCCCGCAGGCCGAGTCCCAGCGCGACGAGTCCGAGCCCCACGACGAAGGCCAGGACGAACCACCATCGCCCGGCGGGCTCGTCCGCCACGAACGACTTCGCCGCCTCCACTCCGAACCCGCCCGCCACCGTCGCGCCCACGGCCACCGCCGCCGTGCCGTCGGTGACGAGCGCCCACCCGGCGGATGAGCGCGCCGTGGTGCCACCGGAGCCGACCACGTCCAGCCGGGGCGGACCCGACACTGTTGAACCTGTCACCACAACCGTCCGTTCAGGAGATGCACGCCCGATGCGGCGTGATCGAATCGGCAGAACTCCGCCACTCTAATTCCGGCAACCCGCGCCCGTGGCATCCGTTCTCGATCCTGTGCGCCTTCGTGACATGACCACGCTGGGCGGTCAAGGGTTCCGCGGGCCGCAGCTCTCGTGGACGCCCTGGTTCCGGCGAATCAGGCTCCCGCGTCAAGCGATAAGGACACGATGAATCAGCGAAGTAGAGGCTGCTTGCCGCGGTGGATCTTTTCACAGAGTCGATGAAGACCGAGCATCGAGTTGATCGACGCGCTCCCTCCGGTGCCGACGGCCCTGCGGTGTTGGAACCCTTCACAGGGCGACGAAGACGTCGGCAGCGTCGGGCACGTCATCGCCTGGCTGCCGCTGTTGGAACCCCTCGTAGGAACGATGAGGACGACCGACATCGTCGCAACGATCGACACCGTGCTCGCGTTGGCACCCCTCCTAGGGGCGATGAGGACACCTGAGGTTCGCCCGAGCGTCTCGTCCCAGTGCAGTTGGAACCCCTCCTAGGGGCGATGAGGACGGGCCGCGATGGGCCGGACCTCCGCCGAGCAGGCGTGTTGGAACCCCTCCTAGGGGCGATGAGGACCGGAGGCGGAGATGACCACAGCGTCCGCGCTGAACACGTTGGAACCCCTCCTAGGGGCGATGAGGACCAGGCTTGCGGATCGTGATCCCGGTCGGCACCCAACGCGTTGGAACCCCTCCTAGGGGCGATGAGGACCCGAGAGTAAAGCCGCAGGTAGACGGGCCTGCGAGTGGGTGTTTTCGTAGCTGTTGTGCAGAGACCCCGCAGTCTGACATGGCGCGCCGGGGGTCTGCTGAAACTGCGGAGTGGCGAACGGGAGCGGCACCACCGACCACCTCCAGTCTGCGTGCCTCGCCGAGCCCGCATCGTGCACGCGCCCTGCCGGGGCTCGGCTGCCGTGGCTCATCGTAGGCAGGCGCCCTGCTCGGAGATCCGCGAGCCCTGTCGACGCTCTGTATCACCCGGCACGGTGTCTTCGTCACCGGGTTCGATCGAGGTGGCTGGGAAATCCGCTGTGTCGAGCGGGTCGGCACGGTCGGGCGCGCTTCTCCCCGATGCGGAAGCAGAGCCTTCACTGCCTGGGTGCCGTTGACGGCTGCCTCGTCAGTGGCGAATCGCTCGGCCGTCTTCCGTGGAGATTCGAACAGCGGACCGCGCGCGACCATGTCCGACCCGCGAACCCCATTGTTGCGTCGGCAATGATATCTGAGAATCCCGGCATTCGATGCGTAGCCGATTTTCGGTAGAGTCCCCCGGTCGCGTCAAAGGCAGGGGGATGTCGATGCGATTTCATGGAGGGTTCGCTCGCGGGGGCGGCGCGCCGGCGCCGGTGTCGAGCGAGATGCCGGGTCCGATCCGGCCGGTAGCCGAGGGCAGGAGCGATCCCGTGGCCTGTCGTGTGACTGGTCGTCTCGGCATGCGGTCGTTCGCTCGCGTTCGGGTGGCTTCATACCGGCCGCGAAGGCCGCTCGCGAATGCCGATCGCACCGTCATCGGTGATCGCCCCGATGGGGCCTGCGGATGTCGTGCGGTCCGTCGGGATCACGGGCGAGGAAGCCTGTCACGGCGGCCCGGCGTGTGCCGCGCTGTGGGGCGCCCGCGTGATCCGGCGTCCGCCTTGTCGGCCTGACCTGTCCGTCCGCACCTGTCGTTGTCTCGAGGGGGAGCCGGCACGATGCCCGCTGTCATCAATCCGTACACCTTCGTCCCGTTTCCGGAGGTCGATCCGCACGCCTTCCGTCGTCCCCCGGCCGGACATACCCGGCTCGGACCCGCCGAGGACGGCCGCGAGAGGTACTCGGGGCGGGTCGAGGTGGTGTGGACGAATCGCAGTCCGCTGCATCTGGCGACCGGTGAGACCGACGACGCCGGTGTCGCCGTCTTCCCGCGTCGGCGCTCTTCGGCGGACGGGGATCTCCGGCCGTTCCTGCCTGGTTCGACGGTGGCCGGGGTGGTGCGCAACCTGCATGAGAACCTCGTCGGCGGCTGTCTGCGGATCTTCGACGCCGACTTCACGCCGGACTATCGCGACGAGGTCGTCGACGCCCGCTCGACCGATGCCGGTCGACAACGGGGGTGGACGTTGGCGCGGGTTCTCCAGGTGCGTGACGGGCGGCCGAGTGTGCTGACCATCTGCCGCCAGGTCGTCTGGATCGAGTCGGGGGCGTTGGCCGAGGCGCTGGGTGATCCGGAGCTGATCGTCACGGGCGAACAGATCGTCGTGGACGGGGTGTCGACGAACGCGCGGAAGCAGACCGTCAAGAATCCCGACCAGGTCAAGCCCGGTCGGGGCTGGGTGCTGCTGGTCAGCGATGCCGCCGCCCGTCCGGAGACGGGGAAGTACTACGTCGCGGCCGGGCGTCTCGGCGACCAGGAGTACACGCACGCGGAAGAGGACGATCCTGCTGCCTGGCAGCGGTTCACGCGGCTGGTGGACAGCGGTGAGGACAGGCGCCTCGCCCGTCGTGCGGCGCGGGAGTCCGATGCGGCGGAGGGCACGGGGGACGACGGCGCGGCCGAGCGGGTCGCGGTGCGGTTCGGGCCGGCGGGCCGGGAGCGGTTGATCGGGTATCGACACCGCGCGCGACGGACCGCTTATCCGGGTCAGGTGCTGTGGGTGCGGTGCGAGGACGGTGAGATCGTCGAGTTCGCCCAGTCCGCCGTCTGGCGACATGTCGGCTCCGGGGCGGCGGGCGAGCGGGTTCCTCCGGAGCTGCTGGCCTGCTCCGACGCGCGGCAGCTGTGCCCCACCTGTCGTGTCTTCGGGTCCGTCGACGCAGAGGGATCGCCCACCGGAGAGGGGGACGGGGAGGATCTTCGTGCTCGGCAGCGGGCGTATCGGGGACATCTCCGGTTCGCCGACGGGATTCTCGTCAACGAGGTCACGGAGACGATTCGACGGTTTCCGATGTTGAGCACGCCGCGCCCCGGCGCCGGACAGTCCTATCTGGAACCGCAGGGCAGGGGCAGGTCCGCCCCGCTGGGCCGGCCTGCGCTGCGGGAGTGGGGTTCCGGCCTGGACGGCACGGGCCGCGGTCCTCGGCGGTTACGCGGCAGGAAGCACTACTGGTTGACCAGGGACTACGCTCGGCGCCCGTTCTTCCGGCTGTCCACCGAGACCATGCCGCCGCGCGCCACGGGAGCGTTCGGGCCGGAGTCGAGTCTGGGGCGTTGTCTGGAGCCGGGCGGGCGGTTTCGCGTCGCCGTCTCCTACGAGAACCTCGATCTGGTCGAGCTCGGCGGCCTGCTCGCCGCGCTCGATCCCGCTCTCGTGCTGCGAGCCGCGGACGAGACCGGGTTGATCGGCTTCGCGGTGGGCCACGCGCGTCCGCTGGGACTGGGCAGCTGTACCAGTGAGATCACCGCGCTCACCGTGGACACCGCGCGCAGCAGGTACGGCGGTGCGTCGCAGCCGACGGTGACGATCGCGGACGCGGTGTCGGCGTTCACCGCCGCCGTCGACCCCGGTGTGCACCGCGTGTGGGCGATGCTCACCTCCGCGCTGACGTTGGACCACGTCGATCCGAGCCACGTCTACTACCCCACCCCGAACGGCGTGCCCGCCGGACCGCTGGAGCCTGCGGACCTGGAGCCCGACTTCACGTTCTGGCAGGAGTCGCGGGGTGTGACGACGTCGACCGAGGAGTTGCCGTTGATCGTGCTGCCGGAGATCACCGACCCGCCCGAGGCCCAGTTCCTTCCCCGCCCACAGCGCAGAGAGCTGCCGAAGCCTAAGAAGAACCAGGGCAGGTCCGCGGGCGGCGGGCAGCGTCGGGGCAAGGGCAAGTCGGGAAGGAATCGTCGCTGATGCCGACCTACCTGGACATCGCCGCCGTGCGCATCCAACGCTATCTGGCCCGCACCCCCACGCTACGGGGACGGCGTGCCGCCAGCGCCGCGCTGGTGGAGATGCGTTCGGTGGCCGCTGACGCGCTCGTGGACAGCGCCAGCGCGCGGCGCAACGAGGAGGCCGGGGAGATCGACGGCGTCATCAGCCTCACCGTCGACCCGCCCGGAAAGGTCGACGAGGTGGCCTCCGTCGTGCTGCGCGCGCTGCGTTCACGCCTGCCGGGGGCCGAGTTCCACGCGATCTCGGGCACCGGAGAGGACTACGTCACCGCCTACGCGCGGGAGATGCGCCCCGGCATCGTCGCCGGCCGCGGCCGGGCCGACCTGCCGACGGCGGCGGAGTTCCCCCTGGCCGCGCCGTGCCGGGTCTGCGGTGTCGACCCTGCCGTCGACTCGGTCGACCTCGGTGACGACGGCGTCCGCGAGGTCTGTGCCGACTGCGCGGAACGGCACACCCGCCAGGCGTTGGCGGAGAGTCGCACCGCCGAACGCCGCCTGGCCCGGCGGCTGAACCTCGACGCGGCGCCACGCGGTTTCGAGGACCTCGCGGCGATGGGCGCCCGGCAGACCCGTATCGCCGTGATCCACGCCGACGGCAACCGGGTCGGCAGGTTCTTCCTCGATCTCGCGGCGCTGCCCGCGGATCGGCTGCCCGAGCGGCAGACGGTGGTCCGCAGGCTGTCGGAGGCCACCTTCGACGCGCTGGCCGCGGCGACGATGGCGATACGAGACGCCGGGGCCCGGACCCTGCCGGTGATTCCGCATGTGCTCGGCGGTGACGACGTCCTGGCCAGTGTCCCCGCCGACCGTGCGTGGCGCTTCGTTCGGGTGCTGCTCCGCGAGTTCGGCGAGCGCATGAACCGGCTGGTGAAGAGCCTCGGGCTCGCCGGAGAGATCACCGCGCCGACCATGACGGCCGCGGTGCTCTTCGCACGGCACGACGAGTCGTTCGCGACGATCGTCGCGTCGGCCGAGGACGCGCTCACGCGCGGCAAACGAGCCGGTGCCGGCCGCGCGGCCTGGGTCTGCTTCCACGACCTCACCACCGAGGGCCGCCGCGACGAGGGCCGAGTCGTGTCGCTGGCCGCCCTCCAGACCGGACAGACCCACCTGGACGCCCTCGCGCGAGCCCCTCGCTCACTTCGGGAGAACCTCGCCGCCGCGCTGGCCGACGGCGGAGCAGGCGCCGCCCGCGCCCACAGCCACCGGCTCGGCGTCACCGCGAGCCTGCCGTTCCTCCCGCCGGCGCCGCCCGACCCCGCACCCGACGGCGAGCCGCCCGCCGACGCCGAGCCGACCGGTCCCGACGACCGGCGGGTAGACCTCGACACCGCGCTGCGCATCGCGAGGTGGTGGCGATGAACATCGAGATCACCTTCCACGGCCCCTTCCGGGTCGGCACCGGCACCCCACACCAGGGAGTGGCCGAGACCGTCGATCGCGACAGACTCCTGCCCGAGACCTCGCTCAAGGGCGTCATGCGCGCCGCGGCCGCCCTGCTGCTGCCGGGCCGCCCGGATCTTCTCGACGAGGTCTTCGGCGCCGCGGGCGGGGGTCGCAAGGGCTGCCCGTGGCACTGGGGCCCCGTCGACTTCGCCGATGATCCCGTGGTCGTCCAGCGCGCCCGCATCGCCGTGGATCCCGTCACCGGGACGGCCCGCGACGGCGTGTTCTTCCTGGCCGACGAGGTCTGGTCCGCCTCGGCCTCCTTCACCCTGCGCCCGCTACGACACCTGACGGCCGACACCGCCCGACGTCACCGCGTCGTGCTCGCCTGCGCCGCCGCCGGGGTGCACAACCTGGGCGGGGATCGGAGGCGGGGCCTGGGCTGGGTCACCCTCCGACCGAGCGCCCCAGCCGTCGACGACGCCCTGCTCACGGAGTTCGAGGCGCTGCGTGCCGCACGAGTTGAAGGACGCCATGCTTGAGATCACCCTCACCGCACGACAACCGCTGGCCCTCGGGGTCGGCGAGAGCGCCGGGAACCTGATCCGCACGCACCGGCACGTTCCGGGGTCGGTCCTGCGGGGAGCCCTGGCCTCGGCGTGGATCACCGAACACGGCGAACCCGCGACGGATCGGGGCCTACGCCGTCGATTCCTGGACACCTTCGAACGCCGAGTGCGGTTCTCCCCGCTGTTCGCCGCCGGGTCCTCGGTGGTCCCGCTGTCCGTCCTGCGGTGCGCCTACCGGGGCGAGCCCGCCTGCACACAGGTGTTCGTCGACGCCGCCTCCGGCGACGAACGCACCGACTGCCCGCACTGCGCGGGACCGCTGCAACGCGGGAGGGGGCAGGTCGAGTTCCCCGAGGACGCCGAACCGATCCAGCACACCACCCGGGTGGCACTGACCGAACAGGGCACCGCCCGCGACGGCGCGCTGTTCACCCGCGAGGCACTCCACCACCGCGACGCCTCCGGCGCGCCACGCCGCTTCCACGGCCTCGTGCTCGGCGACGACCCGTGGCTGGCCGAGTCCCGCCCGCTGCTGCTCGGCGGGGGACGCAGCACCTCGGGGCTGGTCGACTACCAGGCCGTCCCGGGGGTCGCGGTCCCGCCCGCCGCGACCGGCAGGCGGCTGATCCTGCGGCTGGTCTCCCCCGGAGTCCTCGTCGACGCCGCCGGCCGCCCCGACGACCAGCCCGACCTGGCCCTGCTGCGCGAGCTGCTGCGCGTCGACGTCCGAATCGAACAGCACTGGGTCCGACGTGAACGGCTGACCGGCTGGCACTCGGCCGTCGACCTGCCCAAGTCCGAGGAGCACGCCGTGACCGCGGGCTCCACCTACGTCCTCGACCTCGCCGACGACCCCGACCCGGCGGACCTGTCGCGGCTGACCGAACACGGAATCGGGCTGCGACGAGCCGAAGGACTCGGCTGGATCGAACTCGGCGCCTGGCGCCCGCCCGAGGCACCCGCGAACACCGACGACACCTCCACCAGCGGCATGGCCCCCGAATTCGCCGCGCGACTCGAGAAGAGCGGCCACGGACGGCCCGTCCTCGCGATGCTGCGCGAATACCACTCCGCGCTCCGACGCGGGGCCGCCCCGCCCGCACGGCAGATCCTCGACCGCCCCGTCTTCGCCCCGCTGAAGAACGACCTGCGCACGATGTTGATCGGTCTGCTCGCCACGAGACCATCGTGGATCCCGCAGCTCGCCGAGGCGCTGGAGATCCGGCTGAAGGGAGGACATCGATGACCGTCCGCCTGCTCGTCTCGGTCACCCTGCGCCTGACCGCCCCCGGCGGAGTCGCCGCGCCCGAACTCCTCGCGCAGGACGACGACGGCCTGCTGTTCGGCACCGCCCTGCCGCTGGCCCGCACCCCCAGGGGAATGCCGTGGATTCCCGCCACCTCGGTGGCAGGCTCCCTGCGCGCCCACCTCGCCGACCGGGCCGAGGCGTTCCTCGGCGGCGAGCCCGGCGACGAGGTGTTCCCCTCGACCCTCTGGCTGCTGGGCACCCGCGTCGACCACCAGGGCATCACCGAACGGACCCGCACCGCGATCGATCGATGGCGCGGCGCCGCCGCGGCAGGCCCGCTGCGGCGCTCCGAGCACCTGCCCGCCGGAACCCGGATCACGGTGTACCTCCGCCTGGACGACGTCACCCTCGCCGACGAACTCCTCGGCGCGCTACGCACCTGGCGGCCGAGGATCGGCGGCGGCCGCACCATCGGTCACGGAACCTGCGTCCTGGAGCAGATCCGCGGCGGCCGCCTCGACCTCGACACGCCCGAGGGCCGCCGGATCTGGCTCACCCGAGGCGGCCCCGGCCTGTTCGACGACGACCTCACCGACCACGTCGAGACACCACCCGTGCCGAACACCCACCCACCCGTGCTGCACCTCTCCTGGTCCATCGTGGACGGACTTCACATCGGCAACGGCGAGATCGACCACCGGGGCAACGGCCAGAACGACGTCGCCCTGATCCTGCGCACCCACGACGGGACGCCGGAGATCCCCGGCAGCGCCTGGAAGGGCCTGCTGCGCTCACGCTGCGAGTTCATCCTCCGCTCGCTGGGCGTGGTCTGCTGCTCCCCCGCCGTCGACCTCGACGCCACGACACCCGGCTGCGGTGACTGTCTGATCTGCCGGGCCTTCGGCACCGCCTCCTCCGCGGGCCCGAGCCGACGGGGACGACTCGACTTCCGCAGCTCCCCCGTCGCCGACGCCGAGATCGTCGAGCAACGTCACGTCGCCCTCGACCGCGTCTTCGGCGGCGCCCGCGCCGGCGCGCTCTACAGCAGGCAGGTCGTCCGCTCCGGCACCCTCGACCTCGTCGTCGACGCCCTCGACACCCTGCCGCCCGGTGCCACCGCCCTGGTCACCCTGGCCTGCCTCGACATCCACGACGGCCTGCTCGGCGTCGGAGCCGCCACGACCCGGGGCCTCGGCACGCTACGACTCCGCAGCACACCCGAGGCCGTCGGCACCCTGCGCACCGAGGCCCTCCACGCCCTCACCGCCGCGCTGACCGGTGCCGACGCCGAGCTCGGAGAAAGCAGGACGACATGAACGGCAGGCTCCGCGGCCACGGACGGCTCCCCTGGGACCACGCCCGTGAAGTGCTGGCCGACCACACCTGCCTGTGGATCGACCACGACGGAATCCACCTCGGCCCGGCCCCGACCGAAGCCCCGTTCGCCACCCACCTCTGGGCGCGACACGACCGCGATCACCGCTACTCCCGCCTCCGCATCGACGACGAGCACGCCTACCCGGCCACCCTCGACCTCACCGAACACGCATCGGATCACGACGACGGCGAGCCGGTCACCGTCCACCGCCGCACCGCCCGGCTCCGCCCACCCCGCAGCACCGCGCACACCCTCCTGACCGCCCTCGCCGTCGACCTCCTCGAGATCCCCGGCACCGCCCCGATCACCTTCCTCCACTTCGAACACCAGCCGACCCCGGACGCCGCCCGATGAGAATCCGCCTCCACCTCAGCACCCAGGCCACCCACATCCCCTGGGACCAGCTGCTACGCCCCGGCCGCGGCCTCATCTACCGCCTGCTCCGCGAGACCGCACCCGAACTCGGCGCACGACTGCACGAGTCCACCCGACCCATGCCCGCAGGCCACGGAGCCCCCGTCTTCCCGAAAGCCCGCCGCGTCCCCCGCCGCTACGCCGCAGGCGGCCCAGGCCACCTCGAACTCGGCAGCCCGATTCCCGGACTCGCCGAATCCTGGCACCAGGCCCTCACCCGAACCGACACCCTCGACTGGGGCGGCACCGCCCTGCGCCTGCACGACGCCGAACTGCTCCCACCACCGGACTTCACCGCCGGCACCGCCGAATTCCAGACCGAGACCCCCGTCGCCCTCCGCCGACTGCCCTCCCCCGACCGACCGCCCACCCCCGAGGGCGAACCCGTGCGGCTGCCACCGCTGCCCGACCTCCTGCCCTACGAGGAGGGCTTCGCCGAGGCGCTCACCGCCAACCTGCGACGCAAACTCGACACCCTCGGCCTCGACCCCGACATCACCATCGACGAGATCACCCCCACCGGACCGAAACGGGCCTTCACCGTCGGCGACGGCCGACAGACCGGAGCCACCGCGAACGTCCGTCTCCACGGCGCGCCCACCGCACTACGCGCCCTGTGGTCGTGGGGCCTCGGACGCGGCAACGCCGCAGGCTTCGGCTGGATCCGACGCTGAACCCCGCCCCGAGGCAGGCCTGAGAGACCGGGAAGCCGGGACGGCGAGGCGGTCGACTCCGTATCCGGTAGCTCGCCTCGGCTACGACGAGCCCTCGCCGCGAGGCTGCGTCGTCCGGTGTGACGGGGGTACGGCGCAGGGCCGTGAGGGGTGCTTCGGACCGTTGTCACGGGCCTAGACGTCGACGGGTGGAGCCATTCGTGAGAACGCGGCGGACGGTCACGGCGGGTGCTCTCGTAGTGCTCCGCGTCCCGGTGGGAACCCTTAGGGGCGATGAGGACACGCGGGGCGCCGCGCAAGCGGCTCGGGCTAGTGCCTGTGTTGTAACCCCTCCTAGGGGCGATGAGGACCCCGGCCGAGCTGCTGCGGGAGAACATCGAGCGGGAGTTGTAACCCCTCCTAGGGGCGATGAGGACCGCCTACCTCAGCGAGGAACCCGCAGTGCTCTACGCGTTGTAACCCCTCCTAGGGGCGATGAGGACGGCCACGGTGTGCGGTGCGCTCGGGCTGCGACCGCAGTTGTAACCCCTCCTAGGGGCGATGAGGACCGCATGTCCGGCCGGACGGGCGGGCATTGCTGCCAGGTTGTAACCCCTCCTAGGGGCGATGAGGACCCGAGAGTAAAGCCGCAGGTCAACGGGTATGGCAAGCGTGCTTCTGAGCCGGATTGTGCAGCGGACCGGCGGTCTGACGTCCAACCCCGGGGGTCCGCTGAAAATTCGGTGCCAGGGCGAGTGCCCCACGTGATCACCTCGCAACACCGTCCCGCGCTGTCGGACCCTGGCCACACCCGTCACGGATGGTCGGACACGATCGTATCGGCACCAGGATCCCCGACCCCGCACACCGCTTCGCCGCCCCGCTCACTTCCGCGTCTGCGGTGCGCAGCACGACATCGCACACATTCCGAGCGGCGATCTCCGCCGACCAGACCAGCGACGGGCCGGCCATGTCCCAGCCCGGTATCGGCGGGTCGCGCGGTCGTCCCCGGTCAGGCGAAGTGCCCTCTGGCAGGCGACGGCCCGCCCCGACACGCACTCGCCTCGTGAGGCACTCGTGATCTCTCGGCACCATTGAACGCCCGCCTCCGGTCGGCAGAGTCCGTGCCGATCACCGGCGCCGGCGGATGCGGCAGTCTTTCCGGCAGCGACTACAGGAGAGGACAGCAGGCGATGGCAGGCTGGTCGGCAGTAGCGGGCACCCATGACTTCGTGGTGCCGGATCACGCGGGCGCGCAGGCACTCGCCGACGTGTTGGCGGCCTACGGATTCGCCCTCGTGACCGCGCGGCCCGGACACGAGAACGGGTGGCTCGTCACCGCGTTCGACGAGGGGCCCTGTCCGACCGACGCACTCGGATATCGCAGCGATGCGGCCGCCGGTTCCACCATCGTCCGCACCCCGGACTCCCGACTCCGTCGAACCCGGAGCCGTCGACCTGAGCGGGCTGGATGCCGTCGACTGGGCTCGACTCAAGCACGGCCACGGTTCGGCTGACGACGTTCCGGGCCTGATCCGGGCGCTGGCCGCCGACCCCGACGACTGGGCCGAGGTCCTCGACGAGCTGATCGGCGACGACCTGCTCCACCAGGGAAGCTGCTATTCGGCGTGCCCGCCATGACGTTCCTCGTCGACCTGGTGGCCTCGGGCACCGTCCCGGCACCGCGGCGGCTCGACGTGTCGCTGTGCCTCGTGTTCGCAGCGGATCGCCTGGCGGACGGCCTGCTCGCCGATGCTGACCGAGCCGCGGCCGAGTCTCGGCTGCCCACGGCAGCACCGTGGGCGCAGGAGGTGTATCAGGCCGTAGGCACCGGTCTGTCCACACTGCTCGCCCGATGGAACACGGAGCCACCCGCGATGCAGTACGTCCTCGCCTGCCTGCCCGCGCTCTATCCACAACACGGTCGCCAGATCGCCCAGCAGGTCAGCGCCCTGACCCCCGCCTACGCGGGCACCCGACACGGCGCCTATCCGCGGCTCGCTGATGCGCTGGTGAACGAGGACGACGAACGGGCAGTCGTGATCGCCTCCGACATCGTCTCCTGGGAAGACGGCCTCGACCCCGGCTGGCTGGAGGCCCCAGGAATCAGCGCGGCGATGAAGACCGGCCACGTCCTCGCCGAAGGGGTGACACAGACCGCGGAGGCCTCCACCTGACAAGGTGGCAGGCACCCACGCCGAGTCGGTACAACCGACCTTGAGACTCGCCGCGAGGACGGCGACTCCTGTCCTGCGGTCGATGACCGGTGCTCCTGATTCCCG
Organism: Actinoalloteichus hoggarensis; assembly: GCF_002234535.1. Lineage (NCBI taxonomy): Bacteria > Bacillati > Actinomycetota > Actinomycetes > Pseudonocardiales > Pseudonocardiaceae > Actinoalloteichus > Actinoalloteichus hoggarensis. The sequence continues at coordinate 4,655,539 of NZ_CP022521.1, forward strand.
ACGATACGAGGGACCCGGCCTGCGCTCCTCGACGACACACCACGCCAGTACCAGACCGGATGACCTTGCCGCCTGACACGGCGCCCCACACTTCACCGACCCTGTGGCTGCTGTCTCTCGGCACCTGGAGTCCAGGACAGCGCACCAGCCGCCGGCGGGATTCGCGGATCGGCGAGCCGACGCTCGCGGCCGGCTACGCCCGCACGACGATCAACCACGAGCTGTCCCTCCTGTGGAGCCTGATCTGTCACGAGCGGTGGAAGTCGCGCTCAGCCGAATGCCGGGTCCGCCAACGCGACCACCCGGTCGAGAACCGGATCGAACCCGAGAACAGGATGTAGCCGACTCCCGCCCTCCGACGTCATGATCAGCGGCTTGCCCAGCTCACGACCGATCTCCGCCAGAAAGCCGCAGAGAACGTCGACTCCTTCCTGTCCCTGCAGCTCCCGCAGATCGACGTCGAAATCGATGTCGTCGGGCGACATGATTCGGAAGATCGCGAGTACTCCGGGAACCGGCCAGACCCTCAGCTCCGCCGTCTCGGAGTCAGCCAAGCGGGCGAGCACGTCGGCAGCCAGGGGCAGGGGCAGCGCCGTACCGCCTTCCGAGTACTGCCACTGCCAACCGCGTGCCTGGATCAAGTCGAAGAGAGCCTGCCAGTCTTCGACCGAGGCGCCGGGGACGACGATGTCGGGCAGCGAACCCATGAGATCGGGGTCGAAGAAGTCTCTGAACTCGTCCCAAAGCAGGTCTGGCATGACACCATGCTGCCTGGTCGACGCCCCGGACACAGTCCGAATATGCCGTCGGTGTCCGGTTTACCGCGATGACCGGCAGCAGCGTGACCTCAGCCGGCATGCCGATCCGCTGTGGTGTCGACGCGGATCGAGATGGGTACGTCAACGAGCCGTTCCCGGAGACGGGTCGAGCGCGACCGACAGCAACCCCACAAGGCCATGGCTCGACACTGACAACGCCTTCGCATCGTCATCGGAATGTGCGCGCTCCGGCGGAGTGGAACAGCCAGGAGATCCGCCCTTCATCGGCCCTACCAGGGTCCGACCGCATGCCGCGGGAATGACGATTCTCATCCTGGGGACTGCCGGGAGCCGATCCCTGCCGGCAGCCGCGAATCAACACCCGTGACTAGAACCGTCGGCGGAGGTTCGACCGCCGGTGCGGTCCGCCGTCGGCCCCGGCGGCCACGAACCGTGCATCCGGACGGCGGCGATCACGGAGAAGCTCGGCGACGAACGGAGGAGGGCGGACCACCCGGCCACTGGCCTGGATCTTGGGCGAGCCGAGCTTGGAGGCGACGTCATGGGCATCGACTCTCACGTCACCCGGCCCATGGTCGACACCATGCCCGCCGGTTCGCAGACGCGACGGGAGCCGGATCGGGCTGATCTCTTCGCTATCGGAAGCGGAGTCGGCATCCCTACTCCCGAACCGCTCCCGCCAACGATCAGCGGCCCGCCGACAAGGATCGTCGACGGGCCGCTGACCAGGTGTGAAACCATCTGTGGGCGATACTGGGATCGAACCAGTGACCTCTTCGGTGTGAACGCGGTGATCACCGATGCGGTTGGTGCTTCCTCGTGTCCTGAACTGCGCGGACGCTGGTGTGCGGTGCTGCCTCGTGCGGGCTGGTGTCGGCGGGTCTGCTGACTGCCTGCTGACTCGTCCGCTGCCCTGAGAGGGAGCCGCTGTCCTCATCCCGTCGACCTGGCGTCAGCCCGATCAGTCGTGTCAAGGGGGCGCCTCGGCACATCCTGGCGGCTGCCTCGATGCTGCCCCCTTGACGCGGCTGATAGCCCTCGGGGAGGTCGATGGGATGAGGACCTCGGGACCACCCACCCACCGGCACCGACCGCCCTCCCCCTCATCCTGTTGGCCTGCCTGCCCGGCGAGGGCATCTCATCCGCGAACTCGATCCGCGACCGACCGGCGGCCAGCACGCGAACCGGGCCACGCCCGGCGACCACCGCGGAACCGGACCGCATCTTCAGTGGCAACCTGTGGTCAACTCGATTCGCGCAGCGAGTCGCGTTGTCCACAGGGCGGCAGCCGGAGCGCCCCGACCAGCCTTGTCACGGTGACCACCCCGCGCTCCGTGGGACTCCACCAGCTCCCCGAGCCCTCCGGCTCCCCGCACATCCCTCGGTGTTCTGCGGGGGCTGCTCGGCCTTCCGTCCCACGGCGGAGCGGCCCCCGATACCTGCCCGCAGCGCCTGCGGCCGGCAGGCCGCTGAGGCGCTGCGGAGACACTGCGGGGGCCGCTCCGCCGTGGGTCGGCCACACTGCGGCCGAGCGGCCCCCGCAGGGGGCCGCCTTGATGAAGTAAAGAAACTCTGAACACACGGTCCGTGGTACCCCTCACTCTCCTCTTGAGGTGCACAAGCCATCCCGTACCCTGGTCCCAGGTGAGCTAGCACAGAGGGAGGTGAACAATGAGCAAAATCCAAAGGCACGTTCCGGAGTACCTACAGATCTCTACAGCGATTCGGGAGCGGATCGAGCGGGGCGACCTCGCTCCCGGGGAAGAAGTCCCCTCAGTGCGGGCGATCGCGGCGGAGTGGGAAGTCTCGGCTGCCACCGCCCAACGCGTCCTGGGTGCTCTGCGTGACGCCGGTCTAGTCGAGACGCGCCCGGGTAGATCGTCCGTGGTTCGACATCCTACGGCGGGCGGACCTCGACAGCGCTTCGAGACTATGTCGCGGACGGGACGGATCTACGCGCCAGGCGAGTACGCGCGCATCGTGAGCGCTGAGGTGGTGGGGGCTCCTGAACAGGTTCGTGACGCGCTGTCGCTCGGTACCCGGCAGGCTATCCGCAGAGTGCGGGTCCGCTACAACGCATCTGATGAGCCCGTCAGTGCTTCAACCTCCTGGTTTGACGCTGACCTGAGCGACGTTGCTCCCGCCCTGCTCGTCGCCGACCGAATCACGATGGGCACGCCTGCCTACATCGCCTCAACGACTGGCCGTGTCCTCCGGTCAGCTAGCGACAGGTACACGGCCCGCGCGGCGACCAGCGAAGATGCGGCCGCTCTCGGATGCAAGCTCGGCGAGCCGGTGATGGCTGCGGAGAACATCATCTACGACCAGAACGGGCTGCCAGTCGAGTTCGGTGAGTCGGTCGTCCTTGCTGGTAGGTGGAGTTCGTACTACTCCTACCAGTTCTGACGCGGCCCGAGATCGCTACTCCATTCGAGTGATCTCGGGCACAGCTCTTGACGGTGTACTAGCACACCGAGTACCTTGGAATTACACAACGGCGAAGAGAAACAACGAAAGTGTACTAGCACACTGAGCACTAGTAAGGAGTACCGGTGAGGAACATCCCAGTGAACCTGAGTGGTTACAAGCTGATGATCACGGAGGAGCCGCAGATGAAGATGAGGACGGATGATCAGACGGGCGTCGAGTCGGTGGCGACTGATTTCGAGGGCAACACCCAGTTCGTGGTGAAGTTGTTCATGAAGCAGCGTCCGTCTGAGTCGGGCCAGCGTGTGCCGAAGGGCGAGGAGTTCGCGGTCACCCTCCGCTCTGATCCGGGTGACGGCTTCGAGGAGGGCACGTACGTCCAGTTGATTGACGCGACGGTGAGCCCGTGGCAGACCCAGCGTGGCAACAGGTTCATGTCGGGTATCTCGTTCTCCGCGATGGGCTTGAGGCCGATCGACTGAGAATGAGAAACACCTGTTCTTAAGGCCGGCTTCGATCGGCCTGGTTGTTCTTTGAGAATTCCATAGTGGCTAGAAGTGTGCCTTCTTCCGGTCTGAATTACTTCTTTCGGCACGTGTGCCTTGCGTGCCGGATGGGTCGTTGATCCCCGGCTTTCCTGTAGGGAGAATCCGGGGTTCTTCGTCTCGTCCGAGACGAGAAGAAATGGAGTGATGATGGCTGACGAAGATCCGGACAAGACGATCAGCGTGCATGCGCACGTGATTGACGAGGTTGCGCGGATGATCCGGGAGGCGGGTAAGTGATGTCGGGTTACACGGGTGGCGGCTGTATTGGAAAGGCGGATGAGGATGACGAGTGAGCTGGTTTCCGGGGTGCGGGTTCTTTCGGTGAAGCCGAAGCCGGGTCCGTCGTGAGGTGGTATGTCTGTGATCGGTGTGGGCATGTTCTTGCGGTGTGTACGTGTGTCGGCGTGAAGAAATGACTGAGAAAAGGAAGTAGAGATGACTGATACTCAGTGGGGTACGTGCAAGCAGCCGGGGTGCGGGAACAGGGTCAATATGAGGTTGGATGACTACTGCTGGGAGCACGACTACACGTCGCAGTATGAGTGAGACGACCACCAGGCGCACCGTGTATCGGGTGGCACAACTGGTCTACCGGCTGGATTCGGTCGCATATACCGGTGAGGCGTGCACGTCGATGTCCGATGCTGAGCGAATCGCGTCCGGGGTTCGTGCGGGTCGGGGGACATCGGCGCCGTGGATTGAACGTCATGACGTGGTGACGACTATCACGGTTACCCGTGTCAGGTGACAGGGAAAAGCGGCTCCTGCCCATAAGAGGTGGGCAGGAGCCGCGCTCAGTTTACAGGAGGTTCGGCGATGTGTGAGTTGTGTGGGCGCGGGCTGCCGGTAGTCGCTGCCGTGTGGGGGTGGTCGGCGTGTGCGTTGTGCGCGGGCTCGGTGCGTGCCGAGGGTGTGCAGTACCTGGCGGTGGCGGTATGACGTCTCGGGCTGCGGTGTTCGCTGCGACGTTTGCAGTGCTCTTCGCCGCACACCAGGTGGCGGACTACTGGGTGCAGACCGACGACCAGGCCAGGAACAAGGGGGAGCCGGGTTCTTCGGGTCGTCGGGCGTGTGCGGGTCATGTGGCCTCGTACACGGCGGTGACCGCCGGTGCCCTGGAAATCGCGAACGCAGTGCTGGGCCTGCGGGTGCCGGTGGCGGGTCGGGTCGCTGTCCAGGCGGTGAGCGCGGCGACGCACTACGCGGCGGACCGCCGTGAGCACGGACTGATGATGCAGTTTGCGCGCAGGTGCGGCAAAGGTGCCTACCTCGACAACGGTGGGGCCGCACCGATGGATCAGGCGTGGCACATCGCGAGTCTGGCCGTGGCTGCTGGTGTGGCGGCGGTGAGCGCACAATGAGCGAGGATCTCATTCCATGTCTCCAGGGGCGGCATTCCTTCTCGGCCTCGGGCTGGTGTCAGGGATGTGGCATGCCTGATCCGGATGCCCCTCCGACGAGTGTTGAGGACTGATATGGAGGACCTGTTCGGGAATGCCGTTTCGGAGGAGCCGAAGCGGGCTCGTGATTCCTCGTCCGGTGTGAATGACATGGCGATGGTCATGGACGTCGTTCGGACGGCGTCCGGTGGTGAGGATTCGATGGGGTACGTGCTCGCGGGGAGGAATCAGCGGGTGTACCGGCGTGTGGACCGAGAAACGATGACCCCGGTTCCCGTGTGGGAGGCGGACACGGTGCGCCAGTGTATTCGTTCCGGTCTGCTGAAGACTGGTGGGACTCACGTTCTGCGATGTGGCGCGGTACGCGGCCCTGCGGTGTCATTGTTGGTGCCGAAGTCGACTCGGGTTCAGTTGGCGCGGTGGCAGGTGTTGAAGCGTCCTGCGTCGTGGCCGGTGTGATCGGTTCTGGCCGTGCTGCCCGTTCAGCGTTTCTTCGGGACCGCTGGGCGGGTCGGGGCGAACCAGCCCGAACATGGTTGGAGGCTGTGTGCAGTTGGTGAGTATGGCGAACGAGATGGCCAAGGTTCGCTATTGGGAGTTGACCATGCAGGTCATCGAGGTTGAGGCGGCTCTGAATCAGGTCATCTCCCTCATTGACAAGATGGAGGAGGTTCCCACCGCATTCGGAGGGTATCGGGTGATGAAGCCCGATCAGCTTCGGGCGCTGGTGCGGAAGGTGGCGGCGAAGTTGACGTCCTTGAAGGACACGTTGAAGGCGTCCGAGGCAGAGCTGATTGCACGGGATTGGAGCGTGTGACGATGGACAAGGTGAATGTGACGCTGTTAAACCTGTCGGCGGAGATGCGGCGGTTGCGGCGATACGTCTCGAAGGTTCCCGTGCACACGGAGAAGATCCGGGATCGGCACTCGGAGTTTGCGCGCAGCGCGGCGACGCTGCTTGTCGAGGTGTCATATGCGCGGGATCAGTATCCCGACTAGTCGAATTCGTGTTGCCGAGTGACGGTCGATGCCCTTGTGGGCGTCGGCCGTCACTCGTCTCTAGCAGAGAGGAGGATGCCGTGGGGAAGTCGAAGGCGGAAGTGGCGAAGCGGGTCATCGGAGCCGAGTTCCGGGCCGCGTTGTGGGCGGTGCGCCATCCGGGCATGGTGGCGGTTCCGTCGAGTCTGGCGGCGAGTGCGTGGCAGTTCGGCCCCACGGTGACCGGTATCGGCGTCGGTGCCGTGGTCGCGGGCACGGTGGGGTGGTACCGGGCTCATCCGGACACGTTTGACACGGTGGCGGCACCGTGGCTCCGGTCGTGGCGTCGTCGGTGGGCCAGTGCGTACTCGGGTCATCTGTGGCGGCATCTGATGGCCGACTGCGGTCTGACCCGTGAGCACCGTAAGACCAAGCACCTGTTGTATCCACGGGTGGTGCGGGTCCGGTCGTGGTCGCCGTCGGTCGACACGGTGACTGTCGCGCTTGTGCCGGGGCAGTCGACGCGGAAGTTCATCGAGGCGGCGGAGTCGTTGGCCGAGTCGCTGCGTGCTGAGCGGGTAGCTGTGGAGCGGCACCGGCCCGGTCAAGTCGTGCTGGTGGTGCAGCGTGATGAGCCTTTCACTGAGATCATCCCGGCACCGGTGATGCCGTTGGACGTCGAAGACGTCGACCTGTCCTCGGTGTATGTCGGTGAGACCGAGTACGGGCACGACTGGCGAGAGCCGATGCTCGGTGCGCACTTCCTGAACGCGGGGGCGACGGGCGCAGGCAAGAACTCGATCGGCCTGGCCAAGGCGCGATCGGTCGCGCCGCTGATCCGCGATGGTCTGGTCAAGCTGTGGGTCTGTGATCCGAAGTTGTTCGAGTTCAGCATGCTCGAACCGATCCTGGAGGGCCGATACGCCAACAGCCCCGATGACTGCCTCGACCTGGTCGAACAGTTCGCGAACGGGATGGAGGCCACACAGCGGCGGATGAAGCGTGCGGGTGTCCGCAGTGTGCCTGTGTCACGCGAGTATCCGCTGCATTGGCTGTTGATCGACGAGATCGGCTCGCTGCTCGCCTACCGACCTGAGGTTGCTCACGAGATGATAGGTCAGTTGTCCATGGTGGCGTCGATGGGTCGCGCGACGCATCACAGCCTGGACGTCTACATCCAAGAGCCGTCCAAGGACGTGATCCCCATCCGGGATCTGCTGCCGAACCGGGTGTGTCTGCGGGTCAACTCGGCCTCACACCCGGACATGGTTCTGGGCGATGGCGCACGGGAGCGCGGCGCTATCGCCGATCAGCTCCCAGCGGAGGAGTCGGCGGCGGGGATTGGTTTTCGACGCGACCAGCGATCTCGTGTGCCCCGGCGCGTGCGGGCTGCATACACCTCGGATGACGACATCAAGGAACTGGTGGACTTCGTCAAGTCGTCCGAGTCGGATTCGCCGAATCTGCGGGCGGTGGCCTGATGTTGTTTCTCCATCTCCCGATCACGGCGCGTGGTGTCGCGATCCTGTGCGGCTATGTCGTCGGCATGGGCTTGGTGGTGTGGGCGGTGTGGGTGCACCTCGGCCCCGGTGTCGCCGTGCTGCTGCTGGTGCTGCTGCTGGCTCAGGTGGCTTCGCTCGTGGCGGCGTTCCGCTCTCGGGATGAGTGAGCCGATGGGCTGGCGTCGGAAGCCCAGGGTATCGCCGGTCGATGTCGAAGGCGGTGTCACGAAGACGGTGATCCGCCTTCGGCATCGGCAGGCGGAATCCCGGAATCTGCGCACTCTGGCCGACGACCCGGACGTCGTGGCGGCCCGCTTGGAACGGACACGGCGCCGGATCACCGCGGGAATGTGGTGGTTCCTCGCGGCCGGGCTGGTGTTCACCACGGCGGGCGTGCACGAGTTCATCGCGGGAGATCGCGAGATCACCGATCCGCTGTGGTGGGCGGCCTGGTTCGTGGAACCCATGGTGGCGGGGATTCTGATTCTGCTGCTCAACTGGGAGTCAGAGATCCTGTCACGGGGTATCGAACCGGACAGCGATCAGACCACCAACCTGAAGCGATTCCTGCTGTTCTGCACGTTCTTCATGAACGTCTACCCGCCGCTGTTCGGCGGCGACGGAATCGACTTCGGCATGCTGTTCATCAAGGGCATGGTCCCGGTGATCGTGTTCCTGCTGGCGGAAGCTATGCCGGTAGTCCAACGACGAATGCGGCAAGCCATCTCCGACTGCTACGCGACGGCTCGAATGCACACACCCGAGCCTGACCCGAACCCTGCTCCGACCCCCGAACCGGTTGTCGAGGAAGAAACGGTCACACCGGTTCCTCCAGAAGACCCGGTTCCGCACCCGGTGTCGATTGACGTCGGTGCTGCGGTGCGCGGCCTGCGGCTGCCGGACTCGGTGATCCCGGCCCTGCAAACAGCGGCCGATGCGGCGGCGGCGGAGTCCCGCCCGGTCACGGTCGAGGACATCCGTACCGCGGTACGGGTGCCCGTCCCCATCGCCGAACGGATCACTGCGGCGCTGCACCCGGTCAACGGGCACCAGCTCAACGCCTGAGGCCAGTTCCACCGCTTGTCGACGAGGCGGGGCGCGACCACATCCGGTCGTGTCCCGCCTCTCCCGCCTCTACCCCTTCTGACACGGAAGGTCACTCCATGACGACACTGTCCACTTTGGACGAACGCATCAGCCGACGTGTCCAGGCCGTCGACTACCAGCACTGGCGAGAGAAGGTCGTCGCGGTCGGCGGCTGCTCGGCCCCGGTACGCCTGGCCGGTGCCTGGCAGGTCCAGAGCCATGCTGGTCATGTCCTGGCGCACCGGGGCGGCGACGTCTTCACCCCGTGCGGCAACCGCCGTGAGTCGGTGTGCCCGAGCTGTAGTGACCGGTACTCGGCCGATGCCTTCCATCTGATGCGCGCGGGCCTGTCCGGCGGAGCCAAGGACGTGCCCCTCTCCGTCCGTGAACGTCCGAGGTTGTTCGTCACCCTCACCGCACCCAGCTTCGGCCCGGTGCACTCTCGGCGGACTTCGGCACGCGGACGGGCGGTGCCGTGCCGCTGCGGCGACTACCACCACACGGCTGACCCCCGGATCGGCACACCACTGGACCCGGACACCTACGACTACCGCGGCGCGGTGCTCTGGCAAGGCCACGCCGGCGAACTCTGGGCACGGACCATGACGCGCCTTCGGCGTCTCATCGCCCACGCTGCCGGACTGACCGTCCGAGACTTCCGCTTCCACGCTCGGCTGTCCTTCGCCAAGGTCGCCGAATACCAACGACGCGGCCTGGTCCACTTCCACGCCGTGATCCGCCTCGACGGACCCGACGGCGCCGTCGACCCTTCCCCATCGTGGGCCACCACCGATCTGCTCACCACGGCGGTACGAGAAGCCGCCCGCACCACGAAGCACCGACCGAAGGACTTGCGCCACACCCTCGTCTGGGGCGAGCAGGTCGACGTTCGACCGATCCGCGCCGACCAGGCCTCGGCGGTCGAATCCCCTGACGGCGGAATCTCCGAAGGCGGCTTGGCCGCCTACGTCGCCAAGTACGCCACCAAGGGCACCAACAAGTCCGAAGCAGCCGACCGCCCGATCCGCTCCCAAGCCCATCTGGACGCCCTCGACGTCTCACCACACCACCGCAGGATGATGCAGACCGCCTGGGACCTCGGCGCGCACCCGGATCTGGTCCACCTCCGACGGTGGGCACACATGCTCGGATTTCGAGGCCACTTCCTCAGCAAGAGCAAGGCCTACTCGACCACCTTCACCCGCCTCCGCGACGACCGACGCGCATGGCGACTGACCCAAGTCCTCGACGCACTCGGCGTCAACACCGAATCGGTCATCGTCGTCAACTCCTGGGAATTCCTCGGCACCGGATACAAATCCGACGCCGAACGCGAACTCGCCGAAGCCATCTACGAGGGACAACGAGACCAACGCCAGCAGAAGTACCGACAGGAAGAGGTATGACGATGAGTATCGCTCGTGCTGCGTACTCGGTAACGGAGGTTGCGCGTCTGCTGGGTATTGGGCGGAGCCTGGCCTACCACCAGGTTCGCGCCGGGGTCATTCCGGCTCGTCAGATTGGTGACCGGTGGGTGATCTCGAAGGTGAAGTTTCACAAGTGGTTGGATGAGGAGATCGCGTAATCATGGGGCACGTAGTGATGACACCGAGCGGAAAGTACCGGGCAAACTGGCGGGAGCCGTCGGGTACACAGAGAGCGAAGACTTTCCGCACCAAGCGCGAGGCGACGGCGTTCCTCGCTCGGATAGAGACGCAGAAGGCAGACGGCGGCTACGTCTCACCGCATGCGGGCCGGATGCTGTTCGGCGAGCACGCCGCCCGTTGGATGGCGACGTGGAATACGGCGGTGACGACAAGGGCACGGGATGCGTCGGTCATGCGAACGCACGTCCTGCCGCAGTGGTCGTCCTGGCAACTCGGCAAGATCGATGAGGTCGCAGTTCAGGGCTGGATCACCGACCTCGGTGGACGGCTCTCGGCTGCGACCGTGGCCGAGTGCCACCGCCTCGCGATGGGCGTCTTGCGGTCGGCGGTTAGGAATAAGCTGATCGTGACGAACCCTGCGGCGGGTGTCCGCCTCCCTAGGCGAACCAAGACCGACCGGGACGAGTTCGTCATCACTCGCGAGGTGTTGCGCTCACAACTGCTTCCGGCTGTGCCGGACCGCCATCGTGCATTCGTGACGGTGGCGGCGGGCTCGGGGATGCGGTGGGGTGAGATCGCGGGCCTGGCGTTCGATGCGGTCGACCTTACCGCGGGCACCGTGCGGGTTGCTCGGACCGTGGTGGAGGTCAGCGGCCGACGCTCGGTGAAGGCGACACCGAAGACCGCCGCAGGAAGGCGAATCATCCCGTTGCCACGCTGGGCACTCGAAGCTTTGCGGAATCAGGTTGACCGAATGCGGCCCGGCCCTCGAGATCTCGTGTTCGCCACTGACGTCGGGACACCGCTAAGTCGTGGAACCTGGCGTGCTCGAGTGTGGCGCCCGTCGCTCGTCCGTGCGGGCTTGCTGGGCGAAGTGGAGCCGATCGGCGCGAACCGATGGCAGGCGCGCTGGACCGACACAGAGGGATATGAGGGCGTGGCCTCGTTCGACGCTCATCGTGATGCCGTGCTCCACGTCGCTCGGCACGCGGGCGAGGGGATGACCTTCCACGACCTCCGGCACTCATACGCGACATGGCTCGTGGACGACGGCGTGCCGATCAACATGGTCCAGAGGGTCCTGGGGCATGAACGGTCATCAACGACGCTGGACATCTACACCAGGAGGACGGACAACAGCGCGCGGCTTCTCGACGCGCTGGATGATCCTGACGACGACGAGGGAACAGCGGGCCTGCTCGCGCCGCTCCGCTGACTTCTCGCTGACTGACAGGCATCCAAGACGACGGAAGGCCCAGGTGCACGGCTCGTTTCCGAGCCTGCGACCTGGGCCTTTCGACTGTGGGCGATACTGGGATCGAACCAGTGACCTCTTCGGTGTGAACGAAGCGCTCTCCCCCTGAGCTAATCGCCCGGGCTTTCGGGGCGTCCCCCGGCAGCGAGGAAACCATACATCACGATGGTGCAGGGCCCTCGCACCGGGGGTCGCTCTACGCCTTCCTCCAGGTCAGCCGCTCATCGGGCCGCTGGCGACGATGTCGCCGGACGGGGCGTCCGGCATGTCCCCGTCGGGCTCCGACGAGATCGCGAACGCCGTCACCGAAGCCATGTCCTCGGTCATGTCATGGGACCACCGGAGCGTCTGGGTGGGCATCCGCTCCTGCTCCGCTCCGACCTCGAAACCCGCCATGGGGACCGGCTGGTCACCCTGGAGCGCCCAGAGCACGTACATCTGATCGGCCTCGTTGCGGGGCAGGCCGGTGGACACCACGGCGCCGTGCGCGCCCGTGGCGAAGAGCACCGCCGCCGTCTGCTGGGCGGGGTCGTGCAGCACGATCCGGTGCATGTCGGGGTCGGCGGCCACCCGCAGCGCGGTCTCCATCGACGCGGCCTGTCGGGCTTGGACCTCCTGCTGCCGGTGCACTTCGACGAGCCGCAGGCCGAGCCCGGCCGACGCGGCCGCCAGCACGGCCACGGCGACGGCGAGGAGGGCCACGGCCGCCCGCCCACGCCGTCGGGGCCTCTCCGGCCAGCCCGGCCTCCTGGCGCGCTCACCGGGGCCGCCAGGGGGCCGCGTGGCGCCCGCCGATGCGGTGCCGTCCGACTGGTGCCGCGTCGCGACGGGCACCTCGGCCGGGGGATGCGGCGGCGGAGGGCCCGGCTCCTGATCGACCTCGGCGATCCGCGCGAGCATCCTGTCCCGCATGCCCGCGGGCGGTTCCGCCGCAGGCACGGCCTCGCCGAGCAGCGCACCGAGCTCCTCGGTCTCCGCCACCGTGCCGCGACAGCGCGCGCAGGAGGGCAGGTGCTCGGCGAACCTCGCGGCCTCGTCGGGCGCCAGCGAGGACAGCGCCCAGCCGACCGCGGTCTCGTGGTGTTCACACTCCTCGCCCTGTTCCAGCTCACTCACGTCCGTCCCCCCTTTCTGTTCCGTCGCGGCGCGGCTCCTCGGTGTTCAGCAGAGACGAGAGCAGTCCGCGCAGTCGTCGCACCCCGGCGAAGGTGCGGGATTTCACCGTGCCCAGCGGCACGCCGGTGAACGCGGCGACCTCGCCCTGGGTGTAGCCGCCGTAGTACGCGAGGGCGATCGCCTGGCGCTGTTCGTCGGGAAGCCTGCGCAGCGCCTCCTGCACCTGTCCGCCGACGACCCGCCCCATCGCCTCCTGGTCGACGTCGGGCCCGCCCACTGCCTCCTCGACCGCGGCATCGGCCTCCGCCGCCGTACGGCGCCGTAAGGCGCTCTCCCGGCGTACCGCGTCGACGGCGCGGTGATGCACGAGCGTCAGCAGCCACGTCGAGAAGGAGCCCCGATCGGCGCGGAAGCCGTGCGGCCTACGCCACAGATCGAGGAACGCCTCCTGCACGACGTCCTCGGCGATTCCGGGATCGACGCAGAGCCTGCGCGCCAGCGAGTACGCCTGCCGGGAGTACCGGTCGAACAGCTCGGCGAACGCCTCGGCGTCACCTTGCGTCACCAGCGCCACCAGATCGGCATCAGCAGGTCGGCGTTGCCGCTGCGGCGTCGTCGTCGACTCCCCCTCGGCCGCGGACGAGGAGGATGATGTTGGTGGATCGGCCACTACGAGAGCCCTCACAACCCGGCGTTCGCCCAACGGGTACGTTTCGGTTCATGTCCCGCCGCCAGGGCGGACCGTGAAGAGTATCGCCCTCAGGCCGACCGCCCAGCCGCCGGGAACGGACACGGAGCGCAGCGAGGCGGTAGCCCAACGAATTAGTTCTGACCCGTATGGGTGATGTCTGGCCCAAAGGCAAGCATTCGAGGGTGCCTGGGCGTCACAACTGTTGTGGTCGAACGTTTCATGGCCAGTAGGGAGAAGGAAAGGGCGACGACAATGCGCAATGATCACGTAACACTCTGTTCGCGAGCAGTGTTCGACCTCCTCGCACCGAGGACTCCCGCGGTGCCGGTCAACGTCGAACTCAGGTACGACACCCGCGACCCCTACGCGGTCGTGGCCGCCTTCCAGACCGGACGCGGCGGCTCGGTGGAGTGGGTGTTCGCCCGCGATCTGCTGGCCGACGGCCTCATCGCCGAGGTCGGCGACGGCGATGTCCGCATCCGCCCCGCGGTCGACAACCCGGAGGTCGTCGTGGTCGAGCTCAGCTCGCCCTCCGGACACGCGATGTTCGAGGCCTCCGCGCAGGAACTCGCCGACTTCCTGGACCGCACCTACGACGTCGTCATGCCCGGCAACGAGAACCTGTGGGTCAACGTCGACGACGCGCTTGCCCGACTCCTGCCGCACGACCGGTCCTGACCTGGGAAGACGGCGGGAGGCGCCGCGAAACGGGACCCCGATTTGATCCTGGAACGCGGCGTTGGGTAAGGTTCTGCCCAACAGCACGGCGGTGGTCGAAAAGCCGAGAGGCTCGGAGATCGAACGCCTTGCTTCTGCGGACGTAGCGCAGTGGTAGCGCATCACCTTGCCAAGGTGAGGGTCGCGGGTTCGAATCCCGTCGTCCGCTCGACTCGGCCTTAACGAGGTCGACGTCTCAGAGTCAGGCCTGACTCTGGGATTCGGCGGAGTGGCCGAGTGGCTTAGGCAAGGGCCTGCAAAGCCCTGTACACGGGTTCGATTCCCGTCTCCGCCTCGGGCGATTAGCTCAGTGGGAGAGCGCTACCTTGACACGGTAGAGGTCACAGGTTCAATCCCTGTATCGCCCACCAGTTATACACACTGGTCAGATGCCCCGTCGGTGTTCGTCACCGGCGGGGTGTTCTGCGTCCATGGGAGGAATCTGGGAGGACCGGTTCTGAGCACTACCGGAACCGAGCTCTACCAGGGTGATCTCCCATCGCCGAGTGAGGCCGGCCAGAATGCGGTCGATCATGGGCTGCGTGACGTGGGAATAGATCCCCGAGACACCGCGCATCCGGTGCCCGAGGCGGACATGCTGAGCAATCTCGGGGATGTGGTCCTCGATCAGCCAGGTCTTATGCGTGTGACGTAGGTCATGGAAATGGAAGCCGGGCAGGAGCGGCGCCCAGCCGCGTTCGGCGTTACCTCCGACGGCCGGCATCCAGAACCTGTCCCGGAAATTCGACCGCCGCAACAGCCCACCGTCTGCTCCGGTGAACACATGCGCGTGATCTTGTTCACTCCGGTGAGTGCGGAGCAGGTCGCCGAGGAACTTCGGCAGATGCACGGTGCGCACCGAGGCGGGCGTCTTGGGCGCCCCCAGCATCAGGCGACCGCCGATCTCGTGCAATGCGCCCGTCTTGGCATCGACCCGTACGCTCCCGCCTGCCAGGTCGACGTGCGGCCACCGCAGGCCCGCCAGTTCCCCCCACCGCAGGCCGGTGTAGGCGGCCGTGGTCACCAGCAGGCCCAGCCCGGCTGGCAGACGTTGGGTGATTCGCCGCACCTGCCATGCCTGCGCAATCTGACGCTCCCGGAAGTCACCGGCACCGATGCGCAGCCGCCGACACGGGTTCGACCCGATCAGGTCCTCCTCCACCGCCTCGCCCAATAGCATGGACAACAGCGTGACCACATCGGACACCGTCGCTGGCGCCAACCGAGTTCGCAGGCCCTTCACCCAGCTCTTCACCTTGATCCGCGAAATCTCCGCCACCGCAGTGTCCCCGAACCTCGGCTCGATGTGATTCCGCAGATGCGACCGGTACTTCGCCCACGTCCCCGGTGACACGTCGTGCGCCTGCGACCACACCTCGATCCACTCCGACAGCAACGTCAACCCCGCCGCAGGATCCCGGAACGTCTCATTCCGCTGCTGTGCCTCGATATCGTTAGCCCGCGCCCGCGCGGCGGTCTTGGTCGCGAACCCCGACTCCGAGGCCAACCGACCACCATCAACCGGATAGCGAACCCGCCACCGGCCACCATGCTTCTCCACCCACGCCACAACCATTTCCTCCTCTGACATCGCTCCACCCCACGCGAATCCGGCCCGGGGTCGGCACCTATTCCCGCTTCCACCGCCACAGAGAGCAAGCGGTATGTGTTCACACCGTGAGAAACCTGTCCGCCCCGCAGTCCCGTCCGCGTCCGAGCAGGCACCGACGTCTTCGCGACGTGCACCGCACACGGCGGCACCCCGGCCGCAAGCAGAACCTGTCGGCGCCCGCGACAACCCGATCGCCTCATCTGATGTCAACAACACCACATCCACTCGGCGCCTCCCGATCCGCGAACCTCCCGTCACTCAGCGGCTTCGAGTCCTCCAGAACCGACACCGTGCTCACCAGCTCCTCATCCCAACGGCCCCAGCACGCCTGAACTCCTCCAGACGGCAACAATTTCGACACCGCACTCACTTTTAGAAGTTCTAAACCGATCCACCCCCCGGGCGATGAAGATCTTTTGCAGCCCCCTAGGGGAAGTCCTTACCCGGCTGTACAGCTTGGCGTTCGCTGCGGATCCGACAGCGGCCTACCGGCAGCGATTCGGTGATTCTTCTGTGTTCCGCGCGTCCCGGTGATGCTTGTCGGAATGCCTTCTCGACCGGCCGCGCCGACCAGCCTCGTCGCTTTGCGAGGCGAACCGGCGCCCCTTCTGATCGGCAGCCGCAGCACAGCGGCGCGCTCCGAGAGAACTCTCATCCTGATCGACCACAGCGAAAGGCGGTGACGCGGCAGGCACCAGGCGCGCGCGACGAGCGCGGCACTATGAGGTGCGGTATCGCCGCGCATCGGAAACAGCCAAAGCGCTCCATGGAACATGGTGGCTTGATCCGCCTGTCCGCCGCGCCAGCATCTACCTCGCACTTCAACGAATACTCGTGTTCGCCTTCACGACCTGGTGGTCCTCGTGGCCATGAGCTTGCGGCGGCGCACGGCATCGCCCAGGAGCGCCAAACCCTGGGCTGTGTCGTCGGAAGGGCTCGTCACAGGGAGGTGACGACGTGGCCGATCAGCTGGTCGATGGTGATGAGCGTGGTGTGGATCTCCGTCACGCCTTCGTCGCGGGTGTGCTGAATTCTGGTCAGGACCGTGGTCTCGTCCCGGAAGGTGCGCAGTGCGGCCTGTGCTTGGGCGTGTATGGCTTCGAGTGCTGCGCTGTACTCCTCGGCGGAGGTGATGGGGAGGGATTCCTGGAGTGTCCGGAGTTGGCTGATCACGTCGCCGATGTCAGAGGTCACCGTGGTCGTAGCCCTTTCCGATTTCGGCGGCGGGGATCACGGTGACGGTGAACGCCGCGCGGCGGCGCACGGGGTGTTCGGTGAGTGTCGTGAATGCACGGTCGATGCCGTCCTGCACGACGCGGATGGCCTCGGTCGCGGAGGTCTGGTCTTCGACGGCTTTGTGGAACATCAGGCGGCGGGCGGGCACGGTCCCCGCGACGCACTCTCCGCCCTCGGCCACCCCACCCCAGCCGGCACGATCCGGTCCTGGGCATCACGCGGTCTGCTCGCCCGCGCACCCGGAGCTGGGCCCGGCCCGCTACCGGCGCGCCGACGCCCCTCACCCGCGCCCGCACCGGACACACCATCGCCACCCCCGCCGCGCCGTAACGAGCCCGATCGACCGGTGTGCAACGCTGGATGCCAGCGGGCGAGCTATGCCCACCGAATCCCGGCTCCCCTTCCACGGGCCCGGGTTCACGCGGTCTAACACGGCTCATCCCGCCGTCACCCCGTCCACACGATCGAGTGGGGACAAAGTGAGCCAAGCCCGCTACCTGCGAAAATGAAACTTCATGGAGCGTTGGCTGACTTGCCGTTACAACAAATCATCGAGAAACAATCGATACAAAGTAGCTTGAAATAATCTCAATTCACCCGATCGAACGCGGGAGTTTCTGCAAAGCCATGTTAGGTTCGGGTGTCCAGTTTTGCTGGGCAGCTGCGGAGGAGACTGTGCGCGGTGTGTCCGCACCTACGCACAGCCCCCTCACGCGGTCGGGCTACCGCCGTCGGGTCCTCATCCACATGCCCAGAATGCGGAGCACCAGGGCCGTTCTCCTGGCAAACGTCGCCAGGAGGACGGCGCCGACCTCGTGGGCCACCTCAGCCGCGACGGTGAGCGCGGTTGCGCTCCCATCGACGGCTGCGGCGAACCGCGTCCAGTCGTCCTCGTGCCGCTCCGGCGGCATCCCTGATCCGGTCATGAGCACCCCTCTCGAACACAGCGCCCGCAGCCTTGACGACTGCGGCACGGCTGCGACTGCCTCAGCAGCCGCCACGCTGCTGAGACCGCCCGAACCGGGTGCGGATCGGATACCGAGACGCTAACACCAGTGGAAGTCGAGGAAACCGGGCCGCATTCGACCCGGCACTGCCGTGGGAGCATCCGCATGAAATCGCATGCCGATTGACCTGCGAAGATGCGCCACGTTCACCCAACAGGGTGGGAAGTGAAATTTTTCAGGCACTCCCTGATAATAGTTATTATCACGGGACCAACGGGGCACAAGTTGCCGCCGAAATCGGGTCCACTCTGATGTCCCGATTGTCAAGACAATGCAGTACCGGCAGGTGCAGCATCGTCCCCGTACCTGCCCTTCACTCACACTCCGCCAGCGAGCCTCCCTCACCTGACACGCCACCTCGGCCGCGTCCAGACGCAGCCCCGCCGCGCATACGCGCGGGGGCACTGGCCGACCCTGGAACTGACAAGTGGGGAGGTGCGCGCCGTGCCCCGCCCCTCCCCGATCACCGACACCGAACGCGACCGCGTCGCCGCGCCGCACGCCGCCGGGCGGGCCCGCGCCGCGATCGCTCGTGCTCTCGGCCGATCACCGTCCACGGTCGGCAAGATCGCATCGGCCGCCAGGTTGTCGTGGGACCGGACGGCCACGGCGTCGGCCATCGCGGCGAAGCAGATTGACAACATGGCCAGGCGGGCCACCATCGTGGGCCGCCTGTACGACCAGGCCGCCGCCCAGCTCGACCGCCTCAACCGATCCACGCACGGACTCGCGATTCCCTCGGCCGGGGCGCTCGCCGAGTGGACCGCGCGGGATCTTCCCGCTAGGGATGTCCGCGCGCTGCTGAGCGCCGTGTTCGACTTCGACCCCAACCGGTACGTGACGGCCGCGCTGCCGCACACGGTCCGGTGGCTCACCGGGGACATCGCCGCCGTATCCGCCCGCCAGCTGTTCGACGAGGCGCCCACGATCCGAGTCACGGACCGTGCGACACAGGACCGCTTAGACACGATCCTGACCGAAGGCGCCGTGATCCGGCGCTTGGCCGAGGCTGGCAGCATCTCGGCCAGGCTCGGCGGTGTCTATCTCAAGCTCGCGTGGGATGCCGACCTCGCGCGCCGCCCGATCGGTGCGTCGTACACCCGGACGCCGCTGTTCCAGAGTGGCGACACGGGATGCTCTCACAGTCCATCTGGTCAACGGGCTCGCCCGCCGCCGTCGCCCTAGCCCGTACCCCATCACCGCGGGTTTCGACCCGGTCGTCTGTCCTCGGCGTGCAGGTCCGTTGCCGGGGCGTGACCCGCGCGACGTCCTCCGTCTGGTCAACGCCGTCGCCGACGCGGCGCACAACCAGACACGCTCATCCTCGGGTGCCCAGGGCTTTCTTCCGGGGCAGGGCGACGCGGGCGGGCCTTCCGGATCACCAGGCCCGCCCGCGCCCCTGCGGCCCGAGCGTGCGGGCCGGGGCACCGCATCGGGGGAAGCTCGGGCCGGGCAGCGTGCTGTCAGCAGGTGGGCGCCGCCGACAGCACGGATGGTCGATGCTCGGTTCTCGATAACAGCGACGCCCCCAGACACGGCCCGCACGGCATCCCCGTACCGACACCGACGATGTCGATACCGGACACGGGAATCGGCGTTCCGCACCTCGCCCGCAGCACGGGCGACGTGGCCGCCGGGATGGGACACCCGTGCACCACCCGCCGCGACACCGGAGCCCGATCCGCGGTGAGCTGCACCAGCCACACCGCCCCGGACTCCAACGGACACGGTGGCGGCGACGTTCTTCCCTCGGACACCGCGACGCACGTCCAGCAGTCCCGATCCAGCACCACAGGACGCTCCCCCGACACCTGCGGCATCGGCACAGCCACCGCAGGCACCGACAGCCCGCACAACGCCACGACCACCGAGGAAGGCCCGGGACGTTGCCCCGCGACGCGGTGGTGCCCCACCACCAGGCCCGCAGCCAACGGCACACCCACCACGAAGAACGCCGGTCCAGCAGTTCCGGTCATGGGCGCACCGCCGACGGGAAGCAGGCAGGGCAGTCGTTCACGGTGATCAGCTCGGTGGTGATCCGGACGACCACCGCCCCGCACACCGCGACTCTCATCGATCGGTAGGACCCATCCCAGGTATGCCGCAACCGACGGAACATCCCCACCCACAGCACCGACCGCTCATCGACAACAGCACGCAGAAGAGGGGTTCCTCCTCGGGCCACACCTCCTCGGCGTGGGCCGCTGTCATGACCTCGCCGCCTGTCGTCCGCCGAGCAGATCAAGCACGAGCAACACCGTCGCCAGCACCACCGCCGTGATCACCACGCTCACCACCCGCCCCCGCTCGACAGCACGTAGGGCGTACCCGCGCGAACACGCGCCTGATGACGCGGGATGTTCTCCCTCCCGAAGGTGACCGGCGCCTCGGCGATCCGTGGTGGGCGGGACGCCTGCCGTCGGTCGACTCGTCGAACGCAGAACATCTGGCGCTCGAACGCACCGGCTGCTCTCGCTACAGACAGTGGCGCGACGGGCTTGCCGATCGATCTCGGGGTTGGATTCGCTGGCATGTTCCCGCACCGTGCCTGCTTCGTCGGGGAAGAATCGTCGGTCACGGTTGTTTGCAGCGGCTGTGGACAGCGGCTGTCCCGGCCGCGTCCGTCTGCGTCTCTTGTGGGTCCGGGGCGTAGGCGGGAACCCGCAGCCAAGGATCGCACTCAGACTGCGGGGACGGTGCCGGTATGAAGACCCGGGCTGAGTTCCCGGGCCCGGCTGCGGTGGAGGGCGGCGCGACGCCGGTCCTGGCCGGTCTTCTCCCGGTTCGTCTCGATGTCCCCGTGCGGCTGACCCGCCTGGAGGTTCGCCGCGGCGCGGCGCTCGAGCGCGAGGGCGAGTTGGTGGTGGCAGGTGGCTTGGTAGTGGCTGCCGAGTTCGCCGAAGACGGTCAAGGCCCGGGTCAGTTCGGTGACGGCGTCGTCGTGTCGCCCGGTGAGGGAGTACAGGGTTCCGAGAAATTCGCTGATCCGCGCTTGGTCTTTGGCATCGCCGGTGGCGGCCAAGAGGTCGCGAGCGAGGAAGAGGTGGATTTCTGCCTGGTCGTAGAGGCAGAGGTCGCGCAGGATGAGGGAGAGAGCTCGGTGTCGCATGGAGGCCCCGCGGCGGGTGCCGCCGTGTTCTTCCAGCTGGAGGGCGGTGCGCAGCGAGTCCAGTGCTTCGGTGAGGCTGCCGCGGGTGTGGGCGAGGTGGCCGCGTTGGGCATGGGCGGTGGCCTGGAGCATCGGGGAGGCGAGCCGATCGGCGAGTGCGGTCGCCTCCGGTAGCAGGGTCTCGGCGGTGTCGACGTCGCCGAGCTTCACCCGAGCCGCGATCTCCTTGAGCAGGAGGTTGGCCTGGCCGAGTCGGTGTCGACGGGCGTGTTCGGGGTCGTCGGCGATGCAGGCGCTGCGGGCGGCCGCGGCGGCGCCGTCGGCGAACACGGTAGGTGGGACCAGCTGGCGGTGATGCAGGAACAGCGCCCACAACGTCTCCGCGAGTTGCGCGACCAGGTCGT
Organism: Actinoalloteichus hoggarensis; assembly: GCF_002234535.1. NCBI lineage: Bacteria > Bacillati > Actinomycetota > Actinomycetes > Pseudonocardiales > Pseudonocardiaceae > Actinoalloteichus > Actinoalloteichus hoggarensis. Next base: position 4,677,013 of record NZ_CP022521.1, read on the forward strand.
CGCGATGGTGTGCGGCGGCGACGAGTGCCTCGCGGAGTGTCTCGTGGTCGTCCTTCAGCCAGTTCAGCGCTGCGGCGGCGGAGTCGAACGGACCAGGCTCGTCCTGAATCTCCAAGAACACGGCACCGAATCGAGGGGCGTCGGGCAACAGCATCAGGTAGGCGTGCGCGGCACGGGGCAGCATGCCCTGCTCGATCACGTGGAAGTCCACGATGTCTTCTCCATTCAGGGTTGGTCGTGAGGGTCGGCGGAAGAGCGCACGAGCGGAGGCTCGGCATGTCGCCGTCGGGTGGAGTGATCGGGAGATTCGCGGTGGGCAGGTTCGCCTGTGTCGGTCAGCGGCCGGGTTGCCCTTCCCAGAGCGTGATGTGCAGTCTCGGGCTCAGTGCCCAGCCACGGGCCAGTACCGGCTCGGCCAGGGCGCGTAGTCCTGCGGTGGCGTCGGTGTGGGTGGTGGCCTCCGGCATCAGCCAGACCTCGCGGAAGGGGTAGGCGGTGGCGATCGCATCGGCCTCGGCGAGGTCGATCTCCTGGTGGGCGGGGGCGATCACGAATTTGCACACGCTGTCGGCGGCGGCCAAGGTCTTCAGCGCGGTGGGCACGAGCCGTCGGTGCGCGGGCAGGCCGCTGCCGGGGAGTTTCGGGCTGACGTTGAAGCGCACGCCTGGTCGGATCAGGCCCGGTTCTGGGGTGATGGTGCCGTTGGTCTCGATCTCGATGCGGCGGCCCGCCGCCAGGAGGAGATCGAGTAGATCCACGAGCCTGCGTTGCTGAATCAGCGGTTCCCCGCCGGTGATCACCACCAGTTCGACGTCGGCATGCAACACCGTTTCGGCAAGCCGCGCCGATGTCTGTGCGGTGGTGTGTCTGCGTAGGTCGAAGCGAGTGGTGTCCCAGGTCTCCGGCGTGTCGCACCACGTGCAGGACAGGTTGCACCGCGAGAGACGGACGAACATCGCGGGCCGGCCCGTGCTCGGCCCTTCGCCTTGCAGAGTAGGGCCGAAGACCTCCGCGATGAGCAGCAACGGCTCACCGTCAGCAGCCATGCCGATCACCGTGCCGGTTCTCGGTCCGGTCGGAACTCCACCGTCGAGTCCCCACCCTCATCGACGACCACCGACTCCAGCCACCAGCCCCGGCCTGGTTCGAGGTGTCGGTGGCACCAGTCGGCGACCCAGGCCGCCAGGTGCTCGGCGGTCGGCGAGACAGGCAGGACCTCGGTGAGATCACGATGGTCGACGTTGTCATCGAGGTAACGGCCCAGTGGGGTGAGCGCGGCGAAGTCGACCACCCACCCCGGATCGACCAGATCGCGGGCGACCACCGTGACACGGACCGTCCACGTATGGCCGTGGACACGTCGACACTTATGCCCATCGGGCAGGCCCGACAGGCGATGCGCCGCGGCGAAGCGGAAGCGCCGACTGATGCGGTACGTGCCCGCCGGCACCTGCCAACTCGACGTTGCTCGTCCTGTTCCAGCATCGCCGTCAACCATGAGCGTGCCGATCGCCGCTCAGAGACTGTGGCAGCGAGACCACTCGTTGACGCCGCATGTTGCCGCCACGACGCCGGAGAGGAACATGCGATTCCAACAACAGCCTCCGCACTCCGCCGTACGACCACCCCACCGCGACCGCGAGTTCCCGTAGCGTCGCGCCCTGCGCATACCGCCGGGCCAGCTCGGCGCGAGCCTCGTCACGCTCTTCACCGACCAGACGGCGGTGTCTCGCGAGCAGCTTCATCGTCATACCGCCCTACGCCCTCTCCAATGTTGGGACCCGAACGGCCGAACACTTCTCATTAGTTCGGCCTTCGAGATGACTCCCAGCGATCGAACAGGCCGCAGGCGACGGCTACCAGAGCGTCACATCGGCGATCACGCGGCGACGTGACGGCGTCAGGGGTCGTGATCTGGACGAACACAGGTGAACTCACCAGGATCACTCGCTTCGACAGCGAGCGAGAAGAGCGCCGAGCCGCCGGTGGGGGCGCCGTCGAAGACTCCAACAGCGTCGCGACACTCCCGGACGTCAGGAGAATTCGGTACGACATCAGAACAACTCGTCGCGATGCTCAGAACGGCGAGCCATCCAGGCCCAAGGCCGGCGCGCGGCTCAGTAACCGGTTCCCCAGCCCGAAGACTGCGGATCTGCGTTCGGCCCCCTTACAGAGCGGTCCACGTCCAAGGCCGGTCGATGACGCCGCGCAAGCAGGCGACCCGATGTCGAGCTTGTTTCGCCACCTCGTCGTCGGTGGTGGCTTTGCTCAGGGCGAAGGTCGCCCAGCGCACTTCTCGGATGGTCGCCAGGGTGCGGTAGCCGGGCCAGGCGGTCATGTCGTATCCGCCGTAGGCCTCGACGAACGCCCGATAATCCGTGGGAGTGATGCGCGCGAAGTCGGTGTAGTCGACCGCAAGCGAGATCAGGTCCCATTCCCAGGGCCCGATGCCGAAGTGATCGAGGTCCAACAGCACGGGACGATCGGGATCGACCACGACGACGTTGCCCTGCCAGGCGTCGCCGTGGATCACATGCCTCGGCAGATCCTGCGCTACGTCGCCGTAGTCGGCGCGCAGGCTGTCCACGAGGTCCTGAAGCCACCTTCGGTCGTCTTGGGCGAGGAGGGGGCTGCCATCGCGGATGGCCTCGTACAACCCGTCGAGCGGGTCCACCTCCGGGAACAGGGCAGACTCGGGGACGGCCAGCTCGTGCAGTCGGCGCAACATCGCACCGAGTTCGGCAGGCTCGGCGTGCCGGTGCTCGGGCAGCGTCACCCACCACGTCACAGGCCGATCGCCGACCAACGTCGGCTGCTCGACACCGTCAAGAACCTGTACGACCGGGATGCCGGCATCGGCCAGCCACCGCGACGCCGTGATCTGACGTTCGGCGAGACCATGGGAGCCAGCGGGGCCGATCCGAGCCACCACCGCGCCGGGAAGTCGATACATCACGTTCGTACCGTCACGAATGAGCTGGGCGCCCGCGGTTGACACGCCCACCGCAAGACCGGCTTCGGTAAGCACTTCCCCCGAGTCGATCGACGTCATCCGCTACATCGGTGAAGATCGGTGCCTCGTCCCATCCCGTCACCAGCTGGCCACGATGGCGCGACTCGTCGTGTGATCACGGACCCATCTTTACTCATAATGGGTGTTCGTCGCCGCTTCTCCGTCGTGGTACACCGAGGGCAGTTAACCTGCAGGCATCACCGTCAGGGGGAGCGATGTCGCGGCGTCAAGCGTTCAGCCGACGTAGGAAGATTCTGGGGTACTCGCAAGAGTCTTTCGCCGTCCGAGTCGGAGTGGAGTTCTCCACGGTCGGGCGATGGGAACGGGGCGAACTCACACCACACCCGTGGCGCAGGCAGAGAATCGCCAATGCACTCGAGATCACCCTGGAAGAGCTCGATCAGCTGCTGGCACTCGACGAATCGCCGACGACACGCGATGCAGGGACATGGCGGAGTCGCCCAGACGACACCGTGGCGAGCTCGGGCGCATCGTCGGCTCCTCGTCTTGCGTCCTGGGCGACGAGCAGCCTGGTGCGAGACGTCCTTGATCACACTGAGGAGGACCTGACGGTGTTCTCGCGACGCACGGTGTTGACCACTACGGCCGCGCTCGCCGGGACGGCGTTCACGGCGGCGTTGGAACCGGTCCTTCGACCTGTCCTCACAGCGTCGACGTCGGGCCATGCCTTCGCCACGGCCGAACTGGTGGACGCCGAGGAGATCGTGACGCAGTTGACCCGGCTGCACCGCCGCGCTAGCGGTCTCGACGGTCGGATGGTGGCAGCGCAACTCAGTGCCTTCTGTCGGCGCCTGCACGAGGCGCCGCAGGGAACCCCGGAGACGTCACGCGCCTTCCGGATCGCTGCCGAGCTGGCTGAACTCGTGGCATCGCTGAACTGGGACGCCGGTCTGCACGACAGCGCTCAGCGTTACTTCCTTCACGCCGTTCAACTGGCCCATGCGGGGAGCGATCGAGTGCTGGTCGCAGTCGTTCTGGCTGCACTGGCTCGCCAGTGCAGCGACCTCGGCCGCCCGAACGACGCCTTGGAAGCGGTTCAGCTCGCGCAATACCTCACACGCCGGGAGGCGACGCCTCGGTTGCGAGCGCTTCTCGCTACGCGGGAAGGATGGGCACACGCTCAGAAGGGGGACGTGAAGGCCTTCCAGCGCTGCGTCACCGCCGCTCAAGACCACCACGCCGAGGGCCCGAACGAGAACGACAGCCATGCGAGCATCGTCGGCTTGGACAACGCCGAACTGGCCGGGGTCATCGGAGCCCGTTACCGCGACCTCGCCGCGCACGATGTGCGACACGCGCGCACAGCACAGGACTACATCGGCACCGCCTTGCGGCTGCGCCCAGCAGATCACCTCCGCACCCGCATGTTCGACCTCATCGGTCTCGCGCGTACGCACGTGATCTCTCGTGAGCCTGATCGGGCCGCCGAACTCATCGCCGAGGCTCTTCCCTCAGCGCCCACCCTGGCCCATGGCCGGGTCGGCCGGAAACTACGAGAGTTTCACCGAGAGGCTGTCGTGTTCGATGATGTCCCCGCCGTCCACGACGTTCGCCAGGCCGTGATGGAGCTGACGACGATCTGAAGGGAACCCTCGCGACGATGCGCATCGGTGTCACCGGACATTCGAATCTGACCGCCGACAGCGAACCGCTGATCGCCGAGGCGATCCGAGAGCGTCTCCGCGACCGGGCTCCGGGCGGTCTTGTCGGGGTGACGTGTCTGGCGCGTGGAGCCGATCAGGTGTTCGCCGAGGTGATCTGCGAGCTGGGCGGTGCCGTCGAGGTCGTGCTGCCTGCCGCCGATTACCGCGCACGCAAGGTCAAGCCCGACAACGCGGCGAGGTTCGACCGGCTGCTCGGCCGGGCGTCCTCCGTGCACACGATGCCCTTCGACACGTCCAGCAGCGCCGCCTACATGGCCGCCTCCGAGCGTCTCCTCGACGGCGTCGACGAGGTGATCGCGGTCTGGGACGGTCGACCATCGGCAGGCAGCGGCGGCACCGCCGACGTCGTCATCGCCGCTCGACAACGGGGCCTGCCCGTGAGTGTGGTCTGGCCGACCGGAGCCGGGCGGGCCTGACCACCTCGAAGTCGCGATACGGCAAAGCCTCCGCGCGCCGACGACGTCGGCGAGCCATCACCGCCTTCGCCGTCGAAGCGCGTTGCCACCGGTATCTCCGCGCACCGGCGCGGGTCTACAACCCGCTTGCCGCAGGCAGCCGACCCAGGACGGGGACGGGAACGAAGTTCTCCGCGTAGGAGGTGCCGATACGGGCTCCCCAGAGGCGGCTGAGAGTGGCGGCCATTCGGGCGAAGTGTGTATCGACGGGTTGGGAGCGGTGCGCGGTCAGTGCTCGCATCTTGACGGGTTGGGTGTCGGTGACGTCGAGGGTGGTGTGGGCGGGGACGGGGCCGTCGAGGGTGAGGCTGTTGTAGGTGTCGCAGGTGTAGACGCGGTGGGGTCGGCCGGTGGCGATGACGACGTCGGGCACGGCGGCGAGGAGCTTCTCCGCGAGGTGGCGGTGGTCGGCGTGCATGTCGCGCAACGGGTGGGTGATGACGATCTCGGGTTTCGTACCGCGTAGGAGAACAGCCAGCGCGTCGGGGGCGGTGGCGTCGTACTGGTAGAGAGTGGCGCCGAGGATCGCCGCGCCGGCGGCGGCTTCCCGGTTACGGACCGGGTCGTGGTGTTCGGGGACAGCGATGATCGTGGGGATGCCGCGGGCGGTGTAGCGGGCGATGGTCCCGCCTGCCCAGAGTTCGGCGTCGTCGGGATGGGCCATGACCGTCAGCAGCGGGCCGGGGGCGGGGCGGGCGATCACCACAGCCCCAGCTTGTCGATGACTTCCGCCGGAGCGGGCAGAGCGCGGCTCGGGTGTCCGGTGGGTGTGCGGGGAAGAACGACGTCGGTGCGCAGTCGGATCAGCTCCCGCCAGCGCAGGACGTCGTCCCAGTGCTCGAGGAGCGTTCGATGTCTTCTGCTGCCCAGCAACGACGTGTCGGGCAGGTCCTCGAGGCGCGCGCCGCCGGCGAGGAGTCGGGCGGCGGTGTGGGCGCCGATGCCGGGAACACCGGGGATGTCGTCGGCCGGGTCGCCGGTCAGGGCACGGTAGCAGGGCCATTGGTCGGGAGTGACGCCGTAGCGCTCGTGTACGTCGGCGGCGTCGATGCGGCGGTGACCGCGCCGGAGCGCGGTGTTCAGCGCGACGATCCGGTCGGTGAGGAGCTGGTGGTAGTCGCGGTCGCTGGACATGATCCACGTCTCCCGATCGGGCTCGGTCTCAGCGCTTTGTGCGACCAGGGTGGCGATGACGTCGTCGGCTTCGACCGTGTCGATCTCGATGTAGGCGATGCCGAGCAGATCCAGGGCCTCCTGCACACGGGGGATCGCCCGCAGGGGCCGTAGCGCGCCGTCATCGAGGACGCGGCCGGACTTGTAGGCCGGGTCGGCGGCCTTGCGTTGCTCGGTGCCGTGTTGGCCGTCGAAGACGACGAGGATCTCCGGTGGTGTGGGGAGTTCGTCGCGGACGGCGACGCGGAGAAGGGCGAAGAAGCCGAACTCGGCTGTCAGGTCGCGGGTCTTGTCGCGGGAGGAGATCACCGCGGGGAAGCCGAACGCCGCGCGCCACAAGAGATTGTGGCCGTCTACGAACAGCAATGGACAGAGTTGTGCAGGCATCACTCACCGACCGCCTTCAGGAAAGTCTGGGCGACTGTGGTGGGCAGATAGTCCCGCGAGCGGTAGTACGCAGCCCTGGCTGTTTCGACGTAGCGTAGCCGGTCCGCCATCAGGTCCTGCGCAGCCTTCCAGAGCGCGTCTTCGCCGAGTGTCGGAGGCACCACGACTCCCCCGGCGCCCGGACCTGAGCCGATGAGGTGTGGAAGGTTGTCGACGGCGAAAGCGACGACTGGCGTGCCGACGGCCATGGCTTCCAGGGCGACCAGGCCGAAGCTCTCCCGCAGCGAGGGCACGATGACGACGGCGGCCTCGGCCAACCAGGCAGGCACGTCGTGCCAGGCCAGGCCGCCACGTCGGAACGAGGCGATGCGGAGGTGAGCGGCGGCGAATCGGCAGCGAGCGAGCTCGTCGTCTTGAGCTCCGTCGCGGGTCTCGAAGGCGGCGTCGGCCACGATCACATCCACGGGTCGGGTGATCAGGCGCCCAGCGGTCAGCAGGGCGGCGACGTTCTTCTCGGCACCGAGCCGGGCCAGCGCTCGGATCGGGCCCCTGGTGCGCAGCTGTGCACGGCGGGCCGGTGCGGTGGGGGCAGGGTCGTGAAGCAGGGCGTTGGGCACGATCCGCCACCGGGTCGTGTCGTGGCCTCGGGCGGTGGCCTGGTCGGGAACGACCGCGGAGGGTGCGATCACGTGACGGGCGCGGCCGAGGGCGGGTTGCAGGTCCTCATCGTGGCCGAGGACGTGAGCCGCCAGTACCGGAACGGCTCGATGTCCGACGGCGATGCGACCCAGACCCCAGAGGGCGTCGCAGTAGACGGTGATGTCGACGTCGTGGGTGTCGAAGACGGTCTCCAGCTCGCCGGCGATCGCGTCGCTGTCGGCGTGGATCGCGGCGCGGAGCGTCATGTCGTCGCAGGGAAAGGCGATGCGGGGTGTGGTCAGGCGGATCACGTCGTCGCGCTGGTGAGGTTGGGCGGCGGCGGTCACGATGACGGCGTGGTGGCCGAGGTCGCGCAGTCCTTGTGCCAGGGCGGCCGTGGCGCGTTCGATCCCGGCGGGGGCGTCAGGTGTGTAGGAGGCGAGGACGAAGGCCACGGTGCGAGGTCGGTGGTCGTCAGCCACGCAGGATCACCTCGGCCGGTCCCGACAGCCCTTCCAGGTGCGCGTCGTGTGGTGGGGCGGGTTCCCACGGGAAGGCGACCCAGTCGGCGACGTCCCAGCAGTACAGATCGGGTACCCGGGTGGCGCCGAGGTTGCGGCACAGCGTGGCGGTGAGCAGGCGGGTCCCCGGTGTCGTCCACGGCGTGAGTGCGGTGGTGACGGCGTCGAGGGTGGCGCCGGTGCCGCAGATGTCGTCGACGAGCAGGACGGTGCCCGCCAGACCGTCCGGTGTTCGCAGCGCTGCGGGCAGGGTGCTGATGTCACAGGCGACGTTGCCGGTAGCCGGGAGAAAAGCGGCGTCGGTGGCGTTGTGTCGAGCGGTGATCCGATGCGCGGCCAGGCCGAGGGCGTCGGCGATGATCCGAGAGGGGAACAGGCCGCCGTGAGCGATGCCGATGACCGTCGAGATCTGGCCGAGTTCGCGGGTCGCCGCGGCCAGCCGACGGCAGGCGTAGGCGTGTGTGTCGGTGTCGAGGGTCCAGATGCGGCGGTGCTCGAACACTCGGCCGGTCGGTGTGGGTGCGGCGGAGCCACGCCTGAAGTCGGGATGCAGGGTCATGCGGAGCCGTCCTCTCCGGTCAGCGCCAGGTCGTCTGCGCTGCGCAGCGGGTGCAGTGTGGTGATGCCGGTGCTGTCGGGATCGTTGCGCCAGACATGTCCGTCGGCGCGGATCACGGTGAATCCCCCCGCCGCCGCGCGAGTCCTCAGCCGAACCGTGACTTCCGCGGGCACGTCGAGAGTGTCGATGAGGTCCTGAGCTCGCTGGTCGGAGAGTTGTTCGTCCGCGGCCAGGTGCCGGCCTTCCCCGATGGGGAGCATCTGGAGGAAGGTGACGCCGCTGGTACCGAGTTCGGCGGCGAGGTCGACCATCGCCTGGGCATGGTGCTGGTTGGAGCGCAGGAGGACGGTCTGGAGCCGCAGCGGAATGCCGTGATCCCGTGCGACGCTGATTCCTTGGACTGCGCGCGCGAAGCTTCCGGTTCCCCGCCACCGGTCGTGGCGGGCCGAATCGGGTCCGTCCAGGCTGACGCGGACGGCGTCGACCTTGCCTGCGAGCTCGACGGCTCGGCGAGCGAGGTGCCAGCCGTTGGTGGTGACACTGACCGCCGTGCTCGGTGAGAGTCGGTCGAGCAGCGCCGTCAGGTCGCGTAGCAGCAGTGGTTCGCCTCCGGAGACGTCGACGCCCAGAACGCCGGAGCCGCCGAGGATCTCGGCGATGCGCAGGCGCGCGGCGGGAAAGACGTCTGCGACGCGGGTGTCGTCGAGGCAGTACGGGCAGGAGAGGTTGCAGCGGGTCAGTGGGGACCAGCACACACTGACCGGCAGTCGGCCACGGAGTTGGTGGGCAGCGATGGTCGGCCAGGCGTTGATCTGGGCGTCGTCGAGCCGGACGCGACCGGGCTGTAGTGGGTGAAAGGCCCTGTGAGTGAGGCCGGTCAGCGGGTCGTGCACGACGGCGATGCCTGCCCGCGTGCCTGCGGCGACTGTTCGATTTCCAGCGCCGGGTGGGTTCATCGGAGATCCTCGCAGGTGTCGAGCAGGGTGGTCATGGTGTGCCGAACCTGGTCGGTGCGACCTCGTGGCGCAGGTTGGTCGAGCAGCGCGCGATAGTGGGCGAGGGTGGCGGGCCAGGCGGCGAGCTTGCGGTGCCATTGGGCGGCGGCGTCGGGAGGGTCGAGGTGATAGCCGACTGCCTGGCGGAGCGGGATGACGAGAAGGCCCGCGGCGATCAGGCACGCGCCGAGGTAGGTGTCCTCCATGCCCCAGCCGAGCCGGTCGAAAGACGGTTCGAATCCTCCGACGTCCAAGACGGCGACTCGCGGGACGGCGAGTACGGCGGTGACGACCATGCGGGGCAGGTCCCAGTCGTGGTAGCGGGCTCCGTGGCCGAGGTCGAGCAGGTCACGGGTGTGATCCAGGGGCCTGCCATCGAGCGATTCGGCGAGGATCAGTCCTGAGTAGGGCAGGGTGACCCCGACAGGTGGTCGCCATGTGACGCGGTGATCGGCTGCCAGCGCGGGCGACTCCCCGGGAAGATGTCGGCCGTCCTGGTGTGTCGAATAGGGCAGGTTGTGGCGGAAGCCCACCAGTACGGCGGTGTCGGTGGCGCGGGCGGCGACGTCGGTGACGACGTGCGGGGGCAGCACGATGTCGCCGTCGAGGAAGAGCACTGTCTCCCCCGTGGCGAGATGCGTGCCGAGGGTGCGTGCGGTTCCGGCGCCATGACGACGTGGCAGCCGCACGGCGCGGGTGACGACCGGGTGCGCGGCGGCGATGGTCGTGGTGTCGTCGGTGGAGGCGTCGTCGACGACGATCACCTCGATGGGATGCGGGTGGTGCTGGCCCGCCAGCGCGTCTAGGACGGCGCTGAGGCTGTGACCGACCTGGTGAGCCGGGATCACCACCGAGACGGTGCGGGCGGCGGAGAGGCGGCAGTCCGGCTGGGTGGGCTGGTGCCATCCGATTCCGGCGATGGCCTCGAAGCCCGCGGTGTTGGGGGTGTAGGCGTTGCTGCGGTGGATCAGTTCGGTACGCAGGGTCGTCATCGCCATCCCCAGTCGTCGAGGACGGCTTCGGCGGCCGCCCAGCCGCGCGGGTCGGGCAGGCAGGTCAGCCGGATGCGGTCGAGGTGATCGAAGAGTCTGGTCAGGGCGACGAGGTAGAGGGGTTCGACGATGGTCAGGATGTCGGTGATCGGCGAGTCGGCGGCGAGTTCGGTGTCCAGTTGCGGCCCGACTCTGCGACCTAGTCGGCGTGCGGCCAGCGTGCTGGTGATCCGATGGTCGTAGGGAGTGATCGGCTGGTCGGGGTGGAGCAGGCCGTGTTCGGCGGACAGAATGCGGACCCGCGCCCGCAGGTCGGGGCGCTCGGCGAGGTGTTCCCGCAGCTGGGGAACACATCCACCCTGGTAGAGCCTCAGCGCGGGAACAGGGTCCGTGGTGTCGAGCTTCCGGCGGGAGCAGCCCACGATGATCAGGCCTCCGGCGGCGGTCAGTCGCCTGTTGGTCGCCGAGGGCGCCAGCAGCGTGGTCATGGCGCAATCACCACCCGAAGGCCGATCCCCGGCGACCGGAGATCGGTCGGGGCGGCGTTGAGGAAGGTGCACCGGGCGTACAACGGCGACGAGGCGTAGGACCCGCCCCGAATGACTGCCCCCGCTCCCATGGTCGGGGTGGCGGTCCATTCCCAGACGTTGCCGGCGACATCGAGGATTCCCTCGGGCGTCGCACCATCGGAGTGGGCATCGACCGGGACCGTGTAGGCGTGACCGGCGTCCCGCAGGTTCGCCAAGGTCGGGTTCCATGGTTGATCGCCCCACGGCCACTGCCGCCGTTCGGCACCGGCCGCCATCCACTCCCACTCGGCCGAGCGCGGCAGTCGTCCGCCCAGTGTTGCGGCGACAGCGACGGCGTCGTCGTGATCGAGGTCGGTCACCGGGTGGTGCCGCGATCCGCAGGGCGGAATGCGGTCGAGCTGGGCGTAGGTGATGGGGGTGCGGGTCCAGCGAAGGGTGGGGATGCGAACACGACGGGCGCGGTCGCCGAATCTGCTCACGCCCCCGCGAACAGTGATCCATTCCAGATCCATGTCAGGTCAGCCTCCGATCAGGAAGAGGTCTTCAGGGTTGGCGTGGCCCCGGGCACGGACTCGGCTCTTGGCCGTGTTCGGACTCAGACCGTGACGGCGCAGCGCGTTGCGGATCACGGCGAACGCCGCGTCGGCGGACTCGCGGGTGTGTGCGAAGGCGCAGTAGTCGTCGGCGAACCGCACCACCGAGAGACCGTGAAGTTCTCGATCCACTCGGGACAGGCGCAGCGTCAGCAGCAGTGGCGACAGCCCCGAACCCGGTGTCAGGGGCTGCGGCAACCCGGTGAGCGCCGTGCGCAGCCGGGCCAGGAACGTGCCGTCATGCACATGCTCGGCGACCCAGTCGACGACCTCGTCGACGGTGGCGCCCTCCGAAGCGGTCGCCACGTCAAGATCGGCGACCCATAGGCGCCCCGCGGCCATGTGCACGGCCGCCTGCCGCACGGCCGTGATACGACTACGACCCGGCCGGAACCCGGAGGCCCAGTCCACGAAGACCCGGTTCTCCAGAATCGGTTCCAGGGCATTACGCAGCGCTCGGTGCACCACCCGATCCCGCACCGTCGGGATCACCGCAGCCAGCCGCTTGCCTGCGAAGGTGGTGATCCCCGCCGAACGCACGACGTCCGGCTGCCACGTTCCCTCCCGAAGCTGTTCGGCCAGCTCCGGCACCAGCTCGCGGGAGCGGCGACGCAGTTCGGCCCAGGTCATCTCATCGGCCCCTGGTGCGGAGGTTCGCCGACCGCACTGCCGCAGGGCTCGTCGGAGCCGCGTCTCGGTCAGCATCGGCATCAAGGAATGCGGGGCGATCGTCTGCGGTGGCTCGTCGTGATGCGCTACCGTGGGAATCGCTTGGGCGGCAGGAACGATCCCTGCATCGCGTGTCACCGGTCCGCAATCCCACACACGCGGATCGCGATCAGGAGAACGACGGCCCCGCCCAAGCCCGTTCGCGCTGGTGTTCAGTGGTTGGTTCATTCCTCGCACCGTCCTGCCGCATAGCAGGTCGGGTCGGCGACGCCTGCGAACGCGAACGCCTCGGCACGCTCGACACAGGTTCCGCACGTCCCGCAGTGGACCGTCGCCCCGCGATAACACGACCAGGTCTTCCCGAAGGGGACACCCAGCGCGGCACCGAGCTTGACGATGTCGGTCTTGCTCTGGGACAGGAACGGGGCCAGGACGGTGAAGTTCTCCGGGAGGAATCCTTCGTTACCACGACGAGCTGCCTCGGTGAAGCGCTCGACGAAGGCCGGTCGGCAGTCCGGGTAGACCGTGTGGTCCCCGGCATGTGCGCCGAAGGCCACCGCATCCGCCTGCCGCACCACCGCCAGGCCGACCGCGACGGCGAGCATGATCGCGTTCCGGTTCGGCACGACCGTAGCCTTCATGGACTCCTCGGTGTAGTGCCCGTCGGGAACAGTGACGGCCTCATCGGTCAACGCCGACCCACTCAACAGAGACGCCAGACTGGTCAGGTCGACCACCTGGTGCTCGACGGCGAGCAGGTCGGCGATCCCTGCGGCATGGCGCAGCTCGATGCGGTGGCGCTGGCCGTAGTCGAAGGACAGCATCGTCACCTCGGAGTTGCAGGCGACCAGCCAGTACGCCAACACGGTGGAGTCCAATCCGCCGGAGGCGACGAGCACCGCATGTCGAGGCGGACGCAACATGTAGGCCTCAGCGAACACGGCCACCACCCCGTCGAGCACCGGCGACCGACCGGCAGGCGGCGACCACGACGCTCTGCGGAGGAAGCGACCCGGCGACAACGGCGGCGCCGTCCCACCACCGCGGTCCTTCCCGCCCGACACACGAGTCGGTCACGGTGAACAGAGTTCCCACCGGTGCGAAACGGATGCCCACGAGCGCCAGCTCTTCCTGAATGGAAGGGCGTAGTGGCATACGGGGGCCCGTGAGCAGCGTCCATTCGACATCGCCGTCAACGCCCAGAATCGGTGCTCGCATGAGACGCACGGTGAGGAAGGCGTCAACCTGCGCCGCCACGCCCGAGGGCATCGTCACCGCGTCCACACCGTCGCCCAGAACCAGCCGACCAGGTGCCACCGGGTTGCTGCCTGGGGCGACATTCGGCATCCGACCCACGTCGAGCAGGAGGTGTTGTCGAGAAGAAGTCATTCGTCACGGCTCCCTGATGAACGAGCAGAGATTGGGACGTGGCGGGGCCGGAGGCATCGGGGCCGGTCCGGCCCCGCCACGGGTCTTCGCGGGGCAGGCCGCCGCCAACCGGATGAGGTCGGCACCGCGGCCGTGGCCATAGAGGGCATGTCAAGCGGTACGGCCGGCGATCCGACCGCCATCGCGGTGATCAGCCGGGTGGGACAGGCCGCCGTCGCACTGAGCTCGGTAACCAACCGATCAGCGCAAAGCCGGAGTCCAGCGCGTTCGTGGACGCACGCCAGTGCGCGGTGTCGGGAAACCTGTCGACGGCTCGCCGTCGTCACCGCGCAGCAAGCCGCGAGCAGACCCGCGACGATGGCAGGCGTCAGAAGTCAGGTGACCGAGACCCGTCCCGCCGAACACGGCCGCCGAGCACACACCGGACCGTCAGTCGCATCTCACGCATCAGCCGCGTGGGCTCATGCCTGGGGCATCGCAGAACCTCACGTCCTGCGAATCGCTGCGAGAGCGTCATCACCAACTCCAAAGATCAGCGAGTCCCTTGCCCTGAACCCGACACGGGTTCAGCATCGAATTCGATGCCCTCAGCTGGAGGTAGGAAGCACTCCTCCACCTCTGCATCCGGCACCGAACCGAGCTAAACCGGCCCGATCAAGATCGACCAGAGCGTCGGCGCTACGGGACCACGGCGCTGACGCGGCGTCACCCGAGCTGACCTGCGCATTCGGTTCCCGATGATCAACGGGTCGTCACCCGTACCGGGTATCGGAGGACAGCCGCTCCTCAAACCCGATCCCTGGCACGCACGATGCCGGTTCGACATCGATGAGAGGACCACGAAATCGAGATGCAGCACGCGACTGGATGTGCGGTCGCCGGCGAACGGGAATGCGGCGGCGCATCAGGCGACGGGAAGCACGCTCGCCGCTGGGCTACGTGCCTTGATGCCTCAGCGATCCGTGTTGTGCACGGCCGTGAGCCGCATCGATCGCCTACGTCGACGCGCTGCATGTCACCGGCCCCAATGAAGAACACAGAGCCGTGGTCTAGGCTTTTCCTGGACGAGTCGATTCAAGGAGAGACATGTCCGTCGTCGAGTTACGCAACGACTTAGCAGGATTGATGGAGATATTGGATGCCTTCCCCGCCAACCGGCTGACGTATGCGGCATCGACCGCGGACTCAACACTGCAACGTGTTCTCGCGTCGAGCGCGGCAGTGTCCGCTGATCAGGCTTACCGTCGCAGTGCAGCGGCCCGCCGTGATGTCGACAGGAGTGCGCAGGACATTCAGGACTGCCACCGTGCACTGCACGAGTATATGAAAGTTCTATGATGTCCGTAGAAGCGCTCGCCACCGAGCTGTTCATGGTGCAGGCAGACCTTCCCATCGCGGAGGTCTTGGCCGAGGCCGACCGTATCGACGGGGTTCTTCAGCACGTCGCGATCCTCGCGCAGGAGTCACGGAATCCGCTGCTCAGGCAAGCGCGAGACGGGCTCACTCGTGCCCGCGACTCCCTCCGTCGCACCGCAGGACACTGGGGAGCTGTCGGAAACCATATCGACGAGTACGTGAACCAGGTGCTGGGGTTGATGACGAACGCATCCGTCAACGAACCCCTGCCACCGCAACAGGCTCTTCCCGCGACGTCGC
This sequence comes from Actinoalloteichus hoggarensis, assembly GCF_002234535.1. Taxonomy (NCBI): domain Bacteria; kingdom Bacillati; phylum Actinomycetota; class Actinomycetes; order Pseudonocardiales; family Pseudonocardiaceae; genus Actinoalloteichus; species Actinoalloteichus hoggarensis. The sequence continues at coordinate 4,692,269 of NZ_CP022521.1, forward strand.
CTACGCCACCCACTGGCGGTCGGCCGACCACGCCCACCGGGATCAGCGATCAGAAGCAGAACCGCCACGTACTCGGTACGCACGAGCACGCACAACGCAGACGGACCACCTCGGGCTCATCGTGCTTCTTCGACCGGGAAGAAGCGGACCGCCTGTGTTACGCGGCGTGGCATCGTGGCACAGCACTCGATATCGCCAGGTCTCACATCCGGGAGTACGACTTCGGCCGCCCCGTCGGAGTCGACCACACCGGCAGATACCAGAGCCGCGTGCGTGCACACCTCGACCACCGAGGGCGCCTCCACGGCCACCCGTGCGGACCGCCCTTCACCCGAGACCACAAGGGGACCCCGTGACACAGGACCTCACGGCCCTGATCCGACAGGCCTACGGCGGCGACCTCACCCGACCCGTCTCCTTCTTCATCGACACCCAACTCAAGCAACGCCCCTACGATCCCGTGATCAACGACCTGGGCGAACTCGGTCTGCAACTTCACGAGTTCACCGACCCCAACTTCTACGTCGCCTTCGGATACAAGATCACCGACGACACCCCCGTCACCTCCAGCTGGGTGCTGGAGTTGTCGATGGTCGGACGCTTCGGCGTCCTGGCCCGGACCGCCCACAACGAGTGGCATCGGCTCCTCTATCCCGCCGAGCCCGACCTACACCCCATCGAAGCCGCCATGCTCGACATCCTCACCACACACCAGATCACCCTGCCCACCCGTCAGGAACTCGAACAACCTCTGGAGATGACCCTCGACTTCACCGACCCCGAAAACGTCCGTGTCTACCACGCCCTCTTCTCCGACGAGGATCTCCTCCCCTGGCAATTCTCACCGTTGTATCGGCCCTCGTAGGGGCTATGACGACGCGGGGAGAGGGACAGCGTTGGAATCCTGGCCGCCCGTTGCGAAGCCTCGTAGGGACTATGAAGACCGCAGCCGCTGCTGTAGGAGTTCGGCGGTCTCCACGTTGCGAACTCTCGTAGGGACTATGCGGACCCGATCGCCTCGGCGGCGGCCTCCGACCACCGGCCTCATTGCGAACCCTCGTAGGGACTATGAGGACTCCCGTTCGACGCGCCACCACAGGACCGCGGCGATGTTGCGAACCCTCGTAGGGGCTATGAGGACCCGGTCCTGGGCCAAGGCCTCGGCCAGATCAACGCGTTGCGAACCCTCGTAGGGACTATGCGGACCCACGGGACGCCCTCGCGGCGTTCGACCGCGCGCACCCGTTGCGAACCCTCGTAGGGACTATGAGGACGGGACCTTCCTGGGCCGGTTCAGGCTGCCGTTCTCGGTTGCGAACCCTCGTAGGGACTATGAGGACTTCGCGGGTGTCCAGGCCCGACGTGCCGACCCTCGAGTTGCGAACCCTCGTAGGGACTATGAGGACCGGGGGTCACCTGCCCCGGCTCGGTCTCGTCGATCATGTTGCGAACCCTCGTAGGGACTATGAGGACCGGGAGCGCGCGGGCATGCCTGCCCCGAGTGCGCGTGTTGCGAACCCTCGTAGGGACTATGAGGACCCGGACGGACGGGACGGGCCGGTCGGCTGGGCCGGGAGTTGCGAACCCTCGTAGGGACTATGAGGACCCGACGCGGCGACGGTGACGGTGACGGCCCTCGGGCGTTGCGAACCCTCGTAGGGACTATGAGGACACCTACACCGCCCTGTCCATCGCGACCGCCCTCGCGTTGCGAACCCTCGTAGGGACTATGAGGACCCGAGAGTAAAGTCGCAGGTCAGCACCTCTGTCACCGACGCTTTGGAGGCTGATTCTTCAGATATCCTCCGGTTTGACGTGGAGGCCCGGGGGTTCGCTGAAGATGAGTGGGTCTCGGTGATGATGGTCATCGGCTAGTGAACAGCCCCCTCTCCGTCAGTGGGGACCTCTTCACGACGCGCATAACGGCATCCCTTGCTCGTCCGGACTGCTCTGCTGGCCGTCGAGCCAGACCTGGGCGTACTCGCCCGCGCCGAGTCACGACCACCGGCTCGGTCCTCGTGACGTCCAGCACAACCCACTCGGGTCAGTTGCTCTTCAGGACGGATGTTACGGCTTGGACCCGAGCGCCTCAATCGTGCTGAAGTGAGCCGCCCCGGCACACGAGACGAACCTGATCAGTTCACCCCGCGTTCTGCATGTCTGTCGGCCGCGAAGCGGTGTACACCGCCACCCAACGGCGGTCAGTACTACCCATCGTCGAAGTCGCGCTGCTGAAACAGCATCCGCAGGGCACCCCACCGGCAGCCGCCTGGAGACAACTGCACCCAGCGCGAGTCGCCCATGACAGGCCGCTACGTCGCCCGTACTTCGGCACGCGCTGCTTGGAGCGCTCCGCGGTTGCGTCGGCTGGCTCCTGCCTTCTGCGCGGTGAACCAGCCCCCAGCCCGAGTGATGTCTCAGACCCTCTCTATCAGGCGCGGCCTCGGCCCCTCATCTCGCGGGGCTTGCCGCTCCACGTGCCTTCGTCCGTCAAGTTCCCTACTCACGTGGGCGGAGCGGCTGAGCTAGAACGTTTACAGCCGCACCGCTTCCCGCCGTATTCGGAAGCTAGTCCCTTTCAGCCGTAGTTTCAGCGAACCTCTGTCGATGCATCGCCAGGCGTAGGTCCGCTGAAGTGAGCGATGCAGCCGGAGGCCCTCGGGCGCCGAATCGTTGGGCTGTATGGGTGAAACTCAGAGGGATTTGCCAGCATGATCGGCGGCTCGAATCCCGGTGGCGGCCGAGGTTCAGGACCGGAGTCGGCTACGCTGCCCCTGCCTGCACAGGCTGGTCATCGTCCCGCGTTCGGGGTAGCAACGCGGCTCCTTTCATGCTTGTTCGTGTTGCGGCAGGCGTACTCATCGCCCCTGGTGGTAGGGGTTTCGGGGTGACACCGGAAGGATCGGTGTCACCCCTTTCTGGTATCTGATGTCGCGTGCCGTTCCGCTGATGCCGAGTCGTTCCCAGTGGTGTGGTCTTGCACTACGAAGGGCTGTCGTCTTCGGGTTCTCCCGCACCGAAATCTGAGCATTAAAGGTGCCGCCGATGCTGTGCTATTAGTTCACCGTGAACAGAGTTCTGGAGGTGTCATGCGGCTGCGGGTGGAGGTGACCACGGCGGCTCGGGAGATCCCGTGGCGGGATGTGCTGCGGCCGGGGCGAGGGATCGTCTACGAGATCCTTTCCGAGTTCGCGCCCGAGCTCGGGGCCCGACTGCACGAGTCGGGTTGGGGGCCCTATCGGATGGTGCCGGTGGGGCACAGCGCACCGCGATTCTCCGGTGCTGCTCGGCGTCGCGATCGTGGCCGCTACGTGACCGGCGGGCCTGGCGTCGTGGAGTTCTCCAGCCCGATTCCTGAGGTCGTCGAGGCGTTGACTGCGGGATTGTCGCAGGCCCGGGTTCTGGACTGGGGCGGGACGGCCCTTCGGGTGTCGGGCGTGACGGCGGTGGAGCCGCCGGAGTTCTCCGCCGGTACGGCGCGGATGGCGTCGGTGACGCCGGTGGTGGTGAAGGGCCCGCCTGCGGGGGACGACGCGGGAGGTCGGGTGCGGGCGCAGCGGTGGTTGTTGCCGGGTGAGGCGGAGTGGGAGGTGTTCTTCCTGCGGAATCTGCGACGGAAGGCGGAGTCGTTGGGGCTGGATCCCGAGGTGGGGTTGACGGAGGTATGGCGGGTCGGTCCGAAGCGGTCGTTCGCGGTGGGTGACGGCAAGAAGGTCGGTGCGGAAGTCGGGGTGACGCTGGCCGGGGCGCCGGAGACGCTGCGGGCGGTGTCGTCCTGGGGGCTGGGTGTCGCGAATCTCGCCGGGTTCGGGTCAGTGGCGTCATGAGCATCTCGACGGCTGCGACCGCCGGGGGCCTCGTGGAGTTGACCGCGCATCCGATGCAGCGGGCCGGCGCGTTCGCCTTGGCGGCGTTGGCCCGGAGAGACCATCCGCACGAGGTCGGTGAGGAGGAGTTCGGCGCGGCCTGGACCTTGATGACCGACGATGCCGCTGCGGCGACCCGACGTCTGGATGCCAAACAGCCGGGTGCGTTCCTGCTGGCGGCCAGCTATGGGTTGTGGCCGAACTGCAAGATGAACATCGCGGCAATCCGGAAACTACCGGCCGACAAACGGGTTGAGGCGGTCGAACAATGGCGGGCACCACGCGGCCCTGCTTCCTGGCCCGATGCGGACTGCGTGTTGTGTGGTCGAGCGGCGTGCGGGTTCTTCGGGAAGGTCGACGTCCCGCTGGCGATGTCGGTGAAGTACCGCAACACCACGGTGCCCGGTCACCCCGGGTTGGCGCTGTGTCGGGGGTGCTTGGCCAGCTTCTATGCCCTCCCTTATGCCTGCCATTTCCACAGCGGGCGGGCGGCGATCCTGCACAGCTGGGATGAGGCCTTCCTCGGCCCGGCAGTCCGAGGTCAAGTGATCGACACGCGTCGACGGATCGCGAGCATGTCCACGGAGAAGCCTGCGAAGACGGCCTATGCCCGTGAGCAGCTGGCGTTGGAACGGCTCCGCCGGTACTCGCATCCGGTGACGGCGGACGTGTCGCTGATCGTGTTCGCCAACGGCAACCAAGAGCAGGAGTTCAGCGAGTATCGGATCAGTCTGCCGCTGGCGACCTGGTTGCGGTCCACCGCCCGGCAGCCGGAGCGGAAGTCGGCATGGTCGGCGTTGGAGCGGGCCTGTCACTCTGAGCGGTTCGCCGGGCCATCGGCCCTCGCCGGGCTGCTGGTCCATGAGCCACATCGGATTGCCGGGCAAGTGGCTCGATACATCTCGACGCGAACGGCCGACTCCCGAGGGTCGGAACTCGCCGATGAGGTCACCGGACTCGTGGCGTTGCTCCAGTCATTCGTGAGAGAGGTTCAGCAAGTGAACGAGCAACAGCTCCAAGAGATCGTCGAAGTTGGAAACCGAGCTGCCGCCTTGATGACCGTGACAAGGAAGAAGGTGAATACCCTCGTGGTGGCTCACCGCAAGTCACGCGACCTCCGCCGCTGGCTGAACCGCTGCACCGTGGACTGGCTCCTGGAACACGCGAATCCGGCGCTGACCAGCATCGCCGATACCAGTCGCCCGTTCATCTCACCCAGCCAATTGCACTGGTTGTTCAAGTACGGCGACGAGGCGTGGCTGTTCCGGAACCTGCTGTTCACGGCCGTGCTGGCCGAACTGCAGCGCCTTGGTCACCAACCTGATGCCGAAGACACGCAAGAGATCAAGGACGCCCTCGACGAGGACGTCACCGACAAGGAGGACGAGCAGTGACGTACCTGGTGGGAACACTGATTCTGGAGATCAAGGCAGGGGCGCCGAACAACGGCCGAGGCGAGGACAACGTCGCGAAGGTCAAGTCGACCCGCGTCGGGATGAAGACCTACCCGTATGTCTCCGCGCAGGCGCTGCGTCGCTGGTGGCGGGACTCGCTCCCGGCGAGCGAGGAGCGCGCTCCGGTGGTGCGCTCGGGCAAGGGGAAGAAGCAGCAGGCCTACACCGTGGGTCGGGGGGATCTGTACCTGGACGATGACCTGTTCGGCTACATGGTCGCGGTGGAGAAGAAGTCGTTCAACCGGGACACCGTGCTGGCGGTGGGCACCGCGATGTCGGTGGCACCACGACAGATCACGCAGGATTTCGGCACGATGAGCCGGGGCTTCGAGGTCGGTGCCGATCCGGTGATCCATGAGCACGAGCACTACACCGGTGACCTGTCCAGCCCGCTCCTGCTGGACCTGCCGCGCATCGGAACCTTCCAACTCAACGGCAAGGGCAACCGGCCGGATCTCGCCGAGGAGGTCGTCGAGGAGGTTCGCGCAGGCGGCATCGAGGAGGTCGACTTCCGGTTCGGCACGGCGCTACGGCTGCCCATCGCGGAGCGGCGCAGGCGGGCGGCGGTGCTGTGGCGGACGCTGGCGGAGCTGCGGGGCGGGGCCAAGCAGTCGCTGCACTATGGGGAACGGTCTCCGGCGCTGGTCGTGCTCGCCCCGGTCAAGGGCGGGAATAATCCCTTCACCCGGTTGATCGGCCACGATCTCGGGGCCACGGTGGTCGACGTCGAGGTGCTGAAGGAGGAGATGGCGGCCTGGGCCGACGAGCTCGACGGCCCGGTGCTCATCGGCTGGGCGCCCGGCTATCTGCCCGATCAGCGTGCGCAGGCCCGTAGTGCTCTCGGGGAGCTGATCGCCGACGGCCAAGTGGTCTTCGGTCATCCTCGGGTGATCCTGCGCGACCTTGCCGACTCGCTGACCAGCGGAGACCACGACAGCTGGTTCGAGGATCCCTCGTGAGCATCCCGGCGCTGGAGGTGACCGTCGCTGCGCCGGTCGCCTCCTTCCGTAACCCGCTGTACCCCAACATGCAGGTCGGTCTGCCGTGTCCACCGCCGTCCACCGTCGGGGGCCTGCTCGCCGCTGCGTCGGGCAGCTGGGCCCGCGTCCCGCAGCACACCCGGTTCGCCATGGCCTTCCACGTCGAGGCGGCGGGCAAGGACCTGGAGACCTTCCATCCCCTGGCCGAGGTCGGAGAGAAGACCACGCCGGATCCCAAGGACCGAGACTACCTCTGGGGGACCGCCCTGACGCTGTGGCTGCTCGAGGATCTCGACCTCTGGGCAGCCCGACTGCGGCGGCCCGTGTGGCCGTTGCACCTGGGGCGCAGCCAGGACCTCGCGTCGGTGCGAACCCGTCGTGTCGACCTGGACGAGGCTCGCGGTGAGCAGCGACGCGCGGTGATCCTCGACCATCCTGAGGCCAGCGGAACGCGCCTGCGGCTGACCACGGCGGTCAGGGAGGACCGCAGTCACACCCGCTGGGACGACTACCGCTATGCCGACCCCCTGACCACCGAACACTCGTCTCCACCGGGCAACCGGCTCCCGGTCGGCTGGTCCACCGACACCGGTCAGGGCGTCGCCCTGCTGCCCGCGTTCCACCCGGCGCTGGTGGAGGCGCGATCGTGACCGACGACCTCGACCACCTGTGGGCCAAGAGCCCCGACGAACACGATCCCGCAGCCGGCGGCGAGCGGCTCACCACCCACAGCGAGTACACCCGTGCCGCCGTCCCGCTGATCCGGCGGCGCGTCGGCCGGCTCCGCGCGCTGCCGGAGACGTGGTGGCCTGCCGCCGAGTTGGCCGGGCTGCTCCACGACTGTGGGAAGTGCGACTGCGGATTCCAGTGCCTGGTACACCAGGGCGTGCCGTGGGGACAGCGTCACGAGGTCCTGTCGCTGGGCTTTGTGGGGCTGCTCGTCCCGGACTCCGCCGAGCGAGACCGGATCGCGGCAGCGGTGGTCACCCATCACCGGCCGCTGTTCGATCGGACCGGGGAGAGGCCCGTCGACTGGGCGATCCTGCCGATCAACCTCACCGACGACGAGCAGGCGCTGGGTCAGACGTTCACGGTCGCCGAGGACGAGGACACCCTACGTCGACTGCTTCGCTGGTACGCCGATCACGCGACGCGCCACGGACTGGCGGTCGACACCTCGCGGGTGGAGACGGCCACCCGGGACGACGTTCGCGCGGCGACCCTCGACCTGCTGCAGCGGCTCGCGAAACGCTGGCGCCCACTCAGCTTCGCCACCGCCGCCGACGACGACGGACTCGCCCACGTGCTGCTGCTGGGTGCGGTGACCTTCGCCGACCACATCGCCTCGGGTCACGGCGAGCTGCTGCTCACCGAGCCGCTGGCTGGCTACGGCGGCCGAGTCGCCACCCGGCTCGCCGCCGCCGGACACTACCTGGCCGAGCATCAGGTCACCGCCGTGACGGTGTGGCACCTGCTCCTGGTGGCTCCCACCGGCAGCGGGAAGACCGAGGCCGGGCTGATGTGGGCGGAGCGGGCCTGGCAGGAGATCGCCGCGGACACCGGAGGCCACCCTCGGGTGTTCTACCTCCTGCCGTTCCTGGCCTCGATCAGCGCGATGGTCCGTCGGCTCCGCGACGGCGATCGCCTCGCCGACGTCGGAGTCGTGCACTCCAAGGCGGGCACCTTCCACCTGCACGAGCTCACCACCGCCCGCACCACCGATCGGCCCGACCCGGGCGAGGAACTGCTACTGGAGGATGCCGCCACCGCACTGGAGCACGTCCAGGCCAGTAAGGATCATCGGGAGCAGCTCCGCGTCACCACGCCCTATCAGCTGCTGCGTGCGGCGTTCCTCGGCGCCTCGGAGTCATCGACACTGCTGGACACCGCCAACAGCGTCTTCGTCTTCGACGAACTTCACGCCTACGAGCCCGACCGGCTCGGGATGATCCTGGCGATGATCGGCCTCTGGGTCCACCGACTGGGCGGCCGGGTGGGCATTCTCAGCGCCACCCTGCCCCGGCGATTCCGCACGATCCTGCACGACACCATCGGCGACACCCTGACCACCGTCGACGGATTCACCGCCGACGACCGACCCTTGCGTCACCGCCTGCGGATCAGTCAGGACCACCTCACCTCCGAGGCCTCCATCGCCCGCATCACCGAAGACCTGCGTGCCGGGCGGGCGACGCTGGTGGTCACCAACAACGTCGCCGACGCCCTCGAGCTCTATCAGCGACTCGGCCCCATCGCCCACGAACAGGGCGACCCGGCGATGCTGCTGCACGCGCGCTTTCGCAACGATCACCGCGCCGCGATCGAAGAACGGATTCTCCGATGCTTCGGCGCGGGCACGCCGCAACGCCGAGGTCTCCTCGTGGCGACCCAGGTCGTCGAAGTCAGCCTGGATGTCGACTTCGACGGCCTGCACACCTCCGGAGCCACGCTGGAGGCCCTGCTGCAGCGCTTCGGCCGCGTCAACCGCCGCGGTGAGCGAGAACCGGCGCCCGTCTGGATCTGTGCGCCGGACTACCGCACCCGACGCGCACGCCGCCGCGGCAGCAGCGCCGACGAACTCTGGGCCGACGGCGTCTACGCCGAGCAGCCCACGCGATTGGCCTGGCAACACCTCGTCCCGCACGACGGAGAGTGCATCGACGAGATCCACGCTCAACACTGGCTCGACGCCGTCTACGACTCCGACTGGGGACGCGACTGGGAACAGCAGGTCCGACGAGCGCAGCACCGCTTCGCCAGTGGCTTCCTCGACTTCACCAGCCCCTTCGACAGCCGGGATCACCTCAAGGAGGACTTCTACGCGACCTTCGACGGCACCGAGGCCGTCCTCGCCGAGGATCTCCCGGCGTACCGAGCCGAACGACGCCGAGGCAAGACCGGCGAAGGCCGCCTGCTGGCCTCGCGATTCCTTATCCCGCTGCCCGACCACCTGCGGTCCCGCAGCAAGTACGCCGGCCGCCTCGGTGTCACCGTCATCAACGGCGACTACGATCCCGAACTCGGACTCAAGGGCATCCTCGAAGACCAGCGCTACCAACCCGGAGAGATCCTGTGATCACCGCCGACGATGTGGGCGGCGTCCACGTCAAGTACCTGTACCACTGCCCACGTCAACTCTGGCTGTACGCCCGCGGATTCCGCCCCGAACACCTCAACGACGCCGTGCAGCTCGGCACCGCCGTCCATGAGCTGTCCTACTCCCGCTTCAGCCCCGTCGACCTCGGCGCCGCCACCCTGGACCACCTCGACAACCAGCTGTGGGTCCACGAGATCAAGCATTCCGCGAAGCGCAGGGAAGCCGACCACGCACAAGCCCGCCACTACTGCCATCAGCTCGTCCGCATCGGCGTCGACGTGCAGGGCGCCGTACTGCACTACCGCAACCCGCGCAAGACCGAACGCTTCCCTTACACCGACGACGAACACCAGAAAGCCACCGAGGACATCGATCGGGTCCTCGACATCGTCGCCCATGCGGAATCCCCGCCCAGGCTCGGCCGGACCAGCTGCCGAGGGTGCAGCTACCTCGACTACTGCTGGAGTCAGTGATGCCCGCGACCTCTCGAACCTACTGGCTGACCACGCCCTGCCGCCTGCGTCGCCAAGACGACAGCATCCGCGTCGAACGCGACGGCCACCCGCCCACGTTCCTGCCCATCGAGGACGTGCGCGACATCATCGCCGCCGCCGAGGTCGACCTCAACACCTCCATGATGAGCCTGCTCAACAAGCACCGCATCCAGATCCACATCCTCGGCTACTACGGCGACTACGCCGGATCGTTCCTGCCCGCCGAGACCGCCGTCTCGGGAACCGTCGCCCTCAACCAGATGCGGCTGGCCTCCGACGACGAACACGCCCTGCCCATCGCCCGAGCCCTCATCGACAACGCCGCCTTCAACATCCGCTGGGTCATCGACAGGAAACTGCTCACCCGCTCCTACGGCGTCCTCAAGGAATCCATCGCCGAGGCCACCACCCGGGAACAACTCATGGCCGCCGAAGGCAACTTCCGACGAAGCGCCTGGGAAGTCCTCGACACCCGACTGCCCGACTGGCTCCAACTCGACGGCCGCAGCCGCCGCCCACCCCGTAACGCGGGCAACGCCGTCATCAGCTACATCAACGGAATCCTCTACGCCCGTATCCTCAGCGCACTACGCCTCACGCCGCTGCACACCGGCATCGCCTTCCTCCACGCCACCATGCAACGCCACCGGCATTCCCTCGCCCTCGACCTAGCGGAGGTCTTCAAGCCCCTCTTCGCCGAACGCATCCTGATCCGCCTGGCCAACCGCCGCCAGCTCAAACCACAACACTTCGACATCAACACCAACCAGGCCATGCTCAGCGAATCCGGCCGGAAACTGATCGTGCAGACCGTGCGCGACGACCTCGCCGAGACCGTCAAACACCGAACCCTCGGCCGCAACGTCTCCTACGACGAACTCATCTACCTCGACGCCCTCGCACTCACCCGCACCTGCCTCGAAGGCAGCACCTACACGCCGTTCCGCGTCTGGTGGTGACCATGTACACCATCCTGGTCTACGACACCGCCACCGAACGCAACGCCGCAGTCCTCCGCACCTGCCGAAAATACCTGCGACACCAACAACGCAGCGTCTTCGAGGGAGAACTCAGCCCAGCCCAGATGCTCCGACTCCGCACCGAACTCGAACAACGCATCGACCGCGCCTACGACCACATCCTCGTCTACACGTTCCCACCCGGAACCGACCCCAGACGCCAATCCTGGGGCGGCCCCGACGACCAACCACACGACATCCTCTGACCCCCGCATTTCAGCGGAACCCCCGGGCCGGACGTCAAACCTCCGGTCCTCTGCGAAAACACCACAAAAACCCCGACTGGGAACGCCGGTGACCTGCGGCTTTACTCTCGGGTCTTCATCTGCCCTAGGAGGGTTCGCAACAGGTAGAGGCCGTCGATCGCGCCGGCCAGGCGACCGGTCTTCATCTGCCCTAGGAGGGTTCGCAACAGAGCCGGTCAGCCGGAGAAGCGGGCGCGGTACTCATGTCTTCATCTGCCCTAGGAGGGTTCGCAACCCGCCACCCGGACCAGTCAGGCCGAGGAGCAGGGGTCTTCATCTGCCCTAGGAGGGTTCGCAACGGGCAAGCCGCACCTCGGCGCGCAGCCTCGCTGTGGTGTCTTCATCTGCCCTAGGAGGGTTCGCAACCTCCGGCCTGGATGGCCTGCCCGCTGGAATCGCCCTGTCTTCATCTGCCCTAGGAGGGTTCGCAACGTGGAGCGTTGGCGGGCGCGTCAGGAGCGCCGCGGTCTTCATCTGCCCTAGGAGGGTTCGCAACCCCTGGCGGACGGCGTGGCGGTGCGGTAGCCGCACGCGTCTTCATCTGCCCTAGGAGGGTTCGCAACCCGGGTTCTCGGTCCAGTCCCTGGCGACCGTGCAGGGGTCTTCATCTGCCCTAGGAGGGTTCGCAACACCCGCCCGGCCTGGGGGCAGCGGTGCGGGGAGATCGTCTTCATCTGCCCTAGGAGGGTTCGCAACATGACGACCCGTGCGCCGCGTGACATCCGCGCCGACGTCTTCATCTGCCCTAGGAGGGTTCGCAACCAGAGCTGAGTGGTTCAGAGGCGGCACGGACCCAGGTCTTCATCTGCCCTAGGAGGGTTCGCAACAAGCCATCCCGCAGGCGCGGGCGCGGGTGTCCGAGAGGTCTTCATCTGCCCTAGGAGGGTTCGCAACTCCATGAGATGACCGAGGCGCCTCAGCGGTCGTCTTCATCTGCCCTAGGAGGGTTCGCAACACGCTCCCGAGCGTGATCCCCGCGCGCGGGTGGTCAGGTCTTCATCTGCCCTGGGAGGGTTCGCAACCGAGGGTGATGCCATCCAGTCCGCTGATCGACCCGGTTTCATCTGCCCTAGGAGGAGGCCGACAGACAACCGAAGTTCACGGTGTTCGAGTCGCCACGCGACGACTTCGAGGGTCGCCAACCGTGTGCCCCGCAGGTGCAGCGCCCCGGTCGAAAGATCGCGGAGAGCGTAACCATCGTGACAAGCACAACGCGCAGGCATACGTCCACATGGCAGCAGTGATCACACGTGGGTAGCGGCACCTGCGATGCGCACCGTATGGCCCAGGGGAAGGCAGCACAGAGAAACTCCGCCCGTGAACACCGTGCAGGCGGCACAGGGCCGAAGGCCCACAGAAATCGTCAGACCAAATCCACTACCGACAACGACCAATCACTCACTCCCTATGTTCGGACACATGATGGCGTAGTGATCGATCCCGACGGCAGAAAGGCACCGCATCCGGTCGAACGAGCATGCCCCCTGCGCAGCCCTGGTGGCCGTCGACCAGAACCTTCGTCTCTGCGTCGAGGGCGTCTCGTCCGCAAGCTCAGGCTCGGACGGTCGTCCAGTGTCGGCTGATGCGGGTCCACCAGGTGACGTTGGCGGCGAGGGTGGTCTGGGTGTCGAGGGTGCGGGCGCGGTGTTCGACGGGGATCGGTGCGGTGTTGGTGCGGTAGTGCTCGAGTGCGGTACGGATCATGACGGTGTGGGCGAGGGCGTCGGCGGTGTCGTGGTCGTGTCCGTCGGTGAGGGCCTGGTGGTAGGCGTGTGTTCGGATGCGTGCGTCGAGGTGCGGGTGCAGGAAGACGATGATGTCCCAGCATTCGATGACGCGGTGATGCAGTCGTTGATCGAGACCGGCCAGGGACAGTCGGTCCCAGATCTGGTGCAGCTGTGGGGGCCACCACCTCGGCCGAAGGTTCATGATCACGTCGGGGCGGACGGTGACGAGGGCGGCCCACAGGGGTGCCAGTCGGCCGTAGGCGGAGCGGTCTCGTAGGAGCCGGATGGCGGTCGGGACGGTGGTGGCGACCAGGGGTGTGGCCAGTCCCAGGCTGGTGAACACCGCACCGAGGGCGATGAGCGCCCATTCGATCAGGTACTGGTCGTAGGCGGGTGCGGCGTCGAACAGTGCCAGCGCCAGGTAGGTGAGGCGGTGGAGCAGGTAGAGACCGATGCTTGCGACGCCGACGCCGACGAGCCGTAGTCCTCGGCGGGTCCAGGGTCGGGTGGCGGGGTCGCGGGCCCAGATCCCGACCAGGATGGTGACGCTGACCGCGCTGTAGAGCATGTAGGCGACATAGAGCAGCACGGCGGCCGCCGAGTAGGGCGCGGCGGTCCATGCCGAGTCCTGGAGTGCGGCGGCGGCGTCGGCGTCGGTTCCCAGGCCTGCCAGGACCCAGCGCAGGGTGAGGACGCCCGCCAGGATCGCGGTGTGGATACGCAGACGCCGGTCTCGCGCTGGGCCGGGTTCCCAGACCCAGCACAGGAACGCCGAGCGCAGCAGGAAGGCGCAGCTGATCGCGACGGTGTGACGCAGGGCGTAGGACCAGCGATCCCCCAGTGCCGCGTCGAGGTGCGGGGTGACGGCCTGCAGTTCGAGCACGAGGCCGAAGGCGAGGACGGCGGCGCAGGCGAGCATGAAGGTCGCCGCAGGCTTGTTGGTTCCTGGACGGCCGAGGTGAAGTGCCTTGGCGGTGACGGCGATCAGGACCACCGCGATGACCGCGAGCTGGACCAGGTCCCTCATCGGTGAGCCTTTCCCGGGAATTCGAACGCACTGGTGAGCAACCGGTTCGACCCGGTGTGCGCGGCGGTGAGCGCCCGGCGGCGTCCGGCGGCTCGCCAGATGGCGTAGGCGAGGGTCTCGGCCTCCAGCTCCCGCTGGTCGGAGTGATGCCGACGATGCAGCACGCGAGTGGGTTCGGCCGGCGGAACAGGTGCGCCCGCCTGCTGCGGGACGGGGAGGCCCTCATGGCCCAGCAGCATGTGCGCCAGCTCGTGAAGCGTCGCGTTCTCGCGATAGAGCTCGGAGGCGGTGTCGTCGACGACGATGAGATCGAGCTCGGGCTGTGCGACCCAGAGCGCGGTGGCTCGGACCGCGTGGTGACTCATGGTGGCCGGCTCGACCACGATCGGCCTGCCCCTCGTCGCGGCGACGCCGCCGATGAAGTCTTCAAGCGACCACGGCGACGGCAGCGTCACCCGCCGCAGGACGTCGTTCGCACGACGCCGCGCGGCAGGCAGGCTCAGCCGCCTCATCGCTGCGCCCGGCCCGTCCGCCGCGAGTGCAGATCGCTGATCAGCTGATCCACCGCGGCGAGGTCGGCGTCGTCGAGGTCGGCAAGGCGCCCGAGTAGCAACGCCTGACGACGCGGCAACCAGAAGTAGGACTCCGGCACACCGAAGAACGCGCACAGCGACTCCATAGTCCGCTGATCAATGGTCGAGCGGCCGTTACGGATACCCGTCAGCGTCCCGTGGGAGATCGGATACCCGGCGTCGGTCATCCGTCTCGCCAGCTCCCGCATGCTCAATGCGGATAGCTTCTCCCGCCGCATGTGATCCTTGATCAGACGCTCGAACTTGTCGGCGAGCTGCTCCTCTGCGGTCATGTCTCCATCCTCGCGTCACCCACCTGGGTGACATCCACACAGACTTCCTGTTCAATGCGTTGAACAGCGTTGCGAGTCATGCCTATGGTCGGTCCCGTCAGCGTGTTCACCACGTTAAACACTCAACACCCACAGAGTAGGCGAACACGCCGCTCGACGAAAGAGGACACGTTTTCGTTGAACCGTACATAACCGTTGGGATGGATCATGACCGCTGTCGAGGCTCGAAATTCCCGGGACACACCCCCAGACGACCCACTCGCCGCCGCCCACGCCCGCGAGGCGGCGCTGGAAGCAGAAGTGCATCGGCTCCGCCGGGACGATCTCACCGGTTTCCTGCGGCGCGGCCCGTGGGGACAGCAGGCCGCCGAGGCGTTGCCGCGACTCGGCGCCGAGGTGCTCATGCTGATCACCGACCTGGACCGCTTCAAACGGATCAACGATCGCTTCGGGCATCGCGGCGGAGACGTGGTCCTTCATACCCAGGCCCGTCGCCTGCGTGAGTCGCTTCCCTCCACGGCGGTGCTCGGCCGTCTGGGAGGTGACGGTGGCGACGAGTTCCTCGCGCTGACCAGGCATGATGCCGTTGATCTCGACAAGCTCACTCAGGTGCTCGCGCGTCCGGTCGAGATTCTCGGGCGAGCGGTGCCGGTGTCGGCATCGATCGGCGCCGCCGTGCGACCGCCCGGCGCTCGAGCGCCCGTGTTGGCCGACCTGCTGGCGACGGCGGACGACGCCTTGTACGAGGCGAAGACCGCAGGACGAGGTCGCTGCCGGATTCACACTTGTTGATCCACGTCTTCCGGTGCAGGCGGCGGAGCCGTCCGCGCCACCCGGTCTGGTAGGCGACCCCGACGTCTGCCCAGGCGCCGCGCCGCGAATCCCCGTCGCAGGCGCCGCCGCCGGGTTCTCCGGAGACAGACGACGACCCCCACGGCTGTCTCCACTCGTGGCGTGCCCGACGTGAACCTGTCGGGCACGCCACGACCTCTTCCTCACATCATTCGATCAATGGAGGTGAGCCTCGTGTATGCCCCGCTTCAACTTCAAGCGCTTCGTGAGTTCCGCAGCCTGATCAAGGGCGAGTGGGTGCCGGACATCCTCGTCGCCCTGCGCGGTGAGTCGCAGCACTTCAGCGAACTACGGAGCAGGGTCAACAGTCTCCAGGTCACCCGGCGCTCCACCGGTTCCGGTGTGTTGCACGACGGGATCCTGTCCCGGACGCTGCAGCGGATGGAGCACGACGGGCTGGTCGAACGCCGGGCGCAGATTGGGGTGTTCCCGCCGTCGGTCGAGTATCGCCTGACGCCGCTGGGTGAGGACCTGATCGTCGTCATGCAGCCGCTGGCCGCGTGGATCGCGCAGCGGACCGCAGCGAACGCTGCTCCGACGCACTCGGATCAGCCTTGCGTCCTGTCACCGCCCTGCCACGAGCAGCACGGTGACCGCCCCGGCGAGTAGGGCAGGTCCCAGCGGCATCGCCGACTGCGGGGAGGAACCACGCAGCAGGATCAGGACGGCGCCCTGGACGGTGGCGAAGACGAGCCCCAGCACGGTTCCGGCCAGCAGCACCGGCCATCCTGCCCAGCCCAGTACGAGGCCGAGGAGACCGGCCAGCCGGACGTCGCCTGCTCCCAGTCCACCTCGGGCACACAAGGCCACGGCCAGGTAGCCGACGAACAAGACGACCATCCCCGACACCGCGCGCCCGAGCGACGTCAGGTCATCGCTGACGAGTGCGGCGAGACCGAGCAGCAGAAGGTGAACCGGATAGGCGGGCAGCAGGAGAGCCGTCGGCAGGCGTCGCTCCCGCCAGTCGATCACGGCCAACGGCACCCCGACGGCGACCAGGGCACTGTAGGCGAGCAGCTCCGGTCTGGCCCCGACGCGCCAGGCCAACAGTCCGAACAGTAAGGCCGTCCCGACGGCCACCGGCCCGGTCAAGCCTCGAGGTCGCGTCGGCGGCCGGGTGTTCGAGAACCGTCGTATCACCGCGCTGCCGGCGACTCCGCAGGCGGCGCCGAGCAGCGTCCAGCCACAGAGTTCCCACCACATCAGCACGAGATCAATTCCTTTCGATCATTGTTTCCATCACGCACTGAACAAAAGAGAGGGCTCTTCTCCGGCACTCGTTCAACCATGCAGAGATCAGTGATCGACGCATTCAGTGACCGGTCACCGATTGTGTACTCCGTTCGGGTGGTTGTCGAGGCTGGCGTCCATACGCGCATCAATACGCGTTCTTACTCTCCTTGCGGTGAGTGCCAGGTCGGGCGGTAGAGATATGCCATCCCCGATATCCCCGGATCTGGAGGTCAGAGTGAAGCCCCGATTCGTCCCCGATTCACGGAGCAGGGCCGCCCTTGCGGTGGCGGTGTTATCCGTCGCCACCGCGACCGCCTGCACCACAACGGAAACCGCTGACTCACCGACGCGACCTTCGACGGCCCCGAGCACATCACCGGAGTCCTCTGCCGCGAGCAGCCCCTCGTCGTCTCCTCACGACGCCGCTGAAGCAGCGGCGGTGGCGGCGTATGAAGGGATGTGGGCGGCGTTCGTCGCAGCGGGAACGACGGCGAACTGGCAGGACCCGGCCCTGGCCGCGCACGCCACCGGCTTGGCGTTGTCGACCTTGACGCGCGGCCTCTACGCCGATGCCTACAACGGCCTGGTCACCCGAGGAGAACCGATCCTCGACCCGGTGGTGTCCTCGGTCGAACCCGAGGACGAACCGACCACGGTCGTCGTCGCCGACTGTGGCGACGACTCGGACTGGCTGAAGTACACCGCCGACGGACAACTGGCTGACGATGTGCCCGGCGGGCGACGAGAGATCAACGCGATCGTCGAACGTCAGGCCGACGGGGCATGGAAGGTCTCCGACTTCGGAGTTCACGGGGTAGGGACATGCTGAGCCGACTCAGTGTCATCGTCGGATCCGCCACCGTCCTTCTGCTCGCGGGTGCACTCCCGACGTCGGCGGCAGGCAGCTGGCACGACGTCGAATGCTGGCAGAATCCGAGCCCCGCATGTGACCTCGGTGCGGGCTCTGGTGAGGAGCCCGGCCACCGTCCCTCACCCGGTTTCCCTCGCCCCGGCAGCCCCGGCCAACCGCCCGGTCAAGGCGGTGGAAGCCAAGAAGCCGACCCCGGCGAGGACGACGGACTGGCCGAGTGCGAGTACGTCCGCAGCGACTACCAGTCACCGCCTGGTGCGATCCCGGCCTCGGCTTCGTCTGGGACGTCGCCGACGCTTCCGGCGGTGGTGCCTGCCGCACGCCTGTCCCCCGCTGTCTCGTCGGCTCCGGCTCCGGCTGTGCGGTCGGTGGTTCCGGTGCAGGACAGCGGGGAGCCGGGTGCCTGGTATGTGTGGCAGTGCTCCACGGAGGGCTACCGCGACGCCCTGTACCGGCCGCCGGTCTGGATTCCCGACGGCGACGAACCCGGGGCTGACCTGTTGCCTTCGCCGGAGGAGTTGGCCGCGCTGGCGCGGGATCAGCTGCGGCTGCCGCAGCCGAGCATCGCGACGTCCCCGACCGGGGATCAGCTCGTGCACCTGCCGACGTGGCTGTGGCTGGAAGAGACCGGCTGGGGCGCGCGGTCGGCGACGGCGTCGGTTCCCGGGGTGTCGGTCACCGCGACGGCCCGCCCGGTGTCGACGACCTGGTCCACCGGGGACGGCGCGTCGGTGACCTGCCCCGGACCCGGCACCCCGTTCCCCGGAGGCGGCGATCCCGAGGCTCCCTCACCGGACTGCGGGCACGTCTACCGCAGCTCCTCCGACCACCAGCCCGATCAGGAGTTCCCGCTGACCGCGACCGTGCGGTGGAAGATCACCTGGGTCGGCGGCGGCGGCGCGGGGACGTTGCCTGATCTGACGACGGAGGCGACCACCACGGTGCGCGTCGCCGAGTCGCAGGCCCTCAACACCGGCTGAGCGACCTTTCGACGGTGATCGCTTCCCCGAGCTGGCTTCACCTTCTCGGTTCTCTCCTCTGCTCGTTCTCGTCGTCGCTGCTCGGGCGGACGGCGGGTCCCTTACTTCTCTGGAGGTAGTTCGTGAACGTCACGACGCAGGCCGACTCGGTCTCGACGGCCGCCGCATCGGCGGAGCAATGGGCCGGCGGAGGGAAGGGGCCGCGATCTCGGCCGCCGGGCAGAAGTCGACGGCGTGTGCCGTATCTGGCTGTGGGCGGTGTGCTGGTCCTGGCGTGCGCGGCCGGGTCGGTGTGGATGTGGACCACGGCCGGGGAACGGCGTGCGGTGCTCGCGGTGGCACATCCGGTGTCGGTGGGCCACGTGCTCACGGCCGCCGACCTGCGTGAGGTACAGGTCGGAGCCGACGCCGATCTTCCCGTGGTCGACGCCGTCGCCGCCGACAGTGTCCTCGGCCGTCCGATGGGCACCAGCCTCCCGGCGGGTGCCCTGCTCCATCAGGACGCGGTGGGCACCGTCCTGGTGCCCGCCGCGAATCGAGCGATGACCGCGGTGGCGGTGCCCGACGGGCGTGTTCCCCCGGAGGTCGCCGCCGGGGCGGCGGTGTCCCTGGTCGCGGCCCCCGACGAGTCGGCTTCCGACGGCGCCGGGGCGTGGGCGGCGACGGTCGTCGGCGTCACCACGCGCGAGACGACGTCGACGACGGTCTTGAGCGTCGAGCTGGCCCCGGATGACGCACGGGAGGTCGCGGCCGTGGCCGACGGGCAGATCTCGGTGGTCGTCCTGGGCGGTGATCGGTGATGCTGATCGCACTGGCCAGCCTCAAAGGTTCTCCCGGGGTGACGACGTTCGCCGTGGCGCTGGCAGCGACCTGGCCGGGTGGGTGTCGGCGGGTTCTCGTCGAGTGCGATCCCTCGGGCGGGGATCTCGGGGTGCGGTTCGGGCTGCCGACCTCACCCGGGTTGGTCAGCCTCGCCGCGGCGGGACGCACCCACGACGATCCCGAGCTGGTGTGGCGGCATGCGTGGCCGTTGCCCTCGGACGTACCCGTCGTCGCGGCTCCGCCGGGCGCGGAACAGGCAAGGGCCGCCGTCGCCGCGCTGGCCCCCGCACGCGATCGGGCCGGTGTGCTGGCCGCTGCGGGACGGGCGGGCGGGGTGGTGCTGGTCGACTGCGGGCGGCTGGACCCCGCCTCGCCCGCGTGGCCGCTCGTGGCGGCCGCGGATGCGTTGCTGTTGATGAGCGGCGCGCATGCCGATGAGCTGGCGCACCTCGCGGCGCGGCTGACCACCGCAGGCCGATGGTCTCGACATCCCGCGCTGCTCCTCGTCGGCGAGGGACATTCCAGCGGCGAGGTCACCCGTGAGCTGGGCGTCCCGGTGCTGGCCCAGGTTCCCCACGACCCGCGCAGCGCCGCCGCGCTCAGCGGGCGCCCCACCAGCCGCAGGACGGTGACCCGCTCCGGGCTCGCTCGCGTCGCCCACCAGGTCGCCCGAGCCCTGGCCGCCCGCCAAGACGACGGTCCTCCGACCTCGCGCCCCGAGGCGGCGCCGGTCCACGCCGTGGTGCCGATGCGACCTCCGATCACGTCCGCAGCAGGCACGATCTCCGCTCTTCCCGCCGCCACCGACGATCTGACCACGACAGGGACGACCTGATGACCTCCTTCGACTCTCGACCACCCCTGTCGCTTCGACGACACGAGCCCGCTTCTTCCCCATCTACTCCCGACGACGGGCCGACAGGCTCCCACGGTGTCGTGGACCGGCTGCGCCGTCGACTGCGCGCCGACCTGACGGCAGTGCTGCCGGAGCGGGTCGCGGCCCAGCAGCAACGCTCCGGTGTGCCGTCCACGCCCGAAGGGCGGCGGGTGCTGGCTCAGGCGATCCTCGCCGAGTCCGTCCAGGCGCACAGTGAAGCCGAGCTGATGGCCAACAGGGCACTCGCCCCGGGCGACGTCGAGGCGCGGGTCGTCGCGGAGGTCCTTGACGAGGTGTTCGGGATGGCCGGGCTGCAGCCGCTGTTGGATGACCCGTCCATCGAGACGATCAACGCGAACTCGTGGGATCGGGTGTTCGTCCAGTACGCCGACGGGAGCCGGGAGCGGGTCCGTCCGATCGCCGGGTCCGATGAGGAGCTGACCGACCTCGTCCGGCTGCTCGCCGCCCGCTCGGGCGGAGAGGAGCGTCGCTTCGACCGGGGTTCTCCATCGGTCAACGTGCAGCTGCCCGGCGGTCAGCGGCTGTTCGCGGTGACCGGGCTGACCGCCGGCGGGGTGACGTCGCTGTCGATTCGCCGCCACCGGCATCGCCACGCCACCCTCGGCCAGCTCCGGAGGAGCGGCACCCTTGATGACGGGCTCGTCGAGTTCCTTCGCGCGTTGGTCCGGGCGCGGAAGAACATCCTGATCACCGGTGGCACGGGCATCGGCAAGACCACGCTGCTCCGGGCGTTGGCCTCCGAGATGGATCCCCGCGAGCGCCTGGTCACCATCGAGGACGCCTTCGAGCTCGGTCTGGACGCCGACGGCGATCGGCACCCGGACGTCACCGCGTTGCAGGCCCGCGAGGCCAACGTCGAAGGCGAAGGCACGGTGTCCCAGGCCGAGCTGGTGCGGTGGGGACTGCGGATGTCTCCGGACCGGGTGATCGTCGGGGAGATCCGCGGCCCCGAGGTCATCCCGATGTGCAACGCCATGTCGCAGGGCAACGACGGCAGCATGGCGACCCTGCACGCCTCCAGTTCGAAGATCGCCTTCGCAAGGTTGGCCTCCTACGCCGCCCAGGGCGCCGAACGGCTCCCCGTCGAGGCGACGAACCTGCTCGTGGCCTCGGCCGTGCACGTCGTGGTGCACCTGGCCCACGCCGCGGACCGCAGAACCCGGGTGGTGTCCTCGATCCGCGAGGTCGTCGGCGCCGACGGCGCCCAGGTGATCTCCAACGAGGTCTACCGGCCCGGCCCCGACCGCCGCGCCCGACCGGTCGCCGGGGCACTGTCCGGCGACACCCTGGAAGACCTGATCGCCGTCGGCCTGGACCCCGACGTTCTCACCCGCGGCGGGACGTGGACGACGTGACCGGCATGAGCACCTGGGCGGCGCTCCTCGGCATCGGCCTCGGCCTCGGTGTGCTTCTCCTCGTCACCGGCTGGCACACCCCTGCCCCCGACCGGGCGCCCCGGTCGTCGCGACGCGCACGGGAACACCGTGGGCCGACGGTGCGGCGTGCGGTGCCTGCGGCCGTCCTCGCCCTCGCGGGCGCGGTGGTCACCGGGTGGGTCGTCGGCGGAGTCCTGGCCGGGCTGGCCTGCTACGCACTCCCCCGACTCCTCGGCCGCGACCCCGACCACCAGCGGCGAGTCGCCCGCGTCGAGGGCATCGCGACCTGGACCGAGCAGCTGCGCGACACCCTCTCGGCCGCCGCCGGCCTGGAACAGGCGATCCTGGCCACCGCCGACCTCGCCCCCGCCGCCATCCGACCACAGATCGCCGCGCTCACCGACCGGCTACGCGCGGGACAGCGCCTGGCACCGGCCTTACAGCAGTTGGCCGACGACCTCGCCGACCCGACCGCCGACCTGGTGATCGCCGCGTTGATCTCCGCGTCGCAACAGCAGGCCCGTCGGCTCGCCGATCTCCTCGGGTCCTTGGCGCTGGCGGCGCGGGATCAGGTGTCGATGCGACTGCGCATCGACGCCGGACGCGCCCGGACTCGCACCTCGATCCGCGTCATCGTCGGCACCACCCTGGCGTTCGCCGCCGGCCTGGTCGTGCTCAACCGCGACTACCTCACCGCCTACGACACCACCGCCGGACAGCTGGTCCTCCTCGGCGTCGGCGGGCTCTTCGCCGTCGGGTTCGCCTGGCTGGCCCGGATCGCCACCGTCAGCGAACCTGCCCGCGTCCTCACCGCGACCGACCGCCCTCGGTCTGAGCACGGGGTGTTCTCGTGATCGCCGCGCTGCTGCTCGGGCTGGGTGGGGGCGTGGGCCTCTGGGTGATCACCCTTGGGCTCGTCCCACCGCGTCCCGCGCTGGGGACACTCCTGCACCGCGCGGACGCCGGTCTGGTCGACCCGGATTCAGGAGACGACGGGGGGTTGGGATGGGCCGGGCTGCTCGGCCGTCCGGCGGCGCGTGTGCTGCGCGGCGTCGGTCTTCCCGGAGCCCGGCTGCGCCGCGATCTGGGTGTCCTGGACACGCCGGTATCCGGGCACCTCGCGGAGAAGGCGGTGCTGGCCGTCCTCGGGCTCCTCACCCCCGGGGTCGTGCACCTTCTGCTGATGCTGCTCGGAGCGGGCCCGCCGTGGCCGGTGCCGATCGCGGCGGCCGTTGTGCTCAGCGGGCTCGGGTTCGTCGTCCCCGACCTGCGTGTCCGCCGGGAGGCCGCCGCACGGCGCGAGGAGTTCCGCCACGCGCTGTCGGTCTACCTGGACCTGGTCTGGATCACCCTCGCCGGGGGAGCCGGCGTCGACGGCGCCCTGCATCAGTGCGCCGCCATCGGCCACGGCTGGGCCTTCACCCGTCTCCGCCGGGCACTGGACGACGCCCGCCTCCTCCGCGGCACCCCCTGGGCGACGCTGAAGCGCCTCGGCGACGACCTCGACATCACCGAGCTGACCGACCTCGCCGCCACCATCTCCCTGGCAGGCCACGAAGGCGCCCGCGTGCGCACCTCCGTCGCGGCGAAAGCCCAGGCCCTGCGCACACGGCAGCTCACCGCCGCCGAAGGCCAGGCCCAGGCCGCCACCGAACGCATGTCCCTGCCCGTGATGTGCCTGTTCCTGGGATTCCTGGTGTTCATCGGCTATCCCGCGCTCACCCACGTCCTCACCGGACTCTGACCGATTCCCGACCGCCCGCGCACCTGCCGATTAGTAAATGGAGACAGCGATGTTCACCTACCTCAGCCTGTTCACCGACCACCTGCGCGACCGGTGGCGAGAACTCCACCGCGACGCCGAAGCCGGGTACTCCACCGAGACCGTCGTCGTGACCGCCCTGCTGGTCGCTCTGGCCATCGCCGTGCTGGCCGTCCTGACCGTCGCGGTCATGAACCGTGCCACCAGCATCGATCTCGGCGCGTGACACCGTGCCTGCCTCCTCACGCGCCGATGCGCACTCCGCCCCGGCCCCGAAGTCGAACCTCTGGCCGTTCCGTCGCCGGGTCCGCGACGTCTTGTCCGGGGAGTCCGGGGCGGTGTCGGTGGAACTGGTCGTCGCGACCCCGCTGCTGCTACTCGTGCTGCTGCTGATCGTGCAGTTCACCGTCTGGTCGCACGCCACCCATCTCGCTCAGGCCGCCGCCTCCCGGGGCCTGGCCGCCGCCCGGATCCACGAGTCCACCGCGGCCGAAGGCCACCACGCCGCCAGGAATCTCCTCGACTCCCTCGGCTCGGCCACGCTGACCGAGATCGCCATCGACGTCGACCGCGACACCGACCTCGCCTCCGCACGCATCACCGGTCGGGCGGCCAGCGTCGTCCCCGGACTGCACCTGCCCGTCCGCGCCGCGGCCAGCGGCCCGGTCGAGCGAGTCGTTCCCGCCGTCCTGGGAGTACCGAACCGCGAGGAGGGCTGATGACACGCGATGGCCGCGAATCCGACCGGACACCTCCACCGCCACGCCTCACCAAGGCCAGCCGCTGGTGGCGATCTGATCGAGGGTCGGCGGCCGTGGAGGTCACGCTGCTGACACCCGTGCTGATCATGCTGCTCGTGTTCGTCGCCGTGGTGATCCACCGCGGCGTCACTGCTCGCCTGCGCCTCGACGACGCCGCCCACCAGGCCGCACGGGCGGCCAGCATCGAACGGTCGGCCGCCGACGCGCGAACAGCGGCACGCACCGCCGTGACAGGCGCCCTCGGCTCCGGCGACGTGGTCTGCCGGTCGCCGCGCGTCGACGTCGACACCACGGGTCTGACCGCCGGTGGTGCCGTGACGGCGACGGTGACCTGCACCCTCGACCTCGGCGACGCCCTCGTGGGAGTTCCCACACGAACGCTCTCGGCGTCGGCCACCGAGGTCGTCGACACCTGGCGAGCCGCCGACACCACCGACACCACAGGAGACAGCCGATGAGTCGACATGGCCGACATGCCCGCCCGACCTGGTGGGACCGCGTCCGCACCTGGTGGCGAGGCTGGTGGACACGAGAAGAAGGTCGGGTGACCGCCTTCGTCGTCACCCTCGTCCTCGCCGTCCTGGCCCTGGCCGGCCTGGCCTTGGACGGCGGCCTGGCCTTGGCTGCACAGGTCCGAGCCGCCGGTCAAGCCCAGTCCGCCGCCCGCGCCGGCGCGCAAGCGCTGGATCTCGCGGCCTTCCGCGACGACGGTGCCCTGCGGCTGCACCCCGCCCGCGCCGCCGCCGACGCCCACGATCACCTCGACCACGTCGGAGCCACCGGAGTCGTCTCCGCGTCCGAGGCGGAGGTCACCGTCACCGTCACCGCCTCCCATCGCACGCAGCTGCTGAGCCTGATCGGGATCTCCGAGCTGGCCGTGGGCGGCGAGGGAACCGCACGTCCCGAACGCGGCGACACCGCCCTCCAGCCCTGACAACAGACCACCCATCCCGTATCAGGTCAGGCAGGCGGAGGCACGATGTGATCAGGCTCGGCAACGATCTCAGGAGGCTGCTGGCCGCGACGAGCACCCTGGCCGCGTTGATCGCGCTGCTCTGCGGAGTGCCGTGGGCACTGGTTCGCTACATCGGCTGGCCGCTGCCCGACCG
The DNA here is from genome assembly GCF_002234535.1 of Actinoalloteichus hoggarensis. Taxonomy (NCBI): domain Bacteria; kingdom Bacillati; phylum Actinomycetota; class Actinomycetes; order Pseudonocardiales; family Pseudonocardiaceae; genus Actinoalloteichus; species Actinoalloteichus hoggarensis. The sequence continues at coordinate 4,717,707 of NZ_CP022521.1, forward strand.
CCTGCCCAGCCTCGCCGAGATTCCGGACATGCTGCTGAGCCCGATGACCACCGGGCTGCTCCTGAACGTTCTCGCCGTTCTGTGCTGGCTGGCCTGGGGCGTCTTCCTCCTCGACGTCGCCCGCAGCGCCGTCCACGCCGTCGGGGGCGTCCACCGCCGACGCCGACGGGGCGGGCCGATACACACCGTGGCCACGGCCCTGGTCGGCGCGCTGATCGTCGCCGTCCTCGGCGGCCGAGCACCACCGACCTCGACGCCCGCAGCTCACGTGGTGGCGGCTCTGCACGATGACGGCGTCCGAGGTATCCCCTCGCCGTCATCGGTGTCGCCCGTCAGGATGCAGGATGCTCCCTTCACCGAGGACGAACAGTCCCGGCCCACCACGGTGATCGTGCGGGCACCACAGGACGGCGTACACGACTCGCTCTGGCGCATCGCCGAACGCACCCTCGGAGACGGGACCCGCTGGCCCGACATCTATGCCCTCAACGAAGGCACCGGCCAACCCGGCGGGCAAGGCCTGACCAACCCGGCCCTGATCCACCCTGGACAGGAACTTCTCCTTCCCCACCACACCGCATCCGACCGACCTCAACCCGACAGCAGCCCACCGGAAAGCCCCGACCGCACCCCGACGCCACCCTCACCGCCACCTCTCGACCCAGAACCAGAACCAGAACCGGAACCAGACCCAGCCCCAGAGCAAGACCAAGACCGGGATCGGGACGCAGCCTCTCCCGCAGCCCCGACGGCACCCGGCATCGTGTCTTCGCCGACCGACGACCCTCCCGACTCTTCGGCACGCGATCGACCGTCGGCGCCTGCCGGAGCGGTGTTCGTCGGGCTCGGCCTGGCCGCTGCGGTCAGCACGGCGTTGCTGCTGGCTCGGCGTCGGCACCGTCGGTCGTACCGGCCCGGCAGCGGTCGCCGTGAGGCCCTGCCCGTGGCCCCCGTCGTCTACCGACTGCACCTCGCCCACCTGCGTGCCGAGACCCCCGAGGAGGCCGAGGGCAGTGAACTCGACGACCTGTTCGACGGCCAGGAGACCCAGCCGGCCGTCCTCGGCTCCGCGGCGCACCAGACTCATCCGCCGGGCGACGGCCGCGGCACGCCGCTGGGAATGCGCGACGGCCGCGAGATCGCCGTGGATCTGGCCCGCACCCGAGGGCTCGGCCTGATCGGCGCCGGCGCGTTCGCCGCCGCACGCGCCCTGCTGCTCACCCTGCTCACCGATCGTGCGCCGCACGATGTCCATCAGGACCCGACTCGTGTCGTCCTGGCCGCGCCCGACCTGGCCGCGCTCCTCGGCCACGACCCCGTGCGCCGTCGGAACCAGGAAGGTCTCAGGGTGGTCTCCGATCTGGACGCGGTGCTGGACGAGGTCGACGCCGAGATCCTGCGGCGGCTGCGCAGCGAACCGCCGCCCACCGGCTGGCCGCTGCTGGCACTCCTGGTGCGCGTGCCGGACCGTGCGGTCGGCCGGGTGCAGGCCGCGGTGGACAACGGCGGTCACCTCGGGATCGTCGGCATCATCCTCGGGTCGTGGCCGGCCGGGATCACCGTGTCGCTCACCACCGACGGCATCGTCTCGGCGAGCAACCCCGGTCCCGGCAGGCGACTACTCGGCACCCGGATGTTCCGTCTGACCGTCGAGTCCGACGCCACCGACCTGCTCGCCCTGTTGCACCCCGCCGACCCCGACCCCGAGACGTCCTGCGCTCACTGGTGTCCCGAACAGGACGGCCCCGACGACGATTCCCTGCAACGGGACGCCGATGCGCTGGAGGTCACCGCACCACCGCCCGCCGCGCTCGACCCGACACCTCCGAGCGACGCCGACGCGGCACCGGAGTCGACCTCCCCGAAGCCCTCCGTCTCCGCCCCGGCGGCGTCGGACCCCGCCGAGGCGGCCGCCGTCCCCCTGCGCCTGGTCGTTCTCGGAGCGCTGCGTCTGCACTGGCGTCCCGACGGGACCGACGAGCAGGCTGGCCGCGAGATTCTCGCGGACCTGTCACCCCGACAGCGTGAGCTTCTGGTGTTCCTCGCCGTGCACCCGCAGGGAGTCTCCCGCGAGCTTCTCGTCTCGACGCTCTGGACCGCAGTTCCCCCGCGCAGGCCGACCAACGCGCTGAACACGGCGCTGACCCGACTGCGCAACGCGCTCAGCCAGGCCACCCACGGGTCGATCAGCGAGGTCGTCGTCCTGCGCGGCGACCGCTACCACCTCGACCCGAGCACCATCGAAGTCGACTACTGGACGTTCAGCGAGGCCGTGGCTGCTCGACGTGCAGCCGCCACCGACCGCGACCGGGTGGACGCCGATCGCCGCATCCTGGCGTGTTATTCGGGTCCGCTCGCCGAGGACCTCGTCGGTGACTGGGTCGAACCCGTCCGTGAGGCGACGCGGCGCGACGCTCTGGACGCCGTCGCCGCAGCGGCCCGCGCCACCATCGCACACGACCCCGAAGAGACTCTCGACCTCCTGGAGACGGCCCGCACCATCGATCCCCACAATGACCTGCTCTACCGCGACATCATGCGACTCCAACACCGCCTCGATCGGCCTGAGGCGATCGCCCGCACACTCGCATTACTCACCACCCGCCTCGCCGAGATCGGCGAGACCCCCAGCCGCGAGACCCGCGTTCTCGCCGCCCGACTTCAACACCACCGCGACACGACTCCGCCCGATTCATCGCCGATATGACCGGGCCGCAGAAGAGTCGCTCAGCGGGTTCAACGCGGTGACGGCGCCAGAGGGTCACCGTTGTGGCTCAGCCTCGCCATGCCAATGGACGTCGACGACACCGTCGCGGACGGCGCGGGCCCGCAGGATGACCTGCTCATGCCGACCAGCCCAGTCCACGACCGCACTCATCACCGACACGAAGTCCCGAGCCGCCGGGGTCAGCCCGTAGCTGACATGCGGAGGGAACACCTCCGACTTCTGACTTCGAGTCAACAACCCCTCGTCAGTCAACTTCTTCAAGACTTTCGTCAGAATGCTATCGTGCAGGACATCCAATCGATTAGACCATTCCACACTACGCGAATACGAACGAATCGTGGACAGTATCTCCACCCGCCGCAGAGGGCCGGCCGACACGGCCATCAGCACGGCCGGCACCCACTTGTCTCCCAACAACGAACGCACCGCATACCACCGCGACAGGAAGAGTTCGTCCGCCTCGTTCATCGCCACTCCCGTCCCGTGCGCACCCCCTACGGGGAGCACGCGACCTCGCCCCGCAGCCGAACGAGTCATCGTCCCTGCGAGCACAGTCCGCCGCCACACGATCATGGCCAGCCGAGGCCGGCAGGGGTGCCGATCGGGATACCACCGGGGATGCCATGAGGGATGCCGGCTGAGCCGGCACCACCCGTCACGGCTCCACCACCAGGTCACACCTCGTGCCGGGGGTGCCACGGCCATCCCAGAGTCATACCCGCACGGGAAGGTGAACACATCGGGGCAGCCGCGCGGGACCTGCTCCTCTCTCACCGGCCTTCCCTCCGCGATTTGTGACACCATTCGCCTTTCACGCCCTCATGTCACCGAACACTCCCTTCATCTCCTATTCCTTCTCATCAACCAATGGAATCAACGAATCGAGCATCCCAAAACGAATCCACCCCGACCGGGGGCAATGCAAACAATAGAACCGATGCGATGCCACGCGTCCCATTCGACCGCGCGGCGAATCGTCCCCGAAAAAATGTCGAAAAGAGTCATGGAAATCGGGGTGATTCCGATTGCATTCGCCGACCACCAGAGCTATCGTTAAATCACAACAACGGGAACGGAAACCGCCGCACACGGCACACGATCACGACACGCCGAATGCGCACCCCGGCACTATTCACCCACCGAATGGGGAAGATCATGTGTTTCGCCGACGTCATCACCGAACCCGACGGCACGGTGACCGCGTACTGCTACTGCGGGTGGGTCGAATACGGACACACCCCGGAAACGGCCGACGATGCCGCCGAATCTCACCAGAACTCAACGAAATAATCGAATACCGGACGCCCGCCGTCGTATCACCCTAGCCCCGCCGCCTCGCACATTTCACTCATTCCGTAGCCACACCGCGCTGAACGCTGCCCGAATTCCGAACCGGAACTCGCCTAAGGCCGTCCATGGACGGCCGACCGGCACCCGCCCCCCGGCCGGTTTCGTCGAATCACCTCGCCATGAGATCGAAAGGACGACACGCGATGACCGCACCCCCGCCACCGGTTCCGACGTCGGCGACATCCGGCACGACCGTTCCCGGTCCGGGCACCCGGTTGCGCAGTGGTGAGCTGCGCCGACAGGTGGCCGCCGTACTCGCCGATCAGGCCGAGGTCGATCACAGCCCGCGTAACGTCGCCCGCGAGTTGGGTCGGTCGGCCGGCGCGGTCGCGAACGCCTTGACCGTGTTGGTGGACCGGGGTGAGGCCGCGCGGACGTCGACGACACCGGCACGGTTTCGGGCCACCCCCACCACCGCCGCCGCCGCGACGGCAGCGCACACCGGGGGCTCGGGGGCGCCGCGTCGGTCCCCCGCGACGGCGCCACCCACGACGGCGCCCCCGGCGGCGCCCCCGGATGCCGAGGTGGTGTCGGGTCCGCTGACACGGCCGAACGGGCAGGCCTATCACCCACGCACCGTCGCGGGCATGCCCGACGTCACGGCGCTACGCCGGCTGCGTGAGGCGGGGGTGCCCGCGTTGCTGTACGGCCCGCCCGGCACCGGGAAGACGTCGGTGGTCGAGGCGGCGTTCCCCGACCTGATCACCGTCGCGGGTGACGGTGACACCACGGTCGCCGACTTCGTCGGCGAGTACACGCAGACCCCCGACGGGCGGTACGTGTTCGTCCACGGTCCCCTGATCCGCGCGATGCGTGAGGGTGTGCCGCTGTTCATCGACGACGCCACCCTGATCCCGCCGACCGTGTTGGCCGTGGTCTACCCCGCGATGGACGGGCGCCGCGAGATCGTCGTGAAGGCCCACGGCGGCGAGATCGTGCGCGCCGCCCCCGGGTTCTACACCGTGGCCGGCCATAACCCCGGTGTTCACGGCGCGGTGTTGTCCGACGCGTTGGCGTCCCGGTTCGCCGTCCAGATCCAGGTGTCCACCGACTACGACCTCGCCACGCAACTCAAGATCGACCGACGCGCGGTGCGCGTCGCGCGCAACCTCGCCGCCCGTCAGGCGCGCGGTGAGGTCGGGTGGGCGCCGCAACTCCGCGAACTGATCGCGTTCCAGAAGATCTCCGACGTGTTGGGCAGCGATGCCGCCGCCGGGAACCTCATCGGCGCCTCACCGGAAGAGGACCGGGACACCGTCGCCTCGGTCGTGCGCGGTGTGTTCGGCAAACCGGTGGAGCCGCTCGCCCTCGGCGCCCGCATCTGACACGCCCACCCCGCCCGGCCGACCCCGTCGAGGAAGGACACCCGCCGACATGACCACCCACCTGATCAGCGACCCCGCCGCCCCGGGCACCGCCGTGTTCCCCGCTGCCCCCGGGTGGCTCACCCTGTCGGCCGCGATGACCGAGGAGGTGCCCCTGATCGCCGACCGAGACGACCTGCTGGTCACCATCGCCCCCGGCGCCGGACACGGCGCCCCGGCGTGCTTCCTCCCCAATCAGTCCTTGATCGAACTCGACGGCACGCACCTCGGCGCCGTCGACCCCGCCACCGCCACACCCCACCTGAACCGCGACCGCGCCCGCTACGCGACCGCCTGGGGGCTGCTCACCCACGAGTGCGCCCACGCCGCCCACAGCCGATGGGACCCGCCATCCGACGCCCCGCCGAATGCCGCCGGCGCCGCCACCCTGCTGGAAGAGTCACGCATCGAAGCCGCCCACCTACGGCGCCGCCCCGACGACCGACACTGGCTGCGGGCCTCGTCGATCAACCTGATCCTCGCCGACCTACCGGCCGCCGACCCCGCCCACGGTCCCGCGATGACCGCCCACGACGCCGCACAGGCCGCCGCGCTGGTGTTGGCACGCACCGACGCCGGGGTCCTGACCGCCACCGAGACCGCACCGGTTGCGCAGGCCGTGGAAGCCGTCCTCGGGGAAGAGGCCTTCGCGGCGTTGCGCACGGTGTGGCGTGAGGCGTTCACCGTCGCCGACGACGACGCCGAGGCCATGCTCGACCTCGGCCGCCGATGGTGCGAGATCATCGGCACCCCACCCGAACCCGAACCCGACACTGACCCCGACTCCGAACCCGACCCCGGCCCCGGCCCTGGCACCGAACCGGACGGCGTAGACAGCGGTTCCGCGCCCGACCCTGCCGGTGCCTCGGTGCCCTCCCCGCTCACCAGAGCGATCACCACCAGCCTGGTGTCGGTGGCGCGGTCGATGGCGGACGAGGCAGGGCCGACCGACCCCGAGCCCGCCGCCGATGCCACGGCAACGCCCACCGCCGACCCCGCCGCTGACGCTCACGCCGCCACGGTCGCCCGGCGGGTGTTCGCCACCGACGGGCCGGGCAGCGGGCGCACCGCCACGATGGGCACCCGGTCGCCGACCGCCGCCGAACGCACCGCCGCCCGCACCATGGCGCGCGCGTTGACCACCGCCGGGGTTCGGGAACGGGTGGCCACGAAGACGACCTCGGCGATGCCGCCCGGTCGGCTGCGGATGCGTGGGGCGTTGGCCGCCGACGCACAACGCGCCGCCGGGGCACTACCGACCGCCGAACCGTTCACCCGCACCACCCGCACCACCGTTCCCGCGCCACCACTGCGGCTGGGCATCGCCTGCGACGTGTCCGGGTCGATGTCCAAGTTCGCGGGGCCCGTGGCCTCGACGGCGTGGATCCTCGCCCACGCCGCCCGCCACACCTCGGTGCCCGCCGACACCGCCACGGTGATCTTCGGCTACCACGTGCGCCCCATCGTCTACCCCGGAACCGCACCCGCCAGGGTCACCGAATTCGATGCCGCCGACGACTGGGAGGCCGTCGACGAGGCCGTCGACGCGCTCGACGGCGCCCTCCGTCTGTCCCTCCCCGGGGCTGCCCGCCTGCTCGTCGTGATCTCCGACGGCCACTTCCCCGACGAACCACGGGCCGCAGGGCAGCACCGCGTCAACCGGCTGCGCGCCACCGGATGCGGCGTGCTGTGGCTGTCCCCCCACAAGCGCTCCATCCCCTTCGACGGGGTGACCGTCCACACCCTCACCGACCCCAGCGCCACCGCGCGCGCGGTCGGACGCGCCGCCACCGCCGCCCTACGCGCCGCCCGCTGACCCATGGAACGACGCCCTGGGACGCCGTTCGGCCTGACCCTGACGGCCGCGCGCCCAGGGCCAGGCCGAAGAGGTTGCCGAGTCAGTCGGTATCGGTGTGTTCCGATGAGGTCCACGCCGGCGTGGGCATGGACGGCCTAGCCGTCGCGCGGCGTGATGACGGCGACGGCGCGAGCGACGTGTCCGGACCGGGACGCAGCGTCGAGCCTGTACCAGAGTCCAGCCTGCAGGCGTCGATCAGGAAGGTCTCGCCCACGTGATCGTCCGCACTGGTCAGTTGGGGATCACGCCGTCGGGTGTGTCGTCGCCGTCGGCGATCTGATAGCGCCTGGGGTTGTCGGCGACTCGCACGGCGTAGCCGGCGGTGACCAGCCGCTCCAAGGCGTTCGCCACGGCCCCGCCCGATCGGCCCAGCCGCTTGCCGAGCTGCGACGGTCCGACCGACTCGCCAGGATGTGCGGCCAGGTAGTCCTCGACCAGTCCCTGCAGGGCGCCCTTGGCCAATCGACCCGTCGGGCTGGTCTGAGCACTGGTGGCGCTGGTCGGCGACGCCGGCTGTTCCCCGGCGATGTCGGCAACGACGTCCTCAATGGGGTCGGGGGCGACGGCGGTGTCCGTCGGCGTGTCCGGAACGACGGCCAGACGCACCGGCGTCGCGTCCCCGGTCGATGGGATCGATTCGTCGCCGTGTGGATCCTGGTCGCCGTCCACGTCCGCTTCGGCGTCGGTGGTTTCGTCGGTGTCGGTGATACTCCACCGATCGGCCGGACGCCGCCCGCCGGTGGCGATGCCGGACGTCCTCGTTGCGCTGCCTTCCTTATCCCACGCGGCGAGGATCTTCGTCGCGGTCGACCGGCCGATCACGGCTGTGGCCGCGAGATCAGCGGCCGTCGATCCGGGGTTGTCGTGCAACGCCTTCCACAACCGGTCCTCCGCATCGGTGCGGCGACCGCCGGGCACGGCGTGCAGGCGGGTGGTGTTCGTGATGTCGGGCATGACAGCCACTCCTTCGAAAAAGGAATACGGGTCATGCCCCCGGGGGCGGCGCAGCCCTCGGCGCGCTACCGGTCGAAACGGGCTACACCCCTATGAACGCTTCCATCACCCACCAAGTCAAGCCGAACATCACACCATGTCCGCCGCCGCATGTCGGCGCCCGTGATCAGCGACGATAGACCGCGACGCGACGCAGGCCGTCCCGCCGTGAACCGGCCACATCGGGGTTGTCGACGTCGCCACGACCACGCCTCCACGCACGTCGCCCTACGAGCATCACCGACAGCGCGGGGCGAATCCGACCGCACGCGCGGACCACGCGCGTGTCCTCACGTGATCCGCCGGGCTCCGGCATAGCGGTCGCCGTCCCATCGGTAGGCCCCGATCTGGACGGGTTGGCCGAAGGTGGGTGCGTGGATCATCTGGTCGTTGCCGAGGTAGAGGCCGACGTGGGTGATCTTGGTTGCGGGGTTGCCGTAGAAGACGAGGTCTCCGGGCAGTAGTGCCGTGTCGTCGGGGAGTCGGGGCCCGGCGTGGTATTGGGTGTGGGCTGTTCTAGGCAGGGTGATTTCGGCGGCGGTGTAGGCGGCGGTGGTGAGTCCGGAGCAGTCGAAGCCCGCGTGGCCTGCGTCGGGGCCGTTGCCGCCCCAGACGTAGGGCAGGCCGAGTTGTCCCATGGCGTAGTTGATCGCCGTCTGCGCCGTGTCGGTGGGTGCCTGGTCGGGGGTGCCGTGGGTGGTGGAGTAGGTGTCGGCGTGGGCGAGGACTTTCGCGACGTACCAGTCGGCCCGGTTGTAGGCGAAGATCGCGGCGTAGAGGTCGTCGGGGGCGCCGGAGTCGCAGAGGTAGAGGGCGGCGGCGTGGATGGCGTCGTGCGGGTCGTATCGCGATGGTGGGACGGCGCCGCCGGGTGGGATGCGGGTGGCGATGGAGTCGAAGGTCGGTTGGAGGAACTGCATCGGGCCGCCTGCTCCGGCGTGGTTCTCGCCGTCGTGGACACCGGGGAGTGGGACGCGTCCGTGGTCGGTCTCGACCTTCCCGATGGCGGCGAGGACGGACCAGTCGAGGCCGGGGCAGGTCGGGGCGGCCTGGAGGTAGAGGGCTAGGTACTCGCCGGGGATGTCGTCGAGGGCGGTCTGGCTGGGTGTGGTGTCGGAGCTGCCGAAGAACGTGGCGGCCAGGCCGTGCAGGAGCGCGGCGATCAGGACGGGGATGAGCAGGAGCACGCCGAGACCGACGGCGGCGGTCTTACCGACCATGACGGTGCCTGTCGGGTGTGGTGTCCGTGTCGATGCCGGGCGCCGGGGGGCGTGGGTGGGGTGGCGGCAGCGCCAGGGCTGGTGAGGTCGGGGCGGTGGTCGTCTGCGGTGCGGCGGGCGGCGGTGTCGGTCTGTTCTGGCGGTGTCGGGCGTCGGGCAGCTGGTGCAGGGCCCGCCGTGCTCCGGCTCCGGTGGCCTCAAGGGGAAGCCAGATCGGGTCGGCGGGGGTCGCGTCGTCGTGGTCGGCGGTGGCGGTCGCGATGGGGAGACGGTGCGGGTGGTCGAGGTCGGCCCGGGCGCGGGTCAGGGCGCGGCGGGCGCCGGCTTCGCGGCGGGTGGTGGGCAGCCAGATCAGGAGTGGGGTGGTGATGCCGGTGGCCTCGGCGAGTCGGGCGTAGCCGTGGAGCTTGCGGGTCACAACGGCCAGCGCCTCGGTGCCGGTGTCGTATTCGAGGAAGAACTCGATGTCGCGGTCGTCGGCCTGCCAACGGCCGTAGGCGTCGGGCCGGACGAGGTCGCCGAAGTGGGCGGCGACGCGGGTCTCGGACCACCACGCGGTCACCGCGGTGGTGGGGTCGTGGCGGGCGTGGCTGATCAGGCTGGTGAACCACTGGTTGATGCCGATGGTGTGGGCCAGGTGCAGGCTGTAGGCGATCCCGAAGGCCCGGTCGCGCCGGTAGCCGAGGTCTTTGACGTCCAGGCCGTCCTCGGCGGCCAGGACACCGGCGCCTGCGGGCGCGAGGACGTAGTGCATCGGGGCGGCCCCGTGGGTGGTGAACGGTTGGAAGCGGTCCAGGACGCTCCACTGGAACAGCTCCAGCAGGCGCCGGCGGGCCGCGCGGCCGGAGGGGAAGGCCAGGTCGGTGATCTGCTGTGAGGTCAGGACCCGGTGCTCGTGCAGCATCCGCAGCAGCCACCGGTCCCGCGCGGTCAGCCGCGCGGCGAGAGCGGCTTGGTGCTCGGTCGAGTTCGCGATCCTCGGACGCGAACGGGCCGGTTGAGACCCGCGCAGGGAGCGTTGCGTAGGAACGGTGGGCATGGTGAACCTCCGGGGAAGACGGGGCGGACGTGGTCGGCTCAGCCGGTGCGGCGGGGGTCTGTGCTGCGAGGGCGAGGGCCGGGTCGCGGTGGCCGACTGTCCGGTCCGGTGTTCGAGTCCGTGACCGGCGGCGGAGTCGTCGGCGTTGTGGCGGGCCGGGTGCGCAGGGCTCGTCGGAGGTCGCGTGCGCGGCCGGGGATCGCCGGGGGCAGCGGGCTGGTGGTGAGGGTGAACGGCGGGCTGTTCTCGCCGTGCAGGACCAGGCGGGTGGCGGCGTGGTAGGCGCCCAGGTGTGCGAGGTCGTGTTCGGTCAGCCTCGGGGCGGTGTGGCGGGCCAGCTCGCGGGCGTCTTCGGGGGAGGCGGTGAAGAAGATCTTGCTGCGGGCGTTGGTGGAGATCCCCTCCCGGAGATCGCGGGGGAGCTGGCCGAGGTGTTGGTGAGCCAGGGTCATCGACACCCGGAAACCGCGGGCCTCGGCGAGCATGTCCTCCAGCGGGTAGGGCAGGTTGAGGAAGTTGTGGGCCTCGTCGATGACCATCGCCGCGTCCCGGCGATCCCGTTGTGGGGTGCGGGCGCGGCCGGTGGTGGCATGCCAGGACTGGGCCACGATCAACGACCCGACCAGCCGGGCCGTCTCCTCCCCCAACGTGCCCTTGGGGATGCGTACGAGGCAGATCCCGCCGTCGAGCACACCGCTTAGGTCCACTGTGGAGTGACCGGCGGTCAGTGCCCGACGGACGAAGGGCCGCAGGAGGAACCCCCGGAGTTTGTTCATCAACGGGGAGATGACCTGGGAGCGGCCGGAGTCGGTGAGCTCGTCGTACCAGGCCCAGAATCCGCGCAGGACGGGGTCGACGACCCCGGCGACGACACGGGAGCGGAACGCAGGCTCGGACAGCAGGCGCGGCAGGTCGGCCAGGGTGGTGACGCCCTCCTGCATGCGCAGGGTGAGGCAGGCGGCGCGCATCACGTCGTCCGTGCGCGGTCCCCAGAACGCCGAGTACACCCGGCGGAACACGCTGACGAGGTTGTCCACGACCAGGTCGGTCTCCCCGCCGTCGAGGGGGTTCAGGCACGGCGGTGGTGTCCGGGAGTCGGCGTCGAACACCACCAGCCGATCCGCCGCCGAGACCGGGAGGCGGGAGAGGACGTCGGTGACCAGATCGCCTTTCGGGTCGATCACCACCAGGCCGCGACCGGCCTCGGCGTCGGCGAGGATCATGTTCGCCAGCAGGGTGGACTTACCCGACCCGGTCGCGCCGAGGACGTGCAGGTGATGCCGGGCATCGGGCACGCGCAGCGCGACGGGCTTGCGATGACCGCTGTCGCTGAGTCCCAGGGGTTTGGTCTGCGGGCCGGGCACGGAGACGCCCGGCGGCGGGGCCAGTGCCTTGGCTCCGGCGCGTTGCACGCCGGGGGTGGCCTCGTCGACCGGCAGGTGCGCCAGCGCGGCCAACTCGGGCACCGACAGCAGGTCGCCTCGGCCGAGGCGCCGATCGGCGACGACGCGGGCCGAGTGTCGGAGGCGGCGGCGGGTGTAGTGGTTGTGCTCGGTGTACGAGGCGAACGCCGCCGCCAGGGCGTGGGCTCGACCTCGCGCGGTCTGCCGAGCGAGCCGCACCTCTTCCTCGGAGGCGCCTTCCGGTAGGTCGGTGGTCACGGCGTAGCGCAGGACGGTCTCGTACTGGGAGCCGCGTTGCTTGGCGACCACCACGCGGTTCTGCGCGGCGTAGTCCAACACCGTCTGCGGGTCCCCGCCCGGCCGTGTCGCGGAGGTGGCGCGCCGTCGGGGGGTGCCGCCGGGGGTGAGCAGGTCCAGGACCAGACCGACCGGGCGGGTGGCCAGGCCGGTGTGCAGGCGTCGGGCCGCACGGCGGGCGCGGGCCACCCGACGGCCGGTCACCGGACGGGCCAATACCTGCACGCACGCGTGTTCTCCCAGGCCGAGGCCGACGGGGGCGCCGATCAACGCCCGCAACGGGTCGGTGTCGAAGTCGGCTCGGATCGGCAGGGCCTCCGACCGAGCCAGGCGCAGCTGCCCGGCGACCAGCACCCGACGCCGTCCCGCCTCGACTGCGGGCAGGGGCGGACCGGCGGGTGCGGTGCGGGTGTGCGCGCCGGGCCACGCGGCCTCCACGGCCCGTTCGACCAGACCGGGCGGGACGGTCCCCGGAACCCACAGCCGCAGAACAACCCCGGCGTCGGAGAACAGGTACTCCCACGCGAGGTGCGGCTGGTTCCCGACCAGGCGAGCCAGCGTCGGGCGCAGCAGCCCGACGAGGTTCGACCACAGCGCAGGCCCGCCGGCGGCATCGACGGTGGGCGGGGCGAGCACCGTCACCACGCGGGCGTCGACCAGCAGCCGCCGATGGCAACGGCGTTGCCACCACACTCGGACGGCGAACAGCGCGGCGAGGGCTGCGAGCGTGGTGGGGCCGACGATCGGCCCCCAGGTGAGCGCCCATCGGCCGAGGGCACTCACCACGGTGTGCAGGGTGCCGCCGGGGTCGCGAAGATACTCGCCGACCCAGCCCGCCGCCAAGACCGACGGGCCGCGGTGCGCAGGTACGGCCATGGGGATGCCTCCTTCCACGGTGTCGAACGGGGTCAGTCGCTGTCCACGGGCAGGTGCTCGTCCCCGGTGTCGAACTCGTCGTCCGGCCACTCGTGGGGTGCGGGTCCGAGGTCGACGGCGGCGTCGGTCTGTCCGTCGTCGGCGGCGAGTTCGGCGGGGTTACTGGTGGCGAGCTGGTGTTCGGTCGGCGATGCCAGGGATTGGAACGCCACCCGTTGTGTGCCCGAGGAGAGCAGTCCTTGGCCGCGGTCGGCGGTGAGGAGGAACTGGCGTTCGCCGTCGGAGAGGTCGAAGGTGCGCGTGATCTCGTCGATCGCCTGCGGAGCCTGACGCAGCAGGATCTGGGTGGCGGCGTTGGCGACCACGGCCTTGCCCAGCTCGGAGCCCAAAACGTCGGCGGTGTCCTGGGTCGCCACGGTCAACCCCGCCCACTGTTTGCGGGAGGCCTTGGCCATGCGGAAGAGGAACTCCGCGCCGGCCTGCTCCTTCATCAGCAGCCAGGCCTCGTCGACCACGACCAGGCGAGGGCGGCGGATGGCCGGGTTGGACACCCGCCGCCACACCGCGTCCAGAGTGAGCAGCGTCCCGATGGGCTTGACCTCGTCGGGCACATCCCGCAGGGAGAACACCACCAGGTGGCCCTCGGGGCGGGTGGTGGTGGGACCGTCGAACAGTCGCTTGAACGCGCCCTCGACGAACGGGTGCAGGCGGGCCGCCAGATCACCGGCGGCCGGGTCATCGGTGGCGGCGAGGGTGTCGCGCAGATCGACCAGCATCGGGGCGGGGCGGGTCCAGGTGCGGGCATCGGCGGTGATGCCCACCCGCCGGTAGGTGGTGGTGATCGCCCGATCCAACGCCGCCCGCTGCGCCGCCGACAACTCGCCGCCGAGCAGGACCGCGATCACGGTGTGCAAGAACAGCGACCTCCGGAGCAGGGCGTCCTTCGGTGCGGTGCGGCGGCCGTCGGGACGGGTGTGCACGGGCAGGTCGAAGGGGTTGAGGCGGACGTCGTCGGCGCCCAGGTGGAGATAGGTGCCGCCGACCGCCTGAGCCAAGCGCGCATACTCGTCCTCAGGGTCGATGACGCAGATCTCGACGCCCCGATACAGGCTGCGCAGCAGCTCCAGCTTGACCAGGTAGGACTTGCCCGAGCCGCTGCGGCCGAGGATCACCGAGTTGTGGTTGTCCAAGGCGAACCGGTCCCAGTGCACGAGGCCCTGGGAGCCGAGGTTGACGCCGTAGAGCACACCGGAGGGTGCGGCCGGGGCCGTCGGGTCGGCGGGCGGCAGGTCAGGGCTGGTGAAGGGGAAACCGGCCGACAGGGCGGAGGTGTCGAAGGTACGGCGCATCCCGACCAGGTCCAAGCCCATCGGCAGCGTCGTCACCCAGCCTTGCAAGGAGCGGTAGGTGGTGGGTTTGGCGTCCAGCAGCAACGACGCGGCCAGTGACCGGATCGCGGCCGTCTCCTCGACGAGGGCGGTCTCGGTGGCGGCGTGGATCGTCAGGTAGAGCCCGACGCGGAACAGTTTCCCTTCGCCCCGGGCGACGCGAGCCGACAGGTCGTAGGCATCCTCGGTCGCGGCCTCCACGTGCGGATCGACCAGGCGGCCCTTCTCCGCGGTCTGCCGCCGTCCCGACTCCAACTTCGCCAGCTGCCGCTTCAGCCGATTCGCCGCCGTCACCGGATCGACCGGTTCGACGTGCAGCGACACGTCGATGCGTCCCGGATAGGTCAGCAACGGCTGCAGCCAGCCGGGATGGACCTCGCGGGGATATCCGGCGATGGCGAGGGACGTCACCCACTGAGACCCGATCTGAAGATGTCGCGTGCCCACGACCAGCGACTCCGGCGTGAACGACGCCGCGGCGGCACTCGACCCGGAGACGTCGGCTCGAGGACGGCGAGGTCGTCTCACCTCGACCACCTCAGTCCGTCGTCGGCCTCGGCGGGCACGGCTCCGCCGTACGCAGCGAGACCGTGTTCGTCGACCTCGGAAGTGGGGGTGGGTTCGCTGGTGATGACGTCGTCCGCGCCGGCCAACGAGGCCGAGGCCGGGATCAGCGAGTCGGGGTCGCAGGCAGCGGCGAGCACGGCGGTGGCCTGCCCGGCATCCAGCGGTGTCACCACGATCCCGGCCGGGGTGAAGAGTTCGGCGGCCTCACTCACCCGCCGCAGCAGCCGTGTCTCCGCCGCCCGCCGTGCCGCCTCCGTCGCCTCCGCGGTCGGACCGCGACGCCGGAACAGTCCGGCGAGGGTCGCCGTCGGGGACGCACCGCCCAAGCCCGGATCGGTCGTGGTGTGGACGGGTTCGCGCAGGATCAGCAGGATCTGACGGCGCAGCAGGTCTGCCTGGGTGTCGAGGTGGACCAGGTAGTCGGCGTGTTCCCGCGCGGCGTCCTCCAACGCCGGGTGCGGCAACGTCGGGGCACGCTCACGCAGCTCGCCGATCTGCGGGGACAGGTCGAGGTGCTCCGCGCGGACCAGGATCTGCACCGGGGCGGTCAGCGAGTGCAGATACCGGCCGAACGTCGCGACCAGCGACTCCTGCTCGGTCGGGGTGCGCAACGCGAAGTTCACCGCCCCGCAGGTCGCCACCGCCGCCAAGCCGTCCCGACCGAGATCGATCACTCCGGCGTCGGTGACCGCGTGGGCGGGCAGCCGCAACTCCGCAGGCTGGGTGGTCGCACTGCTGCCGTCGAGGTCGCGGTAGGACGTGCGGGCGGTGAGCCAGTCCGGGGCCGGAGGAATCCCCTCCGGTGCGGCGACGCGCAGAGCCGGAGTCCGGCGCTGCCGCCACGCCGCCACCAGCAGCCGATCCAGGGTGATGCCGTCGCGTCGACCGAGGGCGATGACGGCCGCGGCGACACCGACCGGAACACCCAGGGCGAGGAACACCGGCAGCGGCACCAGATCACGGACCAACATCCAGGTGCCGTAGAGGACGATGCCGGTCACCGCCAGGATCGCCAACTGACGGGCGGTCAGGGTGCCGACCACCTGGTCCGGTCGGTCGACGTCGGCGGGAATGCGCACAGGACTGGTCATGACGACTTCTCGCCGCCTTTCGGATCGGTGCGCCGCGACGGCGGCGCAGGAGGACGGGGTGTGCGCGGCAGGCCCAGTGGCAGCGGCAGTTGACGGCCGCGACGAGGCGGCGGCGTGGAGGCAGGGGCAGCAGCACCGGGCGACGGTGGTGGGGAGGGTGTCGTGCGGTGGATGCCGTCCAAGGGCAGGCGGTACTGGCCGGTGCGATCCGCTCGGGTGCCCTGATAGGGATCGAAGGGCAGCTGCGGCTGCCGCACCCGAGACCGCGACGGCGGACGCGGCGGCGGTGACGCGGAGCGGGGGGGAGGCGACGCCGCCGAGCGCGACGTGCGGTGGACGCCCTCCAGCGGCAGGCGGTACTGGCCGGTGCGGTCTGGGTGGTTGCCCTGATACGGGTCCAACGGCAGTTCCAGCTGCTTCCCGCCGCGCCGCCCGTGCCCGTGCGGTGACGGCGCGGCTGGATGGTGGCCCGGCTGCGGTGCGGGTCGCCGCTCGACGTCGAGGGGCAGTCGGTACTGGCCGTCACGGCCCAGCACGGGGCGGTTCTCCGGCCAGTCCTTTCCCAACGGCAAAGGCAGCTGCTGTCCCGCCGCAGACGACGCCGCCGCGTTCGACGGGGACGGCGTCCCGTGGCCGGATGTGCCTGTCGAGGGTCGTCGAGTCTTCCGCACTCCAGGCAGCGGCAGGACGTACTGCCCGTTCGCCGCCGTCCGTGTCGACCAGGACCTCCCGCCAGCGGGTGGTGGGGACGCCCTACCACCCGTCTGGACGGGAGTGGTCCCGCCAGCGGGAGGCGAGGTCCCGCCGGTCTTGCCCGAGCCCGAACCACGTCCTCGGCCGCCTCCGCCGAGGAGCCCGAACGTCTTGTACGCCAGCCATCCCTTCGCCAGGGAGCCGATCATCGACCGGCCGCCGCCGGAGACCGACGACATCACCCAGAACGGGATCTTGAACAGGATGTACATCAAGGCCAGGGCGACGACGAGGTTGACGAGGCTGCTGCCGTCGGGGCCGAACAGGGTGAACCCACCGGGGCCGAGAAAGACCCGCATCGCGGTGATCAGGGTGAGGCTCTGCACCACCTGGATCGCCAGGCACCCGCCGAAGGCCTTCCACCACCACTTGGCGATGCCCTCGGTGTGCGGAAGGGCGTGGAACATCAAGGCGATCGGTGCTCCGACGACCAGGATGATCGTCATCGCGACCCGCACCACATAGGTCACCAGCAACGCGAGGAGCAACCCGGCCAGGACCAGGCCGAGGATGATGATGAAGAACCCACCAGCCAACGAACCTAAGATCAAGTCCTCGAGGTTCTCCGCCGCCGAGGTCGCCTCGACGCCGCCGTCCATCACCGCCGCCGACAGCGCGTTGGCGACCGTGATCGCCTGGGTGGCCACGAACAGCGACAGCGCCCCGGCGAGGAACCCCACCGCGATGCGCGGAACGAGTTCCTTGATCGTGTAACGGGTCTGCAGGGACTCGTAGGACATGATGAGGATCCCGGCGATCAACACGAGCACGCCGTAAGAGGCGAGCAGGATCTGCCAGGAGGACTCCCACAACTCCCCCACCCGGGGCAGCGAGTCCGGTGTCGGGGTCGTCAACAACGTCCGCCCCAACAGATCCAACAACGGGTTCAACGCATCGACGACCACGCTGCGGAAGAAGTCGTCCACGGCCTCGTCGATGCAGGCACCGATGTCGGTCAGCCCACAGGACGACTCCTCCTCCGGCACCTCGCTCTGCCCCGGATCCTGCGGCGGGGTCTCCGGCTCGGGTTCCGGCGCCGGCTCGGGAGACGGCTCCGGCGGCGCCGGAGGTGCCACGCACTCCGGTGGCAGGGCCGCCGGAGGTTGAACCTGGCATTCCTCCGGCAGTTCCGCGCCAGGGTCACCGGGGTCGGGAAGGCACAGGACGGGGTCGAAGTCGGGCAGCTCGCACGACGGCGGAGGCGGCGGATCCGGAGACGGCAGCTGCGCCGCCGCCGGAAGCCCGCCGACACCCATACCGGCCAGCATCAAGGCGACGACCACCACCAGGCGGCCCAACAGCCGGCGAGGCGGGACGGGCGGTTGGACACTCGAAGACCTGGGGTCTGCGGCAGGCGCGGGTTCCGCGCGTCGACGGCTCACCGGCTCAGACCCCGACGATGCCACGGAGGATCTCCACGACCAGCGGCGCCAACGCCGCCAACCCGTAACCCCACCCGGCGGACTTGAACGACCCCTTGGCCTTCTCCACCTCGCCCGGATCCCCGGCGGCCATGACGTACCGGACGCCGCCGACGGACAGGAACACCGTCGCCAACCCGGCGAGGATGCCCATCAACCAGTCGCGGACGTTGGTCAACACCGCGTCCACCGACTGGGCCTGCGCCGCCGCGGAGGACTCGAACAGCAACGACCCGGCCACGATCAACATCGAGACCGCCAGAACACGAGCGCCCGGCCGCAACCGACCGCGAGGTGAGCGACCAGACATCCGAGGTCCTGCGCCGGCGACCGGCACGGAATACCGGCCGCGCCGCCGCCGCAGAGGGCGTGGTCGTGTTTGGTCGGATCCGACCGCATCCACGCGGTCGTTCGGCTCGTCACGCAACGGGGGAACATCGTTCACACGCATCGGGGGACCTCCGGGGTCGAGGACGACAGCGACGAGGACTCGGGTGAGGTCGAGGACCGCCCGTGCACCTGAACTCCGGAATCACGCCGTCGTTTCGACCGGAGGGCTCCGGTTTTCTCCGACGAACCACAGCGCGGTCGTGTCACCGACGGCGACGGATCAGGGGTGGTGGCGGCCGTGGTGACGGTCAGGGTGTCGGCCACCCGACGTGCCGGATCGCCGCCGTCATCCGCGTCGTCGGCGTCCTGGAGGAGGTAGGCCGCGAGCCGGCGCTCGGCGCGGCGCCGGGCCTGATGCACCGTCGCGTAGGAGGCATCCCGTTCGGCGACGACCGCGGCCAGCGGCCGGCCCTCCAACCGGGTCGCGGCGATCAGTTCCGCGTCGGCGGCGGTGATCAGCTTGTCGGCGACGGCGCGCGCCAGAACGAAGTCCGGGTGCCCCCACGGCGGGACCGGCGCGGCCGCGCGGACGGCGTGACCGGTGGGCTGCGGCGCGTCCAGGGCCTCGCGCACAGCTGCGTGCCCGGCGCGGTAGGCGGCCCACCGCAGCCGCAGCATCACCCGAGGACGACGCAGATCCACCCGCGGCAGCTCCGCGAGGAACCCGGTCAACACCGCGGCGTGGATGTCGGCGGGATCACCGGCGAACCGCGCCGACAACCGGCTCGCGATGCCCAACAAGGCGGGCAGGCCGACCCCGACGCAGCCCACCGTCCACGCCGCGCCGTCGGTCCGTGCCAACAGCACCAGGTGCGCCCACACCGAGTCGCGCACCGACTGCGGGCACCGTCGTGCCAACAGCCGATCCCGCACCTCGTTCAACGGCACCCGCCGGTCCGGGAAACCGGGAAACAGGCGGCCGTCCACGGCCAACGGGTGCGGCCCGGTGAGCAACATGTCGAAGGCCGTCCGCGCGGTGTCCAACGGCATCGCCGCGGAGGAATAGCCGCCCCGGCGGTCAGGGAATGAGTGGGGAGAAGACATGAACGTGTGCTCCTGTCGACGACGAGAAGGTGACGTCGACAGCAAGTCACAACGGGTACTACACCCCTACTACCGAATTACTACACGACTACTACCACCCCAACAGGAAAGATCACCTTTCGGCTCCACGACGGTCGCCATGCATCTCTGACAGAGATCAGCCGACCTCTGCCGAACGATGTCACGAGGATCGGCGGTAGTACCGTCTGACCTGCTTCTCGCTGAGCCTGTAGTAGGTCGGTAGTAGCTCCGTGGCAGGCCAGGGCGGACTACGCCACGACCAAGAATCACGCTGGAAGATTCATGGACGAGAACCGGTAAGGAAACGAGCCACCGGCCCCGTGATCCCGCGCTGCTGAACCACGTCACATGCCCATGGTGACGACGAAATACCGAAGTCCGACACCTCGAGCGTGATGCCGTCGAATCCCCGCTGAGTCCGCGTCCGAGTCACGTCCACGGACCTGGCTGCGGGAACGCGGTGGGAGGTAAAACGAGGATCGGCTGTCGAAAACAGGTCCATATCACGGAGTTCAGGGATGTCAGCGAAACACCACTCCCCCGCCGTGGAGGCCACCCATGAACTCACCCGATCACCCGCCCACCCCGCGACACACCCGCCCGACCCGGGCACCTCGAACATCCCACCCGACGACGGCGGGCCGCCGGACGCCGGCCGCCCGGCCGACACGGATGCCCGCGATCCCGCCGACCGTCTGGTCCGCCCCGACCACTTCCCCCAGCGCGCCCCGAGATCGGTGGCCGGTCGGCGTGATCTCCCAGATCGTGACGTCCTTCAGCCGGCGCGGTGACCACGTCCTGATCGTCACCGCCGACACCACACCCACCGAACGGACCGACTCGACCGGGACGGCGACCAGCACCGGGGCCGGCGCTGTCGAGGCGGCGTTCAACGCCGTCGCCAGCGCTGGTCGTATCGCCGGGATCACGATGTTGTGGAACCGGCCGCACTCCCACCACGCCCCGGCGCCGCCCTACTGGGCGAGTCTCATCGGCCGCCCCGACCACCCGGCCGACGACCAACGCCCACGGCCGGACCCGATCGTCGAGGACGACAGCGCCCAACCGAGCGCGGATCTGATCATCGCGGCCGTGCCGCCGTCCTGGACCCGACACCGCCGCATCGACCACCTGGCGTTGCAGGCCGCCCGCCTGCTGCGGACCGGCGGAATCCTCGCCGTCCTCACCCACAGTGACGTCCGGGAAGGGCAGCTGATCGACCCGACCGGCCCGATCGTCACCACCGGCCAGAACGCCGACCTGCTCTACCTCCAACACATCGTGGCACTCCACCACACCACCGACGAGGCCTCGAGCAGCGAGGCCGTCGGCACCAACGCACCGGGTGACGCAGGGCCACAGCCACACCGACAGGTGCACTCCGACGTCCTGATCTTCGCCCAGCCCCACGATCACGAACCCCCTCCGACGGCGGCCGTCACCGCGACCGTTCCCCCACAGGTCATCCGATGACTCCCCGACCCGTCCCCCACCACGACGCCCACGAGCAGAGAAGGACTCCAATGCCGCAGACCCCTGAGTTCCCCGGCGACGACAGCCCGACCGTGCCGATTCCCCGCACCGAGATCGACCGGATCGACCGACGGTCCCGCCGCCGCACGGCACGTGCGGTGAACGAGATCCCCTCGCCCCATCCGGTCCCGAGATCGGGGTCGGGGTCGGGGCCGGTATCGGGGTCGGTGTGGCTGACCGCGCAGCAGTCGCCCGGCGCTCAACGCAAGGGCCGCTACATCGCCGAGTCCACCGCGCATCCGGCGAAGATGCTCCCGGCGGTCGCCGCCCACGCCATCGCCCACTACACCAAGCCCGGCGAACTCGTCCTGGACCCGATGTGCGGCATCGGCACCACCCTCGTGGAGGCCGCCCACCTCGGCCGTCGAGCGATCGGCCTCGAGTACGAACCGCACTGGGCGCAGGTCGCCGCAGCGAACCTCGACCTCGCCCGCCGCACCCGCCCCGACGTCGACGCCGCGGTGTTCCAGGGCGACGCCCGCCAACTCCTCCACGCCCTCCCCGATGAGATCCGAGGTCGGGTCGCGCTGGTGGTCACCTCGCCGCCCTACGGGCCCTCCACCCACGGGCAGGTCTCCGTCGTCCCCGGCGGCGGCGTCCACAAATACCACCACCTCTACGGCAACACCCTCGACCGAGGGAACCTCGCCAACATCGGCCACCACCGCCTGCTCTCCGGATTCACCCGCATCCTCACCGGCTGCGCCGCCCTGCTCCGCCCCGGCGGGCACATCGCCGTCACCCTCCGGCCCTGGCGCGAACACGCCGAACTGATCGACCTGCCCGCCCAGATCCAGGCCTGCGGCACCCACGCCGGACTCATCCCCGTCGAACGCTGCGTCGCCCTGCTCGCCCGCCACGACGACAACGGCCAGATCATCCCGCGCGGTTCGTTCTTCCAACGGGACTTCCTCCGCAAACAACGCGAACGCGGACTGCCCCTCCACCTCATCGCCCACGAAGACGTCCTCATCTTCCGCACCCCACTGACCGAAGACGACGCCGAACAACCCACCGTGCCCGCCAACCCCGACCGAACCCCGTCCTCCCGGACGCCGACGAAGCTCGCCTCCCTGCAGGCCGCATGAGTACCCACGTGCACTGCCACACCTGCGGATTCCGCCGCCACTACCGACACCCCGACACCGCACGCACCGCCGCCGACCACCACCGCTGCCCGACACCACCACACACCACCCGCACCAGACAGGCCGAGCCCAGCACCGCCCAGCACCAATCAGCGAGGTGCACATGGTGACCCCCAGGCACGTGGACACGAGACCGGTCATCGGATCCCTCCGCACCGGAACCGCGGCACTGGACCTCGGAGTCCTCGCCGCGCTCGGAAGCGGGCGGGTGGCATGGTGCGCCGACCCCGACCCTCACATCCGCAGCATCCTGGCCGCGCGCATGCCCGACATCCCCAACCTCGGAGACCTTCGCACCGTGGACTGGGGCCCGAGTCGAGCCGGTCGACCTCGTCACCATCGGCTTCCCCTGCCAAGACATCTCCGCCACCGGACGACGCGCCGGCATCAAAGAAGGGACCCGCAGTGGACTCTGGACCTCGGTCATGGACGCCCTTCGCCTACTACGACCGCGATTCATCCTCGTGGAGAACGTCGCCGCCCTCCGCTGGAGACACGGCGGACTCGACACCGTACTCGCAGACCTGGCCCAAGCAGGGTTCGATGCGCTCTGGCGAAGCATCCGCGCCGACGACGTCGGGGCGCCACACCGCAGGGAGCGGATCTTCATCCTCGCCTGGGCGCGGTCCCGCCGCGACATGACAACCGAGAGCACCGGGCGACGACGTCGCACCATCGAACCCTGCCACCATGCGGTGAAGCACACGGACCTCGACAACCAGCCTGCGCACGTCGCAGTCCTCGAAGAGCTGTCACCGACGCGCACTACGCCGAACAGCATTCGACGGCACAGCCGCTCGCAGTCCGCTACTGGAGGGCGGCTGCTTCCCACCCCGGCGAGCAGCACCCCCAACGACGGAGAAGACCCTCACCAATGGCTGGCCCGTCAAGCCCGCCACCGGGCACGCAGGATCAACGGCAACGGCATGGGCATGCCCCTCTCCGTCGCCATCAGGCTCCTGCCGACGTACAACGACGCCACCTACAGCCGGGAGTCCACCATCCACCCGTCCGGCCCGCCCGGCTCTCCCGTGCTCAGCTCCGGCGCACCGGGGCTGTTGCCCACACCCCGCGCGACCGAGGGAACCAAAGGCAGTCCCAATCAACGCGGCTCGGCAGGCGACTTCACCCTCTCCTCCGCCATCGTCCGACTCGAACCACCAGCCCGCACCGCCACCACGCGCCGCGACGACGACAACTGGGGCGACTACACCCTGGTCATCCGTCGGTGGGAGGCCGTCCTCGATCGGCACGCACCGCATCCCACCGAACCAGGCCACCAGGGCAAACGTCGCCTCTCCGTCGCCTTCACCGAATGGCTTATGGGACTGCTGCCGGGCTGGATCACCGACCTAGAACTCCCCCGCACCGCTCAGCTCCGCGCACTGGGGAACGCCGTCGTCCCCCACCAGGCCGCACACGCCACCCGCCTGCTACTCGACGACCTCGCCACACTGAAAACACCGCCCGAACGAGAGGCCAGCCCTGGGAAGTCGGGTGTGCTGGCCGTACCCAATGCTGCAGAACCGCAGCGCGCGGTCCGGCCTCCAACGACGCAGCCGCCGCGACTCACACGGCGAGCCGCTCATGACACACGTCCCGCCAGCACCCCGACCAGACCGAATCCCCGTTACCCAATCCACCGGACCTGCTCTGCGGCTGTTGTCCCTCGGCGCCGGAGTACAGAGCACCACCGTCCTGTTACTCGCCTGCGAGGGCGCGATCCCCCGCTTCGACCATGCCCTGTTCGCCGACACCGGCTGGGAACCACAAGCCGTCTACGACAACCTCGCCCGGCTCCGCACCCACGCAGCCGACGCCGGAATCCCAGTGTCCACCGTCTCGCAGGGCAGCATCCGCGACGACGCCCTCAACCCAGAACACCGCTTCGCGTCCATGCCCCTGCACGTACGCAACCCCGACGGCACCAAAGGGCTCGCGCGCCGACAATGCACAAATGAATACAAGATCCGACCGCTGAAGAAAGCCGCACGTGCCCTCCTCGGCTACCCATATCCTCAGCGTGTGCCTACCGGCATCTACGCCGAACAAGCCATCGGGATTAGCACTGACGAGTTCGCCCGAGCCAAAGACGCCGACGTCCGCTACCTCCGCAATGCCTTCCCGCTGATCGACCTGGGCTGGACACGCGACGACTGCAAACGCTACCTCACGGAGAAAGGCTTCGGCCAGACGGTGAAATCCGCCTGCATCGGCTGTCCCTTCCACGGCAACGCAGGCTGGCGATGGCTCCGTGACAACGACCGCGACGGCTGGGACAACGCCGTCGACTTCGACCACGCCATCCGCCACGGGCATCCCCACGCCAATAACCGGGCCCAGCCATTGCACGGTCAGTACTACCTACACCGTTCCTGCGTCCCCCTCGCCGAGGCGGATCTTGACCCGCCCGGCCCACGCCGCGCCCTCGCCGTAGTCAACGACTATGAACCGGAGGGCTGCTCGCCCTGGTCCTGCCGTTCAGGCGAATCGATCAACACGAGTCTGGCCGCATAAGCACAGGAGCACCCAGGAGAGAACGTGTCGCACAGCACGGCACCCACTCGGGCCGATAGATCCCAGACCACTCGACCTACCGAACCGATCATGCACACCCCGGCCGAGGCAGCTCGACTACTCGGAGTCAGAGAAAGCTGGCTACGCCGAGCCGCCGGACGCCGCCAGATTCCATCCACGCTGCTCGGCAAACACCTCCGCTTCTCCCCCGAAAACCTGCGCGACATCATCGCCAGCGGAAATCGGTCAGTCCGAGCCCGCACATCCGGACGTTCCCCGCGTTAACCCTGACATCCAGCCCGCAGCCAAAGCAAAGTACAAACTGGCCGTGACCACCGAGAATGCTGGGGCAGCCTCCCGATACTCAATACCCTGCGCCCGAGCTTCGGTGTCCCGCCCACGCCTCAGTGAGCTGGACATCCGTCATCTCGGAGAGTGATTTTCACCGAATCGCCAGCGGCTATGGCAGCGATGTTGCCGAGACAAAAAAGCGACCAAGGGGCTACGGAGGCCATCAGCAGGCGAGCGCCGCGGACTGGTTCGGCGTCGAGGTGCTCGGAGAGCCTGCTGACCTGCAACACAACTGCGCCCGCCGTCACTGTCCACCCTCACCCCACGTTAAGGTCAAGCACACCCATCCGACGGTCGCGCCGCAACAAGAGATCACCTGAAGAGCGCCGTGACCTAACCACACACAACCCTCGGGATTCGCAAGAATGAAACATCACAAATTGGCAACGCAGTAGAAGAAGTGCAGGTCGGGAAGGGTCCGCTCCGCGCAAGCGGAGGTGAGCCGCGCGGCGGCCCGGCCTGGGCGGCGGCGCCGGGGTCCGCTCCGCGCAAGCGGAGGTGAGCCGACTCCCGCGCTTCGTGCGGACCTGGTCCTCGGGTCCGCTCCGCGCAAGCGGAGGTGAGCCGGCCGACCCGCTGCACCGACGGCACCCGGTGACGTCCGCTCCGCGCAAGCGGAGGTGAGCCGCGGCCTCATTGACCGCCACCAGGTCTACCGATGTCCGCTCCGCGCAAGCGGAGGTGAGCCGGAACTTCTCCACGAGGAGGAGTACGACTACCGGTCCGCTCCGCGCAAGCGGAGGTGAGCCGATCCCGGGGCTGCGGCCCCCTCGACACCGGCGGTCCGCTCCGCGCAAGCGGAGGTGAGCCGTCCTACGGCGCGCTGCTGCGGTGGCGGGTCGAGTCCGCTCCGCGCAAGCGGAGGTGAGCCGCTCGGCGACCCGGTCGAGCACACCGGTGTAGGGTCCGCTCCGCGCAAGCGGAGGTGAGCCGTCTGTGCGTGCGTCATGCTGCTCCTTCGCTCGTGTCCGCTCCGCGCAAGCGGAGGTGAGCCGCTGGCACAGGGCGACGTGGTCGTAGGCGCCGTGTCCGCTCCGCGCAAGCGGAGGTGAGCCGGCGCTCCCCGGCACTGCGGAACCCCGGCACCCGTCCGCTCCGCGCAAGCGGAGGTGAGCCGCGACGCGCGCGACGTAGGGAGTGGACATCGAGGTCCGCTCCGCGCAAGCGGAGGTGAGCCGTCCGTCCGCCCGGTCGAGGGTGTCGATGTCGAGTCCGCTCCGCGCAAGCGGAGGTGAGCCGCTGTTCGCACTCTTCGTCCCATGCCTTCCGCGGTCCGCTCCGCGCAAGCGGAGGTGAGCCGCACCGGAACGTGTCGCCCGCGACAGTCCGGAAGTCCGCTCCGCGCAAGCGGAGGTGAGCCGCGGCACCCGTTGGATCGGTTGGTGATCGATGCGTCCGCTCCGCGCAAGCGGAGGTGAGCCGCGACCTGGACGGCATCGGGGTCGGCGGCGCGGGTCCGCTCCGCGCAAGCGGAGGTGAGCCGGCGTCATGGACGGTGCCGATCCAGCCGCCCGAGTCCGCTCCGCGCAAGCGGAGGTGAGCCAGAACAGCGGCTCGCTGAGCACGATCAACCCCGGTCCGCTCCGCGCAAGCGGAGGTGAGCCGACCCCCGCAGGCTGCGGGCGAGGTTCTGGCGCGTCCGCTCCGCGCAAGCGGAGGTGAGCCGCCCTCAGCAGCTTGGTCACCGCAGGCCGCTGCGTCCGCTCCGCGCAAGCGGAGGTGAGCCGGTGGCCCGGATGCGGGGGCCGAACGGGCCGCGGTCCGCTCCGCGCAAGCGGAGGTGAGCCGTCCCTTGCCGCTGTTCTCAGCGTCGACGGCATGTCCGCTCCGCGCAAGCGGAGGTGAGCCGCCACGCGCCAGTACGCCCGACGCGCTCCCGTGGTCCGCTCCGCGCAAGCGGAGGTGAGCCGCACTGCGAATCTGATAACGAGATGGTCACCCAGTCCGCTCCGCGCAAGCGGAGGTGAGCCGGCTGATCCGCCCATGGCCTGGCTGGAGATCCTGTCCGCTCCGCGCAAGCGGAGGTGAGCCGCCCAGCTTGACACATCCTCGGTGGGCTGTCTGTCCGCTCCGCGCAAGCGGAGGTGAGCCGATGGCGTGGTGGTCAGCAGGGGCGCGCAGCAGGTCCGCTCCGCGCAAGCGGAGGTGAGCCTTTCTTCCTGATGCTGTGGGCCTTGACCTATGCGTCCGCTCCGCGCAAGCGGAGGTGAGCCGGACGGGCGGGTCTACTCCCTCGACGCCCAACAGTCCGCTCCGCGCAAGCGGAGGTGAGCCGGACGGGCGGGTCTACTCCCTCGACGCCCAACAGTCCGCTCCGCGCAAGCGGAGGTGAGCCGGACGGGCGGGTCTACTCCCTCGACGCCCAACAGTCCGCTCCGCGCAAGCGGAGGTGAGCCGGCCATCGTGACCGCGGTGACCGCCCTCGTCGGGTCCGCTCCGCGCAAGCGGAGGTGAGCCGCGTCATCTCGTTCTGATCTGACGGGGGGTTGGGTCCGCTCCGCGCAAGCGGAGGTGAGCCGTCCACCATGGACGACACGATCCGCACGTTGCCGTCCGCTCCGCGCAAGCGGAGGTGAGCCGGCCTACCAACTGCGAAAGCTCACCCACCGTGCGTCCGCTCCGCGCAAGCGGAGGTGAGCCGGGCACACCCCGTACCCGCGTCGTCTGACCGACGTCCGCTCCGCGTAAGCGGAGGTGAGCCGGTGGACCGCCCCCCACCGATCCGTCCGCCGTTGTCCGCTCCGCGTAAGCGGAGGTGAGCCAGCGCTGCAATCCGGCCTCGCCGACGACGAACAGTCCGCTCCGCGCAAGCGGAGGTGAGCCGACGTGCACTCCGGCGGGCTGCGGTTGGAGGGCGTCCGCTCCGCGCAAGCGGAGGTGAGCCGCCGTGGCTGCTCTCGATGAGATCGCGCTGACCGTCCGCTCCGCGCAAGCGGAGGCGAGCCGGCCGATACCAGGAGTCGAGCAGTGTCACCCGAGTCCGCTCCGCGCAAGCGGAGGTGAGCCGCAGAAGCAGACATGGTATCCAGCGGTCCGGTGTCCCTCGGCGTCCTCGCTGCGCTGGCACCCGTCCACGGTGCCGATCATGTGGTCCGGCAAGTATGAGGCTGACGACTACTCAATCGCCCGCTTGGAACGACGGCCACTGACTGCACCCCAGGAAGGCCCCGTGGCGCCATCTGCTTGGCAGTGCACGCAGGAGGGAGGATGCGGGGCAGGCCCGGGCGCCGAGGTTCCCCCGAAACCTACCGCGTGGCTGGGCAGGGCTTCAGCGCGAGGGCAGAACGCCACTCCCACACCCTTTCACTTCCGGGTTGATTTCGTGCTCGGAAAGTAAGAAAGGCGAATAGTTCCCCACGTTCGAGTGATTTAACCACCTCGAATGAGTTACATGGCCTCTTAAAGTTGCTCGGTGAGACCGCCAATCTCGAGAGCCACGCCGCGATCCTGATAACCTACGCCCGGACTCCACTCCTACCTGTTCGGTTCCTTCGACCTGGAGGGACCACGGCGCATGCTGAGAGGGTGCAGTGTCTGACGATGAGAGGGTCCCGCAAGAGGACGAAGAGCACGTCCCAGACCAGCTCGATGATGAGTCCGCTCCGCCGGGCCGGAGCATGGATCCGCAGCGGCGCCTCGTGAGAATCTTGCACATCGGAGGCGCAGTCCTAGACTGGACGGCTGACCTCAGTGACTCGGCCGGCGCCGCATCTTTAGCAATGCTGGCCAGAGGCGTGGCAGTTGGCCTCCACGCGATAGCAGTTCTGACGGTGATGCGCCGCCGATAGCCCTCGGCCGGATTGTATGCGCTCTTGTACTTTCCTGCCCTCGGTCGGCGTCAAATTCTCGACTCTCCTCCAACATAGATCCGAGCAGGCGGCTCACCCCCACTTTCGCGGGGCAGACGGACGTTCGCATGCCGGTGTGCTGTTCGGTTCCGGCTCACCCCCGCTTTCGCGGGGAGGATGCAGCCAGAGGATACAGCGGTGTCCTTCCTGCGGTTCGCCCCGCCCGGAAGGAGCGGAGGCATCGTGCCCTGATGTGCTATGGGGTTGTTGCTCCTACTTGGCCTGAGTTGGTCAGGGCTGCCTGTCGGCTGCTGAAGGAGATGAGGGTGAGTCCGTCGAAGTCGATGGGGCGTCGTCGGTGTTGTCCAGCGGTGTGTAGCTCGAATCCCTGTTCGTTGTCTGCGGGGTGGATGAGAACGGCGACGCCGTCTTCGACGCAGTCGCTGACGGCGCTCCACAGTTCGTCTCGTACGCGTGCGGAGACCGTGCCGACGTAGAGCTGGGGGGTGACTTCGAGGAGCCAGCGGGTGAGGGCTCCTCGAAGGTGGTCGGGCACGGCGGTGGCCGCGATGGTGATCATCGATGCCACGGTGCTGTCCTCCTGGTCGTGGGGAACGGTCGTGAGGTGTTCAGAATTCGTCCGAGACGCTGTGGTTGATGGTGCCGGGTACTGCTCCGAGAACGGGGTCCCACAGGTCGACGAGCTGCTCTCCGGGGTCGGGGTCTTCGATGGACGTGTCGGGGTCGAGGAGGCGTTGCACGTCGGTCACCACGCGGGGCAGCAGTTTGAACAGGCGTAGGCCGTCGCGAAAGCTGCGGCGAGCCTGCTGTTCCGGCTTGTCGGCGTCGTGCAGAGAGAAGGCCAGGGGGATGGTGAGTTCGGCTTTGTAGAGGTCGGCGATGTCGTAGACGAAGGCGTGTTGGTTCCCGCTGTGGATGAAACCGAGTCCGGGGGAACATCCCATAGCGGTCAGGGCGGCGTGAACGATGCCGTAGAGGCTGGTGTTCGCCGCCGACAAGGCAAGGTTGACCGGGTCTTGGTTGTCCCAGTCGTCGGGGTCGTAGCTACGGCGGAAGCGGCTGATCTTGTATTGCTTGGCGAGTAGCCGGTAGAGGGCTTTGACGCGTTGACCTTCCATGCCACGCAGGCCGGCGAAGGTCGTCTGGGGAGGCACGGTGGCCACGCCGAAGCGCTGCTCGTACATGCGGATCGCCACGCGAAGGCGGCTGGCTTCGTCAGCCCAGGCGCGTGCTTGGCGTTCAAGCCAGGTGGTGGTCAGGCTGGCGGGAGTGAATCCGGCGTAGCAGCGCACGCCTCCTGAACCGGTGATGAGGACCGTCGTACCGTGTCGAACGAGCGTGGTGAGAGCTCGGGTGGTGATGGAGACTCCGGGGCCGAGCAGGACCGCGTTCAGTGCGGCGGTGGGCAGGTAGACGGTTTCAGTGCCGTGGATCGGGCTTTCGACGACGGCTAGGACCCCGGTGTCGTCCTGTAGCACGCGGACGATGTCGAGGTAGAGAAAGGACAGTGAGTCGGCGACGCGGGGAAGCATCGCGACGGTCGGGCGGGCCAGGCGGCGCCGTGCTTGGACGTTCATCGCGCCGGCGCCAGGGTAAGCAGACCGCAGCCGTAGGCCTTGCCGCGGCCGATGCCGTCGAGCAGCCGGCGGCGGAGGAGGTCGGCGTCGGTGATCAGTGCTCGTCCGTCGAACAGTGTGCGGGCGTGGCGGATCTTGTCCGCGCTGTCGGCCCGCTCGCCGCGGGCCGAGCCCAATGGGGTTGTCAGCACGGTCTGGACCTGAAGTCCGGAGGCCTCCGCGTGGCGATGCCACCACTCTTCGGCCTCGGCGCCGTGAAGAGGCAGGACGGCGGTGAGGTTGCGGGCGGCGCGCGTCGTCTTACCGAGTCTGCGGATGGCGTTGCCCGCGATGCGGTAGTGCACGGCCCTGCCGGGACGTAGTCCCTCCACGAGTGGGTCCAGGTTACGGGTGGTGGCGGAGCCATAGTGCTCGGGCAGGGCGTGGAGGTCGGGGGGAACCTGACTCTGCAGGAGGATCTCCGCACCAGTCGCGGAGGTCTCGACTCGGAAGAGCACGCCGAGGTGTCGCCGGGGATCGTCACCGAGGTCGTCGGGGAAGAGGGAGAGCAGGCGGTGGTGCATTCCTACTGCGCTGGCGAGGTCACGTCGTGCCTGGCGCAGACGCATGTCGGGTTTGATCTGGGTGAGCCAGAGTGTCATCGGGACGCTTTCGTGCCGGGGTGTGCTTCGAGGTAGTGGGTCACAGCGGTGAGGTAGTCGACTCCCAGGCCCGCGCATTGGGTGGCGGGAAGTCTCAGGCGACGGGTGTAGCGGTCGCGGGATCGGTAGCGGCGGTCGCCGGGGTCGAAGCTGATCGGGTCGTCGCCGATGTCACCGACCGGTTCGTCCGGTACTTGAACGCCGGCGGGTTGGTCCTCGTCATCGCGGCCAACGGGAAGGCCGTCGAGTGGTGTGTCCGCGTGGGCGTCGACG
Organism: Actinoalloteichus hoggarensis; assembly: GCF_002234535.1. Taxonomy (NCBI): domain Bacteria; kingdom Bacillati; phylum Actinomycetota; class Actinomycetes; order Pseudonocardiales; family Pseudonocardiaceae; genus Actinoalloteichus; species Actinoalloteichus hoggarensis. The sequence continues at coordinate 4,749,359 of NZ_CP022521.1, forward strand.
TGCACCTGTTCCTCCTCATCGGAGGGCTGCGGTCGAGCCAGAGGCAGGTTGACGAGGTGACACAGCGGGTCGGGGAAGAGCCCGAGGAACAGAGGCAGCGACGGTGGGCAGGATCGGCGTCCGAGATAGAGGGGCCAGGCGGGTTCTCGCAGCGCGTGGGCGCAGCGGGTCAGGAGGGCATCCTCGTCGGTCAGTGCCGTCACGGCGACGGTGAAGGCGGCGTCGGCCAGGTAATAGCGGTGGGAGAGCAGAGTCGCGGCGTCGCGCGGCCGTTTCCCGCCTTCGGCGGTGGTGACCGTGTGCTTGTTGCTCTTCTGTCGTTGGTCGCCGCCGACGGTGTGCAGGTCTCGCAGCAGGACACCTGGGCGATCCACTCGGATCGTGATGCGCAGGGCTGCGAGGTCGGAGATCGGCTCGGTGCGGGCGCGTCCGAGTGCGGCGGCGAGTAATCCGACAACACCGGATCGGGTGGGTACTCGGGCGGTGTCGCGTTCGGTGAAGTGGCTGTGCTCGCCCCAGGACTGTAGGGGGCCCGTCAGATGCAACAGCAGTCCGGCGGCGGGTCCGGGTGTGGACGAGGAGGTCATTCCGGAGTCTCCGCCTTCAGCGCCGCGGTCACCGCGTTGTCGATGAGTGTGTCGAATGAGGTCTCACGAACTCCGAGGTGTGCCAGGTTCACGTCGTCGGTGCTCACCCAGCTCGAGTTCAGGGCACTGCGTGATCCCAGCAGTGTGGCGGCGGCTTTGGCGTAGGAGTCGAGAGCGGCACGCGAGGGCGCGGCGTGCCCCCCGTCGCGGGCGGCGTGCACGGGCTTCTCGAAAGCGGCGGCGTAGGAGATGGGACGGTCGCGGCGGACGACGAGGTGCGCGAGGTCGGGGATGGTGTGCGGGGCTGTCGCGGTGCGCTTGGCCTGCGGGAGGGACAGCAGGAAGGCATCGAGGAACGCCGCGGTCAGGGTGCGTGCCGCGTCGAGGTCGTCACCGAGGTTGCGGAGCAGGTCGTCGAGGTCGACCGTGGCGTAGCGGTAGAAGACCCCTGCGCTGTATTCGATGGTGCCCATGTGGGCGCTGCCGGTCTCGTCTGCCCAAGCCGAAGAGACGTCGTCGACGGCGTTGAAGTAGTCCACCTCGACGTCGGTGGTGTGAGTGGTGAAGGAATGGGCGACCTGCACCGCCCCGTCGACACTCGAGTTGTCGATCTCGGCGAGCATCCTGCCGAAAAGGTTGATCACACCGTTGCGTGAGCGCAGAATGTCGCGAATCTCGGTGACGGGCAGGACGCTCTTCGTCGTCTTGCCTGTGTCCTTCGCGGCAGTGATCTCGTCGCGGTGTGCCTCGGCGAGGTCGGCCAACGACTGCACGGCCGTGGCGGGCACGTAGAGCATCGCGCTGGTGAGCAGCGGTGAGGTCGAGGTCTTCGCAGCGTCCTTGTCCTTGGGTGTCTCGGTCTTGATGCCCGATCCGGTGGCCACGTGCCTCCCGGCCTTGGCCGCGAGATCCGCGGGCCACTGCCGGGCGTCGCGAAGTTCCGCTTCGACGGCTTCGCCGATGCGTCGGGTGCGCAGCGCCTGCTCGCCGATGCGCTTCTGGAATTCGGTGCGGGCAGCTCGTTTCCAGCTTTGGCTGCTGACTCGGGTGCGCGAGGTGTTGCCGTACTGGACGGTCTTCACCGAGTTGGTGTCGTCGCGGTTGAGATTGGCGAACGGCACGCTGTGCAGCACATGCACATCGATGAAACGGCCGGGTGTCTGGGTCGGACGAGACATGGGTTCTCCTGTGGAGCGGTGGGAGTCGGGGCCGGGTCGGGTAAATGTTGCGACCGGTCAACCGGCCGTGGGGGTCGAAGGGAGTGCGGAGTCATCCGCCTTCTCCGCAGCATTACGGTCCAAGGCCCGCAGTTCGCGATAGAAGTCACGCAGCCAGCGCCGGGTGATGTCAGGGCGATAGCGAGGCCAGCGGGAGAGATCGGACAGCAGACGCGCAAAGTCGATCAACATGTCGGCGTCGGCGAGTTGGCGGACAGCGGCAGGCAGGTGCCGGATCAGCCCGGACGATGTCTGTCGGGTCAGCGTCGTCAGACGAGCCTCGGCGCTGTTCTCTCGCAGTGCCTTGTCATGCCGCTTCCCGTCTTGCGTGCGACGCGCGACTGCGACGCCGAACACCGCACCGAGGCTCCGTCCCCACCTGCTCGATGCCGTGGAGGGCGTGTCTGGATCCCACGGCCCGTCAGAGCCGGCTGCCGGGACTGCGGACACGCTCGACGGTTGATCGGTTCCGGTGACCGGTGTCTCGGCAGCGGTTGAGCTCGCGTCGTCGTCGATGTCCGGGCACAGTTTCCGTAGGTCGTCTCGGTCGAGGGAAGCGATCATCGCGGCGACCGCATAGTAGGCGGTTTCCGATTCGGGACGCGCCATGATGGCGTCGGGCAGGATGCGTGCGACGATCGCGTGCATGCGCGGCGCTTGTGGTACGGCTTTACCGAGGCCGCTGCGCAAGCTGGCCCGGGCTCCTCGGTCGGTGAGACACCTCTCGGCGATCTTGCGAACGAACGCCCGCTCGTACTCCAGCGGTTCCCGCTGAGACAAGGCTGCCGGCGTGGTCGTTGTCCTCACGTGTCGTCTCCCTCGTCGGTACCGCTCCCAGCGCCCTTCGTCTTGCGCGGGTTCTTGTCGGGGCGGCCCCTGTACAGCTCGATGCGTGCGGTCTCGACCGCCCGCGCGCCACTACGAGTGACCGTGGCGGAACGGGTCACCTCGTTGTAGGCGCGCTCGGCGATGTCGCGAAATGCCTTGACCGCTTCCGCGGCCGTGGCCGGGGTGAGATCACCTGCGGTGAGACGTCGCCAGAACTCGTCTTCGGCCGCTGGCCAGTAGCGTGCCGCGGCATCCCGTGACCAGGCGATGTCCTTGGAGTCCTGTCTCCTGCCGCCGGTGTAGGACAGCCATGCCGTCTTCGTCGCCCTGTCCAGCCTGTGACCTATCGACTCGCCTTTCTCCCGTAGGAAGCCCGCATCGCCGGCGCGCTTCGGGCTGGTCTCCTCGAACATTCCGAAGACCGGCGGCGTCGTACCGGTGACGAACTGTCGGTCCTTTGCCTGGGCATCCTGGTCGAACCCCAGAGCACGGACCCGCAAGGTGACCTCTGCTTCGTCGACGTCGGCAGCTGAAGCGAACACTTCGGGTCGGCGAGGCGCACCGGCAGTCGGTGAAGTGACGAGCAGCAACGCGTCCAAGTCCCGCCACAACGCACGATCCGACTTCGCGGGGCGCGGATAACGGTTGCCTGCGACGCTGGTCTGCCAGATCAGGTAGGCGTCCTCAGTGGGGGGTCTGGCCGTGCGGAAGGCCCAGGTGACGTAGGCGTCGGCGACGCACCGGCCAGTCGCATCCGGCAGCAAGAGCACCGCGTGCGAGGTCTGATCCGTCAATGCCGAGCACGGACCGGTGACTGCCGGTCGAGGCCCCAACGGATCGAGGAGTTCCCGACGCTCCCACGCGCACAGATCGCGCTGTGGGTCGACATCACTCGCGGGCTCGGCGAGCCCTGCCAGCAGCGACTGGAACAGGGTGGGTGCCAGCGGATGGTAAGACAGCGCAGCACGCAGCGGGCCGGCCGTGCTGTTGTGTTCCTTGGTCTGCTCCACCTGCCGAGAGGAACAGATTCCAGAAGCCCCGTAGTACCGCCACACCAGCAGGTGAAGGACCGCTTCAGCCGAGGAGACCGGCGTCCTGCGGGTGGAGTCGACACGGCTGAACCACGCGTGGTTGCCTCCTGAAGGCCGGGTGACGACAAGCTTGTCCACCCCCACAGTCGCAGGACACTGCTCCGCCAGCCTCGGGTCCTGCAGGAAGGGGCGTTCCGGGTCGTACAGGCGGAACGACGAGGCCTCGGTGTCGAAGTAACTCGATATCGCTTCGACGTCGAAATTGCCATGTTCGAGGATCTCGAGTCGACGCGTGCTCCACTTCCCGGCCCCTGACGCCGTTCCTCCGCTCTTCCGATCCAGCCCCGTGATCCTCGCCGTCAACGCGTAGAGCACGCGCCACAACGCTGATTCCGCCGGAGGGACCGTGATGGCCGGCCCGACGATCTGGTGCGCGTAGGTCAGAAGATCACACAGCCCGAGGGCTGCGCGCTGCTGCAGTTCGGCAGGCGCGGTCGGCAGCCACCGTACTGGAATCCAGGGCTCGATCCGCAGGTCGAACAGTGCAGAATCCGCCATCAACACCTTCTCAGATGAACTCGTGACCAGCCGAGCCGTCACGTTCTCAACGGGCGACTCAGCGGCTGTCGGTGAAAATTTCATGTTGCTGTTCTCGGTAGCGAGGCCCGCGCGAACGTCGGTCCTGTGTCTGATCGAGCGGGAGAGTAACAAGGTGCTCCGACAAGAACGATCACGATGGCGGAAATGAAGGGTGCACTCCGAGATCCGAGTACTCGAGGTGGCGACCACCGACCTGGCACGTCCACTGTTCACCTACTTGGCGCATCACCAGGACAGCGAGTCGCCTCAAAGTCGGGTGATCGGCCCAACCTGCCGGAACTTCGTCGTCCGTGCGGCCCGCCAGCCAAGGACCGGGCAGCGGAACGACATGACTCATGATCGAGGCGAGTTGTTGCGTCGACAACTTACCGCCATGCGCCATGGGCACGGGAAAATCGACATCGGGGCGCAACGAGGTCGTTCCGTCCGGCTGAACGAAGACACAGACCGCGCGCTCCGAGTCGGCACCCAGTCGGGTGGTGATCAGTCCTTCGTCGACCGTGTCCCCGTCGTTGCTCAGACGAGCCAGGTCCACCACGTCCTCAGGAGGCGGGATCGCGGTGAGACGGGAGAGTTGTTCCTCCGCCATGGTCTGAGCTTGATGTTCCACATCCGCGGCATACTGCTGAACTCGGGCGGCCTCGTCCAGCCGAGACCCGAAATCCTCGGCGTAGACCTCGTCGACCAACCGTTGAACATCCTCAGGGACCGAGATCCCCGTGTCGAGATTCTCACCGAGCAGGACGGACGTCCGTCGCAGCAGCGACTCGGAATAGACCGCTCCCCAACTGCGCGGCACGACGAAGACACCCTGCTCATTCCTCGGCTCGAGAACGACAAGACGCGGTCCCCCTGCCATGCCCGGCGCTCGGTCCGCTCGGTCGTGCCGATGACAGCGACCGGCCCGTTGTAAGAGCTGCGCCAACGGCGCGAGGTCGCTGATGACGAGGTCGACGTCCAGGTCCAGGGACTGTTCGACGATCGACGTCGCGATCAGCACCGAAGGACGAGGCCGGCCAGGAGTGCGCCGGTCAGTTCCAGGCTTGCCGAAGCAACGCTCCACTGCCTCGGTGATCTCGGACCGACGGAAAGCCGGATACCGAGAGTGCAGCAACCGGAGATCCTCGGCAGCGACACGACCGCTCAACCGCGCCCGCAGGAACCGGAACGTGCGCTGCGACTCCTCCACCGTCGCGCAACACACCAGGACACACCCGCCCGACTCGATCGCAGGCACCAACGCGTCTACCAACGCCGCGCGCCGGGACCCACGGGCCGGCTCGCGATCATCGGGCGCCGCCGGATCCCACGTCACCGCGCGAACGTCCAGACGCAACCGACGCGGCCGCGCGGTCTCCACCGCACGCGCCGCAGAGACATCACCCGAGGAGCCGTCCACGAACAACCATCCGGGATACCGCGGCTGCACAGCCTGCGGCTCCCGGAAACCACACCCTCGACGGTAGGCTTCCACCAAGGACGTCGCGGTCTTCCCCGCGAGGGTGGCCGACAACAGCACCACCGACGCCCCCATGGCGCCCAGCCACTCCAACAGCCGCACCAGCAGACTGTGCATCCACGGGCCGTAAGCGTGCGCCTCGTCCACGACGAAGACCTTGTTCGACAGCCCGAACAACCGAAGCGCGTTGTGCCGCACCGGCAGCACACCCGTCAACGCCTGATCGATCGTGCCGACCGACAACGGCGCCAGAATCCCACGCTCCCCGGTCCGCAACCACCGACCGGCATCCCACCGTGTCACCGAGTCCTCCGAGACGACCGCCCCGACCCCGCCTTTCGACGTCTGCTTCCAGGCACTCAACCACGCCATGCTGTGCAAGAGCGTCAACGCCTTCGGACCCCGAACCGAATCTCCAGAGAAGGCGGCGACGCGCCCGAGCATCGCATCCGCGGTCGCCATCGTCGGCAGAGCGAAATACATCCCGCTCGCACCCACCGCCCGAGCCAGCAACGACACCGCATGCAGCGCGGCCTCGGTCTTCCCGTCCCCAGTAGGCGCCGTGATCAGCAACAGCCCCTGACCCCGCACCAAAGACGGCAACTCCTGCGCCAGGCTCCGCTGCAGAGCGTTCGGCTGCGCGATATGCGGAAACTGACTAGTGAACGCGCGCCTCGCGTAGGAGACCCGCCCCAACCTCGCCGCAGCCAACACCGCCGGCGCTTCCTCCCGAGCCCGACGCCCATGCGCCCGCAACTCCGTATCGTCGGCCCGCCAGTCGGCCGGAGGCATCCGTGCCTCGATCAGGCGCTCCTGACTGGACAGCCAATCGGCGACGACGACCAACCCCGCCACCACGACCGCCACATCACCCGGCAACGGAGCAGCAGGCGCCTCCGACGACCGTGTCAACCGCCGCAGAACTCCGGCGTGCGCCCGCCGCTGCTCCCCCCAACCCCGCCTGCCCAACCCCGGCTGAACGGCTTCCCCCGCCGCAAGCAGACGCGGCTTCGGCACCTGATGAAAACAGCCATGGTGACCTCCGAGGAGCTGAGCGATCTGATGATGAACAGACTCCCGCAACGGCTTCGACACCGGGTAACCGAAGCCCGGCAACAATTCCGCCAGAACCCACTGCGTGGCGAGATCATGCTGAAGACTCTCCCGCTCAGCCCCGGCGCTCGCCGAGTAGTCGCCACTGGCTTCCAACCGAAGGTAAGACGGGCGATGCATCACTACGAACGGCGGCGTGATCTTACCGATGTCATGGAGACCTGCCCAGAAAGAGACCAGCCGCCTCATGACGGCAACCGACACACCCGCACGATCCGCCAACCGCCGACGGAAAGCCCTCGACAACACGGCATCCCACAGCGCTCCCGCCATCACCGCCGTGTCGAGAAGGTGACACACGACCGGGTAGGGCCTGGACAGGCCCTTCTCCTTACCCCACAACCGGGCGTCCAGCTGGCAACCACTCACATCAGCATGCACAGAGTCATCAAACGACACGCTACGTAGTAGATCAGCGGCCCCCGACAGGATCGTCGCTCAGATAGGCCACTGTCGATACAACTGCGAGTTCTCCCAGGTCATCGCCTTACAACGTCCACGCGCTGTTTTCTAGCTTGCCTCCATCCAGCTCACGCGAGGCGAGACGCAGATCCGTTACGCCGCTCAATCGGTGCGGACTCCCACCCCCACAGCGTCAGGATCAGGTCAGCGCTCACGTGGCGGAACACGTCGAGGTACGCAGACGAGCCGATGAGGAGTCAGCCCATCTGAGCTCGTGTGGAGCGGACACACCTCTACGCCAGGCGGACCGCAGAACTCACGGCTCACCTCCGCTCGCGCAGAGCGCACGTGCGGATGGCGTCCTTCATGCCCGCGACGTTCGGCTCACCTCCGCTTGCGCGGAGCGCACAGCCAGCCGGCCCGTTCGAGGGTTCGCAGCATCGGCTCACCTCCGCTTGCGCGGAGCGCACCCTGCCCGCCCTGTCCGGAGTTGGACGGCTCACGGCTCACCTCCGCTTGCGCGGAGCGCACAAGGGGTGTCGCGCAACCTGGCGATCACGCGGCGGCTCACCTCCGCTTGCGCGGAGCGCACGGCCTTCCCTCGGCGGGTCGCCTCGTCGAGGCGGGCTCACCTCCGCTTGCGCGGAGCGCACCGCCCGGCTGGTGGGACGGCGAAGCCCGCCGGCGGCTCACCTCCGCTTGCGCGGAGCGCACTCCAGGAACCCGGTGATCCGGCCGATCTCGGACGGCTCACCTCCGCTTGCGCGGAGCGCACATCCCGACCACACCTCCGTCCGCAGCGCGTTCCGGCTCACCTCCGCTTGCGCGGAGCGCACCGCGCCAGGGCGGTGCCGACGTCGTGATGGACCGGCTCACCTCCGCTTGCGCGGAGCGCACAGCCGGTTCTGGACGTCGATCCCGGCGTCGAACGGCTCACCTCCGCTTGCGCGGAGCGCACGGCGCACGGTCAAGGCCCGGTCCGCGTGTTGGCGGCTCACCTCCGCTTGCGCGGAGCGCACACCCCGGCCCACCCATGATCATGCCCGCCGGTCGGCTCACCTCCGCTTGCGCGGAGCGCACTTCTTGAAGACGTCCTTCGTGGGCTCCTGGATCGGCTCACCTCCGCTTGCGCGGAGCGCACTCACACGCCGCACCATCCGTGGTGACGTCAACCGGCTCACCTCCGCTTCCGCGGAGCGCACCTGCGCCCACCTGATCGCCGCGGCCTCCGGGTCCGGCTCACCTCCGCTTGCGCGGAGCGCACCGGATGCGTTCCAGCTCGGCCGCATGTCGCGTCGGCTCACCTCCGCTTGCGCGGAGCGCACGCCTGGACCTGGTCGTGATCGACTACCTGCAGCGGCTCACCTCCGCTTGCGCGGAGCGCACCGGAGCGCCTCGGGTGGGCGGAGCCCGTCGGCCGGCTCACCTCCGCTTGCGCGGAGCGCACCCCACCAGCTCATCGAGCAGCATCCGGGGCGTCGGCTCACCTCCGCTTGCGCGGAGCGCACGTGGCGGCGAGGTCGCCCACCGCGGCCGCCGTCGGCTCACCTCCGCTTGCGCGGAGCGCACAGGGCCATGACTAGGGCGACGACCGCATCGATCGGCTCACCTCCGCTTGCGCGGAGCGCACCTGCCCTGGAGTCCGAGCGCTGGCCGCGGCTCACCTCCGCTTGCGCGGAGCGCACATCGAGGGGTGGGTGTGGGACCGCATCACGCACGGCTCACCTCCGCTTGCGCGGAGCGCACGCAGCGCCAGCTCCCCGGCCTGCGGAGGCCATCGGCTCACCTCCGCTTGCGCGGAGCGCACGCCGAGCGCGGCCGCAAAATCCAACCCCCGGCCGGCTCACCTCCGCTTGCGCGGAGCGCACCCTCCCGCGAAGGAGACCCCATGTCCGTGACCCGGCTCACCTCCGCTTGCGCGGAGCGCACCGGGGTCGACGAACACGAACAGCGTGCTGGTGCGGCTCACCTCCGCTTGCGCGGAGCGCACTCGACGGTGGTGGCGATGATCGTGCGGCGCAACGGCTCACCTCCGCTTGCGCGGAGCGCACCCCTCACGCCGCAACGCCGCCGCGAAGGCGACCGGCTCACCTCCGCTTGCGCGGAGCGCACGAGCTGGTGGCCGCGGTGGTGGCCGGTGCCACCGGCTCACCTCCGCTTGCGCGGAGCGCACCAAGGGTGTCAGGAGCCCGAGTTCGACCATGGCGGCTCACCTCCGCTTGCGCGGAGCGCACTTCGCGAAGCGCCGCCTGCGCGAACGTCTCACCGGCTCACCTCCGCTTGCGCGGAGCGCACTTCTGTATCCACCGGGCGCGGTATCCGTGCGGCGGCTCACCTCCGCTTGCGCGGAGCGCACATCAACTCGAGGGCGACACCACCCGGTTCCGCCGGCTCACCTCCGCTTGCGCGGAGCGCACCCTTGCCGACCTGCACCTCTTCTACCACGTGACCAATTCGTAATGTCCTGTCAGTGCGGTTTCGGGAAGTCGCAGATCGTACTGCAGACAGATCAAGACACTCTCCGATTGATCGCCAAAGTGACAGCGCGAACGCCCACCAGACTCCACCTTAACCAGGTGGGAGTCGACGCAGACAGGAGCGGAACCGGTACCTGTGGGAGCGGTCATCTGGGAGCAGGCTGGGAGCCGCAGTGCCCTCACAGCCACACCCAACTGCGCTGAACCGTGTCGAACGGCGCCCACTGACCTACGGTTTCTCTGTTTCCGCAGGTCAGCGGGCACGGCCGCTTACCTTGACACGGTAGAGGTCACAGGTTCAATCCCTGTATCGCCCACCAGTTATACACACTGGTCAGATGCCCCGTCGGTGATCATCACCGGCGGGGTTCTCTGCGTTGGTGGGAGCATTCTGGGAGCAACCGATCATGGTGTGATTCTGCTCTCGGTATGTGTTCTGGGGAGTCGGACTCGGTAGTGCTCACCGTGGATCGCTCCCACCGTCGCTGAAGTCCGACGAGCATCCGGTCGATCATGTCCTGCGTCACATGCGAGTAGATCCCCGCGACGCCGCGCATCCGATGCCCGAGCCGCTCGTGTTGCAGAACCTCGGGAACGGCGTCCTCAAGGAGCCACGTCTTGTGTGTGTGCCGCAGATCATGGAAGCGGAATCCGGGCAACAGCGGCGCCCATCCGCGCCGAGGAAGCCCCGCCACGGCAGGGACCCAGAACCGATCGCGGAAGTTCGACCTCCGCAGCACACCCCCGTCGGCCCCGGTGAACACATGCTCATGGTCCTGCTCGCCTCGATGGGTGCGAAGGGAATCACGTAGGAACGGTGGCAGATGCACCAGGCGCACCGACGCAGGTTTCTTCGGCGGGCCCAGCTCCACATGACCGCCGATCTCGTGCAGGGCCCCGGAACGCGCATCCACCCGGATGGTGCCCGCGGCCACCGTCCGACATCGGCGGTCCAGAACGGATGTCCGTCGGTGGCCGCCACCGACCCCGCTTCGGCGCAAGTCCAGTAATGTCGTGACCAAGCTCGAACGGGACGCAACGGCGGTTGTAACACCCACTAGCCCGGCTCCGATACCCGGAGCGCGTATAGCTAACTTACTCCAAGTGCTACCGATTTCATGCCTGATGCCTCACGAAGAATCAGTCTTACCACGGAATGGACTGTTTAACCGGGCACGGATTTGTGCTGCCTCGGCACGTGCAGCAGCTGCTTGATTGGCGGCCTGTTGTTGATCCTCTGGGTAGATCAAGAGTTCAGACAATAGATCTAACGCACATGCCATCTGATCGCGCCAAGCCGCAAAGGACTCCGTATCATGCCGCCCAACCGGCTTCTGAGAGCCAACCTTTCCCAATCTCCGTAGCGCAGTACGCAATTCGGAGGATATTCTCATTTTTTCACCCACGTGCGCCGATGGAGGGCAGAAAACGCTGACATGCAGGACACGGCCCGATTAATTCACCATGATCATCGAGGGGGGAATGATCCCCCTCGCACCTCCACCGATCTTCACCGAATCGAAACTCGAACCCTCCAGGGGGATTCCCGACCGTTCGGATTGATCGGCACACCCGACTTCTCCGCAACCACCATGGTGTTCAGTTCTTGCTACCGCGCTTGCCGTTTCTGGAGGCATTGAGCCCGTGCGTGTCCTCCGTGCAGGAAAACCTGACATGATTTCCGTCGCCCGAAGTCATCTTCGTAGCAACATTAGGACGTCTTTCCGGTCACACCATCAGCGCCTCGTCTGCGAAGTCGAGTAGGTCATCGGATGCTTCACCGCAGTTGTGTACGAGTACCGGTGTGTCGCCGGTTTCCACATAGTAGGTGTGGAGTCCGTCGACAGTGAGGTTGTAGACGCGGCGGACCTGAGTCCAGGTTCGTGTTCCGCCGACTTCGGCCGGGCGGTGGTCGGCGGTCTCGAACTCGTGACCCGGTTCTAGGTCGCTGGCATCGACCCAGCGGTCGAGATTGGCGGCCCAGAAGGGGTGGCCGTCGGTGGCGACCACCGACCCCACCGCGGAACCATCGCCCCCACTGACGATGTCGATCTCGACGAGGTCCTTCACACCGTCGCCGACGATCAACGCCGTCACCCGACGCGGCCCGGACTCCCCCGTGGTCGGGTCGGTGGCCAGGACCTCGTCGCCCAGGCGGACGTCCTCGATCGCCGTCGACGTCCCGTCGGCCATGACCACGCGGGTACCGGCGACGAAACTGTTCCCGACAACACACGACCCCGTCGATTCCCGCGCACCCCGACCCGCCGCCGCCGTATCCGCCCCGCCACGACCACCCGCCGAGGTCGGGACCGCATTCCTTGCTGACGGCGAACACCGGTTTGAGCACCGCATCCGGCACCGCCATCGGCACCGTCGCGCGGTATGCGCCGCAGCATCGGCTGCCACCTGACGTGCCGCGACCATCCGCGCATGCCGCGGCCGCTTCGGCGGCTGCCCGCTGCGCGGCGGTGGGGCCGCCCACGTGTGACGAGATCGCTCGAGGATCCTTGTCCGATGGATCTCGCGGCCGGTATGCCCGCCGTCGTCCCCAGCGACGTCCTGGGCGAGCACCGACCAGCAGCCCATGGGAACCACGATGCCGACAACAGTCGACCGCCTAGGTCCGAGAGGATCGTCCGCCGTGCCCCGCGGCCCCCGGCTCCGTCGGCGGGTCAGCCGGGCGCGACCGGGGACCACACACCGAACCACTGCTCGGCGCCGTATGCCTGGAACCTCTCCACCTCGGTGAATCCCAGCTTCGCCGCGACGCGCATCGCACGTTCGTTGGCGGACTGGGTGCAGAGCACCACCCGCTCGCCGGGAAGAGCGTCGGCGAACCAGCCGAGCACCGCTCTGCACGCCTCGGCAGCGTATCCGCGTCCCCACGCCTCCGGGAGGAACAGGTAGCCGAGCTCGGCCTCCCCGGCATCCGGACGGGCCGGGCCGGGGCTCGCCGCGTCGCGCCGATCGAGCGTGATCATCCCGACCATCGCTCCGTCACACTCGACCACGAAGAAGCCGGGGCGCCGCCCGGGTACCTCAGGCACCGTGCGCTCAAGCTCGTCACGCGGTCGAGCACCACCGACGTAGGTGCCCACCTCTGGCGAGGCGAACAGCTCGATGACCGCCGCACGGTCCCGGGCCTCGGATTCGCGGAGTACCAACCGCTCGGTCCGGATCGGGGCAGGCGGCCAGGCGACGGGTCCGAGATCAGGCATGGTGGTCAACGTATCGGATGTTCTTCCGGGCGGGCGGGCTCCGACGCCCCAACGGCGGCAGCGTCAGACCCCGGCCCGATCGGGATGTCCGTGTCCGTGCATCGTTCGACATCGTGATCGACCGAGTGCCCCGCGGGTTCCGCCTGCCCGTGTCCACCAGTACGACGGCGCCCCTGTTCCGCAGGGTCCGTGTTCGGCACCAGGCCGATCTCGCCGACGTACTCGACCTGGTCGGCCTGCCCACGGCAGAGACTCACGAACACGCCGCCGAACGATCTGCCGACACTCGATCAGAATTCACGATGCTGAAGACATCGTCTCCGCTCGGCGGGCGTGGCCGTGGGTGTGTCAGGACATGCTCCGGGTCTACTTCCACGAAGGGCGTCGAGCGTTCCGCCACCTGATCAAGACCGGCCCCGCCGCCGAAGGCTTCTGTCGACCCTGCTCCTACGGCGGTCTCCAGGACGCCACGCTGAGCCGCGCCGTGATCGAGTCGCCGACATGCGCCCGGAACCGGGGATCCTCGCTGCGGCGGGTTCGGTCCCGCAGGAGGCATCCGTTCGGCTCGCATCGCTCGAGCCACGTCCCGGGCGGCGCGCCGCCCGCGGCCTGGGGACGACGGCCGGACGCATGTCCGCGGTCGACGGCCTACTCGAGTCGCGGTCGCGGCGCGGAATCACCCTGTGCGCGGTCATCGATCACGCCGGGCGGGTTGTGCACCGCTTCGGTCCTGTCGTCGCGGACCGCCCGGGTTCCGCAGACGGCTCCGGCCGCCCGTCCCATGCCGAGATCGATCGACGACGTCGCTCGCGCGCCGAACCAGCCGGCCTCGTGCATGACGACGGGGCGCCGCTCGCCGGCACTCGCGGCCCGTATCACCACGCCGTCCGGCTGAACCGGCGATACAACGGCCAGAGGGTCAACAGGTGGTAGACGAGGCCGCCCACGAGGTACGGCCACCAGGGCGTTCCGTCACTCACGGCGAGAAACGCCTGCGCAGGCCAGTAGGTGGGCAGCAACCCGAACGCCATGCTCCAAGGCGAGTCGATGAAGGACGGCAGCAGCGGCAGCCCGGCGACCACGATGCCGAGGGCGCGAATGGCGGCGAGTCCTTCGACCTTGTTCTTGGCCATCGCCAGGATCGTCAGGGCGATCGCCAGGGCGGACAGTCCGGTCAGCACACCGATCGGAATGAGCGTCGGCAGTAGCGAGAGCCGAAACAGGCCGCTGGCCGACACCGTGCCGAGCACGTAGATCAGGGTGATCCCGACAGCGGTCACCGATCGATAGGCGATGTAGGCGCCTAATGACACCGGCGCGACCCGGATCGCGGTGAGGGTGCCCGCGTCTCGTTCGTCGAGTACCAGCAACGCCGCGACACCACCGATCACGATCGGGGTGGTGAGCAGCAGGAATCCGACGACGATGAGTGGGTGGTAGGGCACCAGGTCGAACCGGAGGTCCTCGGCCAGCATCCGCGTGACCGGGGGCGTGCCGAAGCGGACCGCGGCGATCCACACCAACGGCGCCAGGCACATCCCGACCAGCAGAGTGTCGCGCCCGGCACCCCGAAGGTCATTGCGGCCGAAGGCCGCGAAGGTCCGCGCCATGTCAGGCACCTCCGGTCTTGGCGATGAGGTACCTGTCGAACAGGCGTCGGGCCGCCAGCCACATGCCTGCGGCGAAGATCAGTGGATAGACGACGCCATACCCCAGCTGCCAGCCGGTCAGGGACGTCTGGTCGAAGGCCGCTCCCAGGAAGAGCAGCGGGCCGTAGGTCGGAACGAGGTGGAGCCAGGGTGACTCCCAGAGGCCGGAGTAACCGAGAACCGGGAGGTTGAAGACCGCGATCGGGATGACGGCGGGCATGAACCAGTCGCTGATCGAGTGAAACGGGAGAACGGTGATGAAGCCGAGGAGCAGCATCAGCACGGTCCCCAGCGTCGCCCCGAGAAGCAGTAACGGCAGGTGGTAGCCCGCCCCGTGAGTCACCGTGGCGACGAACACGGCCAACAGGACGGAGAGTCCGGTCAGCAGGATCACCTTCGACGCGAGGTACTCGTGGAACCGCAGCGGCGTCGTCACCACGGCATCCAGCGTCCGCTCCCCCTTCTCGAAGAAGACCGCCCCGGCGACGAAGAAGAATCCGACGATCATCAGGTCACCGAGAATCACGTACGGTTCGACTGCCGACCGCATATCGCCGGGCATCGGCAGCAGCAGCGCCAACCAGAGCACACCGGAGAACACCGCGGCGTGCAGGAACCGATAGCGCCGCTGTAACGTGAACTCCAGTCGCAGCGCCGTTCCCAGGCGGCTCATGTCAGGCTCCGACCGGTGGCCTCCACGAAGACGTCGTCGAGCGTGGCCTCGCCACTGTGGATGGTCTCGATCCGCTCGGTGCGCAGCAGCTTCAGGAACTCGGGATCGTCCGCCAGCGAGTCGAGCGGGAAGCTGCGACCGGTCAGTGCCTGCGTGTCGTCACGATATTCGACCCGTACCTGCCGCAGGCTGCGCCGCACCTTCAGTTCCTTCGGTGAGTCGAGCGCCACGATCCTGCCGTCCACGACGAAGGCGACTCGGTCACAGAGCTGATCCGCCGTGACCATGTCGTGCGTGGTCAAGAAGATCGTCTTACCTCGGGCCCTCTCGTCGAGCACGATGTCCTTGACCTTGCGTGCGTTGACCGGGTCCAGTCCTGACGTCGGCTCGTCCAGGAACAGCAGATCGGCGTCGTGCAGCAGTGCCCGTACGAGGACGAGGCGCATCTGCATGCCCTTGGAGAACTTCCCGACTCGAGTATTCGCCTCGGCGGCCAGCCCCACGGCGTCGAGCAGTTCCATCGGGTCGCGGGTGGCCCGGCCGTAGAGCGAGGCGAAGAAGTCCAGGTTCTCCAGCGCGGTCAGCTTCTGGTAGTGGTTGGGCAGTTCGAAGGACACTCCGACACGCTGGTAGTAGTCCTGCCCCCAGTCCGCCGGTTCCCGTCCCCACACCGAGACCGAACCGCCGTGTCCGGTCAGCAGACCGATCAGGATCTTCTGCGTGGTCGACTTCCCCGCGCCGCTCGGCCCCAGGAACCCGAAGATCTCACCGCCGTCCACGGCGAAATCCATGCCCCGCACCGCTGGTTCGGCAGCGCCGGGGTAGGTGAAGGTCAATCCGTCCACCTCGATCACAGTCATGACGAGAGCATACTCAGTCTTCGCACTTTTGCGAACATTGGGAACAGGTAAGATGCTTTCGGCAACGAAGGGACGAGTGATGACCAACCCGATGGACGCCGCCGAGCGGCTCGCGTTGACGTTCACCCAGGGCGGCATGCAACGGACGACCGCGCGGGTCATGAGCGCGTTGCTGTTCGCGGATCAGGAGACGACCACCGCAGGCGAGCTGGCCGACCGCCTCCAGATCAGCCCGGGCACGGTGTCCACGGCCCTCAAGAACCTCTTCACCGTCGGACTCATCGAGCGCGTTCCGGCCCCCGGCAGCCGTCGGGAGCACTTCCGCTTCCGCGATGACGCGTGGACGACGTTGATGTCCAGCAAGAACACGACCCTCAAGGTCATGCAGGACGCCGCGCAGGAGGGCATCGACGCCGCAGGAGAGGACAGCATCGCAGGTCGTCGACTCATCGAGATGCGCGACTTCTACAGCTACCTCATGACTGAACTGCCTGCGGTGATCGACCGGTGGACCTCCGGTGAGATCGAACGCGGCGGGAGAGGCCGACATACCCCACGCCAGGCCTGATCGCGGCCGGAGACGGTGCGAGTCCGCCCGGCATGGTGTCGATCTCGGCGCACGTGACACGGAGGTGGGCACCTGACATCACCGAACTCGCGGCGCCGTCGTGTTCGTGTCGCGGTGCTTCTTCGGGACTCCGCCGATCTGGTGATCTGGTGATCTCCCACCTGCGTCCGCACCCGAAGAACGTCAAGATCGGCCGCGAGGACCGGTGACCGGACCGAGACGATGTGGGCCCCGTATCGCCCGAGCACGAACTCGCCGACGTGGCCTACCGGTGGTCGGTGACTTCAGGCGAGCGGCGAGTCGATGCCGCTCGGCGACGTGTCAGCGCCTGTCCCGCTGCCGGATGCCCGGGGCCCATACGACATCCGAGGTCCTTCTCGATGCCCTTCGCGACGAGCCTGGACTACATCCACGTGCAGGCTCGCATCGCCATGGACCTGATCACGCTCGGCGGCCGAGGATCGCGCATTCGCCGGTGATCAGGTCGACGCGAGCCTGGCGAGTCTGCCTACTGTCGACATCGCGGAACGGATCATCGAGGTTCTCCGGAAACCCGACGGCCCGACGGCCGCGTGGTGCGGAGCGGAGGGCGCCGGTCGCGGGCCGCGAACGGCGGCGATGCCGCCGGAGGAGCCGGGATGACGAGCTCAGCAGGTCGGCGCGCTCGGCGCCGCGGCGCGGCCCCCCGGCCAGGAACGAGGCAGCGCACGCGTCACACACCGCGCAGGACACGATCGAGCGCTGCTCGGCCGGCAGGCCCCCAGTGCGGCTTCCCACCGGGTAGACCGCGATCTCCGTTCTGCCCCATGAGCATCAGGAAGAGGCATTTCATGGCGGCCAGCCCACGGGCACGCCGGATCGTCGCCTCGTCGGCCCGCGCGTAGGCGGCGAAGAACCGCGCGGCCGTGCCCGAGGGCAGCAGCACCCAGGCGGCGGCGAGGTCCCACGCCGGATCGCCTGCGCACAGATCGCCGAAGTCCACGACGCCCGCGAGCGTTCCGTCCGAGACGACGACGTTCGCGGGATGAAGGTCGCCGTGCAGCCACACCGGCGGGCCGTCCCACGCCGGGGCCGCCACGGCGTCGTCCCAGACGGCCCGGACGTCGGCGGCGAGGTCGTCGAGGGCGACGGCCTGGCGGAAGTCCTCGAAGCCGCCCGTGCAGTCCCGGGGATGGGCGCCGCGGTCCGTGGCGGTCGGCGCCTCGGCAGGCGCCGACACGTGGAGTGCGCGCAGGAAGTCCGCCAGCGTGTCGGCCGCATGGGCGCCGCGGCTGATCGAGCCGAGGTCCAGTGGTTCGCCGTGAACCCAGGTCGTCACGGTCCAGTGCTTGGGGAAGCGCTCGGACGGTTCGCCGAACCGCACCGGGGTCGGCACCGGCAGCGGCAGGTGCGGGGCGAGCACCGGCAGCCATCGCCGTTCCTTGAGCTGCGGCTCCGGGGTGGGGTCCCTGCGCTGCATGCGCACGGCCAGTTCGTCCCCGAGACGCCACATCTGGTTGCCCCAGCCGCCCGCCACCTCGCGGACGACCAGCCCCGCGAGGTCTGGATGCTGCTCTCGCAGCAGGTCACGGACCAGGTCGGGAGTGACCTCGATCTCGGTGTCGGTCATACGGCGGCACAGTACTGCGGCGGCGAGCGGAACGGATCCACCGCATCCGCGAAGGAGCCGACGGGAGGACGGGAGAAGCCTCCCCGCGCGACGGCGTCCGCGGTCGCCTCCGCCGATCCACCGTCGACCGCGCGATGCCGACCGCACGATGCCGATCCCGCCGGACGAACCGCGGGCCGGCGGACGAAGCCGGTACTGGAGGGTGTCCCCTGCTCGTGCCGCTCCGGCGAGGCGATGAGCACGAGCTCGGCGTGAATACCGAGGCATCCACGCTGACGCCGACGGCCCCAGCCGACCACGAACCTTCGGGACGACACGGTGCCGACGAACCCGGATCACTCGGCATCCGGGCAGACCGTCTCGACGATCCGCGGTCTGCCGAAGACCGCAGAGATCGGGATCACCATGCAGGACCTGATCCCGATGAGACGACCGACCGAGGCATGCGCGTATCGCTCCGACTGCCCTGGTGACGCCGGTCGACCGAGCGGCCCGTCGTGCCGACGACGTCCGTCCGGATCACCTGCCGACCCACCGAGCGGGGCGTCGGCCCGCTGCGTGTTCCGCGCCCCGCGGTTCGCACTCCCGCCGGCCGAAGGGAGCGTCGAGAACGGACGATGGCGGCGTGGCCTCACGTGTCCGGCTCTTCCGCCGCGCCCCCTGGACGGAATGCGGTCTGGGTCAACGACCGTTTCGGGAACCGCCGCGCTTCGACTTCCGAGCAGCGACGGTGTCCACCGCCAGGTCGTCGTACCGGGTACTCGGCGTCGTCGGAGTCCCAACGAGATATCCGGCCCTGGCCATCGCGTTGCCGCCGACGGCCGCGGTGGCGAGCTGGATGAGGAGGGCGAGCCCGAGTTTCAGTGCGTTCTCCACGCTGGGGAAGTGCAGCAGGAGTCCGAGCAGCAGCAGAGCGGTGCCCAGTCCCGCGGCGATGCTCACGCCGCTCAGCCGAGAGTAGAAGTCGGGAAGACGCAGTAGTCCGAAGGCTCCTACGGCGAAGACGAGCCCGCCGAGGACCATGCAGCTCACGCCCAGCACTTGCAGAACCGAGGTCATCGTTTACCTCCGGTGATCAGGCGAGCCAGGGAGAGCGCGGCAAGGAACCCGACGAGTGTGCCGGCCAGGACGATGTCGACGACCAGGTCGGTCTCCAGCCGCAGACCGAGAAGCGCGACGAGACCGACGAAGCCGAAGAAGACGACGTCGGCACCTGCCGCCCGGTCGGCGCTGGACGGGCCGCGGAGGATGCGATAAGTGGCGATGATCATGGCCAGGACGACCGCGCCCAGGCCGATGTCGAGGAAGGTCACGTCGTCCTCCTGCTCGTCGTTCGACCGGAGGCGGGCAGGCGTCCGGGCGCACCGCCGCGGCGGGTCACCGCCAGGAGCCGATCCTCCATCGCGTACAGCTCATCCCGGAAGGAGTCGCGGTCGTCGACGTACATCCCGTGCACCCAGAGCGTCGCCGGACGCCTGCGGGTCGCGACCGTCACCGTCCCCGGCGTCAAGGAGATCAGATTGGCCATCATCGTGATCTCCAGGTCGGTGGTGCACCGCAGTCGCACCTCGACGAAGGCAGGTGTCGCCCGGCTGCCCGGTGTGAGGATGTCGAGCGCGACCCTGGTCGAGGATTTGACGACCTCCAGCGCGTAGTAGAAGGGGAACCAGAACAGGCGGATCAACCACCGCAGGTGTGAGGTCATCGGTTCGTCACCGCTTCGAGGTAGGCAGCGGGGTCCAGCAGGCCGGACGCCGCCTGGGCACTGAGATCGAGCAGGACCTCGGCGCCCAGCCCGATGCAGAGCGTGGCGGTGGTCAGCACCAGCGCCGGGAACAGCACGGCGGGCCGCACCTTCGGCTGGACCGTCGGTCGAGCCGGCGCCGACACCCCTCCTGGTGCGGAGCCGCTTCGGACTTCTCGATCCGACCGGCCGTCCGAGTCGGGCTCCGTGCCCCAGAAGGGGCCGCCCCAGATCTTGAGCATGGACATCAGGGTGATCAGGCTGACCGCCACCGCGACGGCGGCGACGATCCACTGCCCTGCCTCGAAGGTCGCGCTGACCAGCGTGAGCTTGGCGACGAAGCCGGAGAACGGGGGCAGTCCCGCGAGGGACAGCGCGGCGCCCATGAAGACCAGGGCCAGTATCGGTTCGCGGCGGGCGATGCCACCGAGCCGGTCCAGCCTGCTCGTGCCGTAGGCGTTCTCGATCGCCCCGGTGGACAGGAAGAGCGAGGCCTTCACGATCATGTGGTGGATCAGATAGAAGATCCCGGCCATCAGTCCCAGGGGCGTGAACAACGCGACCCCGAGCAGGATGTATCCGATCTGGCTGATCATGTGGAACACCAGGATGGAGCGGGTGGTGTTCTCGCCGACCGCGCCCAGGACCCCGATGGCCATGGTCACGGTGAAGGCGACCAGGCCGATCCACAGGTAGGTGGCGTCGCCTTCGAAGAGCAGGGCGTACAGCCGGTAGATCGCGTAGATCGCGACCTTGGTGTGCAGACCGGAGAACAAGGCGGTCACCGCGGGTGAGGTCGCCGGATAGGTGCGGGCCAGCCAGCCGTGCACCGGCACCACCGCCGCCTTGATCGACAGGGCGAGCAGGACGACCGCCATCGCCGCCGCCACCAGCGGCGACTCTCGAGCCGCCCCGATCAGTTCGCCCAGGTGCACCGTCCCCGCCACGCCGTATACCAGGGCGACGCCTGCCAGGAAGATCGTGGAGGTGAGCAGGTTGACCGTGACGTAGATCCGTCCGCCACGCAGGCTGCGCAGCGCCCCCGCCATCGCCAGCAGCCCGTAGGACGGCAGCAGCATGACCTCGATGAAGACGAACAGGTTGAACAGGTCACCGGTGAGCAGCGCCCCGTACACCCCCGCCGACAGCACCAGAACGAGCGATCCGAAGAACCGGGCGCGGTCCTCACCGGTGGCGATGGCGAACGCGGAGCACGTCACGGTGAGCAGCGCGGTGGTCGTCACCATCAGAGCGCTGAACACGTCGACGACGAACGGGATCGCGATCCCGTCCTGCCAGAGCGCGATGCCGTGCGCGTAGACCGAGCCGTCGGCGGTGGCCTGGATCAGCAGGACACCGGCCGCCAGCGCACCGAGGTTGGGCGCGAGCAGCAGCACCCCGCGCAGCCATCGAGGTCCGGGAACGGCGGCGAGCAGGGCGGCGCTGATCAGCGGCACCATCACGACGAGCGGCAGCAGCGCGGCGTTCATGAGGCGTCCTCGGTGTCGTCGTCGCTGCCGGTGGCGGCGAGGGTCAGCATGTAGATCGTGATCGAGAAGGCGATCACGATCGCGGTCAGCACGAAGGCCTGTGGCAGCGGATCCGCCGCGTTCTCGGGGGAGCCGAAGGACAGCAGCGGCTGGTCACGCCGAGACGTGCCGCCTGCCGACATGAGCAACAGGTTCACCCCGTGCCCGAGTAGTACGAAGCCCAGCACGATGCGCACCATGCCGCGCTGCAGCATCAGGAAGACCGCCCCGGCGACCAGGGCGCCGATCGTGATGGCGAGCGTCATCGGAGACCTCCAGTCGCGGGACCGTTCGACGACCGACCTGTCGCGGCGCGCCGTCTTCGGGAACCACCGCGACCCCGAGGGCCGGAGCGGACCCCCGCCGACCGCGGCTGCTGCGGTCCCAGTTGGTTCAGCGCCGTGAGCAGCACGCCGATGACCGCGAGATAGACGCCGACGTCGAACACCAGGGCGGTGGTGAAGTGGAAGTCGCCCCAGGGCATCCAGATGTCGGCATGCAGCGGCCGTAGGAGAGAGCCGTCGAAGTAGCCCAACAGCCCGGAGCCCGCCGCCACGACGATCCCGGATGCGATGAGCCCCGGCGACGAGAGACGGATCCTGGCGGCCGATTCACTCGCGGCCGTCAGATAGACCAGGGCGAAGCCCGCGCCTCCCACCAGCCCGGCGATGAAGCCGCCGCCGGGTTCGTGATGCCCGCGGAAGAGCAGATAGAGGGACCAGAGCACCAGCAGCGGCATCAGCCACCGCGCCACGGTGCGGACGATGACGGTGTTGTCGTCGGCGTTCCAGACCGCGCTGCTCGGGGGGACCTTCGGTTGTCGTTCCCCACCGCCGGAGATCAGACCGCTGGAGTTGAGCACCGAGATGATCACCAGGCCCGCGACGCCGAGGACCGTGAGCTCGCCCATCGTGTCCATCGCCCGATAGTCGACCAGGATCGTGTTGACGACGTTGGTTCCGCCGGTGTCCTCCTCGACCTGGGAGAGGAAGTACTCCGCAGCCTGTGAGAGCTCCCGGCGCCCCGTCATCAGGTAGGCGGCGAGGCCCGCGCTGAGTCCGGCTCCGATCGCGATCGCGGCGGTCAGCACCGTCCTTCGCCTGGTCGCACGATGGAATCGCCGGGGCAGCCGCCGCAGGACGAGCACCGCGACGACGACGGTGAGGATCTCCACCATCACCTGCGTCAGTGCGACGTCGAACGCCCCGAGGAACAGGAACCACAGCGCCACCGTGAAACCGGCCACGCCCACCAGGACCAGGCCCGCCAGCCGGGAGCGGGTGATGGTCGCGGCCAGGACCGCGGCGACCACCAGCACCACCAGGAACCAGTCCAGCCTCCGCGAGGTGGGTGCGGTGAACGATTCGAAGTCGAGGTTCGCGGCGGCGACGACGGCGGTGAGAACACCGATCAGCACGATCGGCATCGCCATGTGTCGCGCCGGCGAGTCGCCGCGGGTGAGATCGCCCACCCGGACGCCCAACGCGATCACCCCTCGGTGCAGCATCTCGAAGACCGCGGTGCCGGAGACGGGGAGGAACCGACGGCCGGCCAGGGCTTCACCGGCGGCCGACCGCCAGGCGAGCAGTGCGCCCAACCCGATGGCGACCGCCGACATCAACAGCGCCGCGTTGAAGCCGTGCCACAGGCTCAGGTAGGCGTGCCCGCTTCCGGGTGCGGCGTCGACCGCGACTCGGTCGGCCAGTGGATTGAGCCACGGAGCGCCCAGCCCGAGGACGAGGCCGCCGACGACGGCCACGGCGGGCGCGGCGAGGAACCAGACTCCGGCTTCCCGGGGCGACGACTCGTTCGGCGGGCCGCCGAACACTCCGACGACGAATCGGAACGCATAGGCGAAGGTGAATGCCGCCGCGATCACGGCTCCGACGCCCACCGCCGGACCCACCCAGGCAGGCCCCGGTGCCTCCAGCAGCGCGTCGAACAGGGTCTCCTTGCTCACGAAGCCGAGGAAGGGCGGTATCCCCGCCATCGACAGGGCGGCCAGGCTCGCCACGATCGCGGTGACGGGCATGGCGGAACGCAGCCCGCTGAGTCTTCGGATGTCTCGGGTACCGGCTTGACGGTCGATGACGCCGACCGTCATGAACAGCGCCGACTTGAACAGGGCATGTGCCACGGTGTGCACGGCCGCCGCGATCAGCGCCGCGGGAGTGCCGATGCCGATCACCATGATGAGGAAGCCGAGCTGACTGACGGTCGAGTACGCCGCCAGCTCCTTGAGGTCGTGCCGCTGCAGCGCGAAGACCGCGCCGATCAGCGCGGTGAGCAGGCCGACCGAGATGAGTCCGATGTTCCAGACGCCGAACTCCCCGAACGCCGCCGAGAATCGCATGGCGACGTAGACCCCGGCCTTGACCATCGTCGCGGCGTGCAGGTAGGCGCTCACCGGGGTGCTGGCCGCCATCGCGTCCGGCAGCCAGTAGTGGAACGGGAACTGCGCCGACTTGGTGAAGACCGCCAGCATCACCAGCAACGCGATCACGGTCGCGAAGCCGCTGTCCTGCATCCACGACGTGTCCGAAAGGACGGCGCTCAGGCTGCTGGTCCCGGTCCGCACGATGAGCAGGACGACGGCCGTCAGCAGCGCCAGTCCGCCCAACGCGGTGACGATGAAGGTCCGCACCGCGGGACGATTCGCCGACGGCCCCGACAACCCGATCAGATAGAACGAGCAGATGGTCGTGAGCTCCCAGAACACGAAGAGCAGCACCAGGTCGTCGGCCAGCACCAGCCCGGCCATCGCCGTCGCGAACGCCGTCATCAGGAAGTAGAAGCCGCCCCGCCTGCCGGGCGGGAAGTACCGCGTCGAGTAGGCGATGATCAACGCGCCCACCGCGAGCACCAGCATGGTGAACAGCCAGCCGAGGCCGTCCATGCGCAGCTCGAGGTTCACCCCGATCGCGGGCATCCAGGGCCGGGAGAACTCGAGTGTGCCGCCCTCGACGAGGACGTGGTGCCCCTGGGCTGCGACGACGACTGTCAAGGCCGCGAAGACGGCCGCGATCGGCCAGCCTGCCGCACGGCCGAGCAGGCGGTTGAGCAGGGGTGTGCTCAGGGTGGTGAGAGCGAGCGCAATCACCAGGACGGCCAGCAACACGCCATGGTCCTTTCACGATTCATCGCCGCGTCTTCGTCAATGGGGGTGCAGGTGACGACGGCCCGCCACCGAACGCCGGCACCTTGGGCACCAGAAATCGGGGAGGGCGAAGTGACCGCACGGCAGGCACACCCGACGGAGGGTGACGCTAGTGCGATCAACCAGACGAGGAGGGGGCAGACGACTACGGGAGTCAGCTCAGCGGGGTCCCGGCGGGCACGCGCTCAGCTCGCCGTGGGCGTTGGTGCCCCACGACGTGGTGTAGCCGTTGGTGCCCGGCGGCAGACCGTGGTCGACCGGCAGCTTGTGCGGTTCGGCGAAGCGCCTCCGCCGCAGACTCGAGGGGTGCGGAGCGGGCATCCCGAGCCTGCCCGACAGAGGGCGGATGCTGCCGCTGATCGGCAGGTCGGTGTCACCACACCGACGACCGACGGTCGCGATCACTGCCCCTCCCCTCCTGAAGTGTGGAAGTCGTGAAGAACGTATCAGACGACGTCCAGCCGCCTTACTGACACGATCGCCCCTTCCGGATGACCCGATGGCCGGGCCCACTGCTCCGTGTCGTTCGATCGAGCCTGAGCCTGCCGGCACCGACCACGACACCGCCGCACCCGTGAGACCGGTATCACTGCACGCGAGGACGTCGAACGCCGGCGCGCTGCTCGACCGCGCCGTGAGATCGACGTCACCGACTCTCGACAGACGGACGGCGGAGGCCCGAGGCCGCCGTCCCGGCCTCCCCGTCCTGGTCGTCGAGGGAACGTCGTTCCCGGTGGTGTCGTCGGGAGCGGAAGAGGTCAGACGCCGAGATCTCGCCGTGCATGTCCGACGGTACCGATGACCGCGAGGGCGAGCGCGATCGTCGAGGACACCGCGAGGCCCGTCCAGTCCGGCGGAGAGTGCGGAACCGCGGCAAGGTGCGCGAAGGGCGAGAGGTCCCCCACCCACGCCGGGGCGCCCGTGCTCTGCGCCAGGACGTCGAGCAGGAAGCCGCCGACGGCAGGCAGGCAGCCGACCAGGAGGACCGCCCGCGGCAGCCACCCGAGTGCCGCCGTCGCCGCGCCGATGCAGAGCAGGCTGATCGGCACCAGGTTGAGTGCGCCGGCAAGCGCCTCACCCACTTCCAACGGTGCCTGGACGATGCGGGTGCCCGCCCACATCGCGAGACCCACCACGGTGAGCAGCAGCAGAACGCACGCCAGGGTGACGGCAAGCTCGACGGCCACGATCCGTTGTCGGGATGTCGAGGTGGCGAACAGGGAGACCGCACGTCCGCTGCGCTCGTCCTGCCGCATGGCGGCGATGCGCGTCGCGGCGAAGCACCCCACCGGGATCGCGAACAGGGTGAACATCGTCGCGGCATAGCCGGTGGTCGCATCCAGGAGACCGAAGCCCGCTGCGGCGGCCAGTTCGGTGAAGCGGGGACTGCCTGCGAGGAAGTCGGTGATCGAGACGGCCAGCAGCCCGATCAGTCCGGCGAAGGCGGCCAGGCCGACCGTCCAGCCCGCCATCGGGGGGAGCACCCGCCGGATCGCGAACCCGGGGAGGGACCCGAGGAGCGTCATCCGGGGGGATCGTCGGGCCGTCAGCCGGAGCAGACCCGCACCGGCGTCCCGCATGCGTGCGATGACGACCGCACTCGCCGCGAACAGCACCGGCATCAGGAACAACACGAGGAGCGGAGCCGGTCGATCATGCGCGTAAGGACCGACTTCACCGACGAGGCCGAACGGCGTGAACCACCGCAGCCAATCCAGCTGCTCCGCACCGTCCGCGACCATCCTCGCCATCATCGACGCGGTCAGCAGGCCGAGGCCCAGCCCGGAGGCGGCGGCACGAGTGGGAAGGATCTGAGCGCACAGCGCGCCCACCGCCGCGAACCCGACGCCGACCCCGACCAGTCCCGCGGCGTACAACACCGAACCGACCACCGCCGTGCCCGAGAAGACCAGCGTGCCCGCGAGGACCGCGCCGATCACGGCAAGGCACCCGACGAGCACTGTGAGCGACAGGGCCACCAGATGGACCCGGGTCGGCTGCCCCGCGAGGAGCAGGTCCGAACGCCCGGCCTCCTCCTCGCCCCGCGTGAGACGGGTCACCGTCACGCACGCCCAGACCCCGACCAGCACGGCGAACACCGTGCCCGTGCGCCAGACGGTGAAGCCGCCCGGATCATCCAGTGCCACCGGATCGCCGAAGAGGATCCGGATCGCCGGATTCTCCGTCAAAGCCGCCAACGCCTGGGCGTCCAGCACCCCGGCGAACATGGTGTGAAACTGCCCCGCCACCAATCCGGAGAGCCCCGCCACGACGACCAGCACCACGAGCGCGCTGCGGCGGATCTGCTGGAGATGCAGCGCGGCGACGGCCGGCAGAGCCCGCCTCCGGACCGGGCGCGACGTCGATCGCGGTACGGTCCGCTCCGCCGAGGTCATCGATCCCGCTCGCCGTAGTAGTCGAGGAAGATCTCCTCCAACGTCGGCTCGCGGACCTCGATGGTCTCGACCTCCGCCGCGGCCAGCGCGCGCAGCGCCGGACCGGCGGGGCCGGACATGGTGAACCGCAGTCGGGAGCCGCCGAGGTCCTCGGTGTCGAGCACGCCGGGCGTCCGTGCCAGATCAGGCGGATCACCGGTGAAGGAGACCTCGACCTCGGTACGCCGCAGCCTGCGCAGCTCCGCTATCCGAGCCACCTCCGCCAGCCGCCCGGACCGCAGGATCGCCACCCGATCGCAGAGTGCCTCGACCTCGTCCAGCAGATGAGAGCTCAGGAACACCGTCTGACCTCGGTCCCTGGCCTCGACCACGCACCGGCGGAACTCGCGGTCCATCAGCGGGTCGAGACCGCTGGTGGGTTCGTCGAGGATCAGCAGCGGCGCGCGAGTGGCGAAGGCGGCCACCAGCGCGACCTTCTGACGATTACCCGTCGAGTACGTCGCCGCCGCTCGATCCAGGTCCAACGCGAACCGGTCGATCAGAACCTCCCGATACGCGAGGTCGACCTCGGAACCGGTTCGCGCGAGCAGGTGAAGAATCTCGGCACCGGTCAGCGAGGGCCACAACGCCACGTCGGCAGGCACATAGGCCACATGCCGATGGGCTCGTCGGACATCGCGGACGTCGTCACCGAACAACGACGCGCTGCCTGCCGAGGCACGCACCAGACCGAGGAGGAGACGAATCGTCGTCGACTTTCCCGCGCCATTGGGGCCGAGGAAACCGAAGACCTCACCACGACGGACGGTCAGGGAGAGGTCCGCCACCGCCGTCGTCCGTCCGAAGCGCTTGGTCAGCCCGCGTGCCTCGATCGCGGGCTCCGACGGGCGGACAGGTTCAGCGAAGGCGGCCATGACGTTCCTCTCGACGACGGATCACCCGTTGCCGACCAGACTTCCCGGCGCACCAGCCCGAACCGTACTCCGGTGATCCACGAGCGGTCCACACCGACCTGCGCGGAGCCCGCGGTGTGCTCCGGGGCGCAGGACCTCCTGGAATCGCGGTGCGTGTCGCCGACCAGGTCGGCGGAGAGGTACGGCGGGCCCGTCCGCCAGCCCCTGGGACCGCCGCGGCGGACTGAACCCTGTCTCCACGCACCGCGGGCCCTCTGGTCACCACCTCCGACGCGTGCTGACCCCGTCCGTCCGAGGCCCCGCCTGCCGCCGCTCCCGGGGGACGACACCGGCGAGTGTCTGGAACGCGGGGACGCCGAACGTCTCCTCGCGTCTCACCGGGTCGACCGGCCGGCGGCGGCCTGCGTGATCACAACCGCTCTTCAGTCCAACTCCGCGAAGCGCTCGGTATCGACGGCCTTGCCCGCCACGATGAGCAGATCTCCGGCACGTACCAGGGTGTCCGCCGTGGCGTAGCTGAATCCCTCACCCCGACGCTTGATGCTCACCACGGTGATCTTGTGCTTGGAACGGAGCTGGGCCTCACCGAGCGTACGACCGACCGCCTCGGCCGGCGCGGTCGTCTTGACCATGGCGTAGTCGTCCTCGAACTCGATGTAGTCCAGCATGCGGCCCATCACCAGATGCGCGACCCGCTCTCCCATGTCGTGTTCCGGCAGCACGACATGGTGCGCACCGACCCGTTCCAGGATGCTGGCATGCTGTCGGGAGAGTCCCTTGGCCCAGATGTTGGGAATGGCGAAGTCCCCGAGCAGCGACGTCGTGAGGATGCTCGCCTCGAGATCGGCCCCGATCGACACCACCGCTCGATGGAACCGATGGACACCGAGCTGATGCAGCGCGTCCTCATCAGTGGAGTCGGCGACGGCGGCGTGGGTGACATGGTCGGCATATCGATCCACGATCTTCGGATTCGAGTCGATGGCGAGCACCTCCGTCCGCTGTCGCATCAACTCCATGGCGACGGAGCCCCCGAACCTGCCGAGCCCGATGATGACCGCGCGATTGGTCGCAGCGTCCTTCTTAGCCAACGATGGGTCGCTCCTCCGGTAGTTCGTATCGCCGCGGCCGGTCCCGCAGCGCCAGTGCCGCGGCGAGTGTGACGGGGCCGAGCCTGCCGATGAACATCAGTGCCGACATCAGCACCTGTGCGATGGGTGGGAGATCCGCGGTGATCCCGGTGGACAGGCCGACCGTCGCCACAGCCGAGATCGACTCGAACAGCACCTCGTCGAGGCTGAACGGCGTGATCGACAGCAGCGTGATGGTGGTGAGCATGACAAGGCCCACGCTCAGCAACGCGACCGTCAACGCCTGCCGCTGAACGCTGGACGCGAGCCTGCGCCCCATCACGTGCACCGTGGGCTCGCCCCTGATCTCGGCCACGATCACGAAGGCCAGCAACGCGAAGGTCGTGACCTTGATCCCGCCTGCCGTGCTCCCGCTGCCGCCACCGATGAACATCAGCACGTCCTGTACGAGCAGACTCGCCGAGGTCATCTCGCCGACGTCGACGCTGTTCAAGCCTCCGGATCGTGGCATCACCGCCGCGAAGAAGCCGGCCAGCAGCTTCGTGGGCACGCCGAATCCGCCCATCGTGTGTTCGTTACGCCACTCGCTCGCCGTGATGAAGACGAAGCCGATCAGCAGCAGCAGCGCCGTCGCGCCCAGGGTGATCTTGGCGTGCATCGACCATCGGTGCGGGCCGCGGAGCCTGCGTCCCACTTCGAAGAGCACCGGAAAGCCCAGCCCACCGGCGATCACCGCGAGGGAGACGGTCAGGGAGATCCATGGATCGGCGACGAAGCGCGTCATGCTGTCGCTGTGGAGTGAGAACCCCGCGTTGTTGAATGACGCGACCGAGTGAAAGATCCCGGAGTACACGGCGTCGCCGGGGGAGTAATCGTAGGCGATCAGCAGCCTCGCGCCGAGAACCACGGCGATGACCACCTCGAAGAGGAGGCTGAGCCTGATCACACCGATGACGACTCTGCGCACGTCTCCGAGCTGGAGGCTTCGTGTCTCCCGCTGAGCGGTCAACTCCATCCCGAGACCGAGTCTGCGGGACACCAGCAGGCCGAGGATCGAGGCCAGCGTCATGATGCCGAGCCCGCCGGCCTGGATGAGGACCAGGATGACGACCTGTCCGAAGGTCGACCAGTGCGACCCGGTGTCCACCACCGCCAGGCCGGTGATCGAGACCGCCGACGTCGCGGTGAACAACGCATGGACGAAGTCGGTGGACTCCCGACTGGCGGCCGCGACCGGCAGGCTGAGCAACGCCGTGCCGACGCCGACGGCCATCGCGAAACCGGCGACCACCGCGCGGGCAGGCCTGCCCGCCGTGGGAAGAAGCCGCCGCAGGCGACTGCGCCACGACCGTGGTCGTGCGTCCACAGACCCCTGTGAGCCGCGCCGACTCATCGCATCCCTCAGCCTTTCGCGACAGCCTCGCGCCGCCGAACAGGACGTGACCGCTCGTCCCCCGGCTGAGCAGCATAGCCCCTCGCCGATCCACGGCGTGGCAGTCTCCGCGGGTGGGGCGCATGCCGCCGAACGGTGTGATCACGGGGCGGCGCGGACGCAGGTCTTCACCGCAGGCGGTCGGAGCGGCGGCTCGCGCCTCGCGCGAGGCGCACCCCACTCGAGGCGATGCGGTACGCGGCGGACGACATCCCGTCGGCGCCGCATCGCGACGAACACGTCCGGTACGTGGGCAAGGCGAGAACGACGGGTCGCCGAGTGCGGGTCGCCACGCGTCTGCGTTGCGTGTGCGCGACGACCCAGGTCGGCGACGCGAGTTCGCGTCCCGTCCGCGGTCTCCGGCACGCGATCACGCGGCCCGAGCGATGAGGACGGCTCGATGGTGAGGCGGCTGTGGTCGGATGTCGTGCGTCGCGAGGCGCGGTGCTTCGTAGGCTGGGTCCGTGAACGGTGATCGAGCTCGGCGGCGGGGTCCGTTCGAGGTGCCGCTGGACGACGAACGCACCCAGTTGGACGCGTTCCTCGAGGAGTATCGCGGTGCCGTCGAGCGGACCCTCCTCGGTCTCACCGAGGAACAGACTCGCCGCGGGCTCGTGCCCTCGGCGACGACGTTGCTCGGCCTGGTCAAGCACGTCACGTGGATGCAGCGGGTGTGGTTCGAGGAGTGCGTCGGCGGCACGCCCCGCCGAGAACTCGGGCTGGTGCCGAGCGTGGACGACTCGTTCCGACTCTCCGATGACGACACCGCGGCCTCGGTGACGGCAGCGCATCAGGAGGCCTGCGCCGCGGCCCGGGCGGCGAGCGCGGCTCTGTCGCTGGACGCCGTCGTCACCGGTCACCCCGCGGGCCCCCGCACGCTGCGCTGGGTGTACTTCCAGGTGCTGCGGGAACTGGCCCACCATTGCGGACACGCCGACATCCTGCGTGAGCAGATACTCGCCGACTGAGTCCCGAGGGCAGGGCCTCGGCGGTCGCCGTCGATTCGACGCGAGGCGGTGACCGGTCGATGCGGAGACGGCCGCCGCGGCTCCGACCCGCCTGCTGATCGGCATCAGCGGGGCGGCAGCGGTCCCGGTCCGAAGCCGAGCACCGCGTCGCCGGGTCTGGTGGGCGGCCGAGGCTGACGCGCGTGACGGCTTGGAGGGCGGCAGCACGACAGCCGAGGCCGGGGCGATGGTCTCCTCGCCCCGGCCGTCGGGTTCGACGACGGCGGCCGCGATCTCACCGCCACTCGGGTGACGAGGCCACTCGGGTGGCGAGGGGTCATGAGGTCACGGGAGCGGCATCGCCGGTGGCATGCCCGGCGGCGGGTGTCGCGCTCGCGGGCCTGCGGACGAGGAGATGGACGAGGAGCGCCCCCAGCACGGCGACGCCCGCCCACATGGCGGTCTGCCAGCCGTCGACGAAGGATTCTCGCGCCGCACGGATCAACGTCTGAGCGCCCGTGTCCGCACCGGCCGCGGCATCGAGGGCGTTGGCGATGCCCTCTCGGGCCGGGGCCGCGAGGTCGGCGGGGAACCCCGTCGAGTCTGGGGGTGACGGCAGTGCGGTAGGCGGCCGACAGCAGCGCTCCGAGCAACGCGACGCCGAGCGCGGTGCCGAACTCCCGAGTGACGTCGTTGAGCGCGGAGGCCACGCCCTGCCGGTCCCGAGGCAGCGCGCTGGTGATGGCCTCCGTGGCGGGCGGCATCGACAGGCCCATGCCCACTCCCATGGCGATCATGCCCGGCAGGACCGCGGGATAGCCGCCGTCGACGGAGACGAGAGTGGCCAGGAGCGCCAGACCCACGCCGGCCAGCAGCACCCCGGTCGTCATCGTCGCGCGAGCCCCGACCCGCTCGGCCATGCGCGGGGCGAGGCCGGAGGAGACCATCATCAGCCCGGCCATGGGCAGCAGCGCCACGGTCGACAGCAGGCCCGACCAGCCGAAGACGGTCTGAAAGAACGGATACAGGACGATGGAGACGCCGGCCTGCACCCCGAAGACCGCCAGGAGCGCCACGGAGCCGGTCGCCAGGCCGCGTTCGCGGAAGAGGCGGACATCCAGCAGTGGTGCGCGGTGGCGCAGTTCCCAGACCACGAATCCGGCGGCGCCGAGGACGCCGACGAGCAGGCTGACGACGGTGTCGGGTGCGGACCAGCCCTTCTCCGGACCCTCATGCAGGGCGTAGATGAGGCCGACCACGGCGAGGGCGGCGGCCAGCGAGCCGACCGTGTCGAAGGAGCCCCGCGCGGCCTCGCGGGAGTCGGGGACCGAGCGGAGCACCATGCCGGCCGCGACGAGGACCAGTGCGACGGGCAGTACGAACAGGAAGCGCCAGTGCACGACGTCGACGAGGACGGCCGAGAGGAACATGCCCAGCAGACCGCCGCCGCCCGCGACGCCGGTCCACACGCCGATCGCCCGGCCGCGCTCCTTCTCCGGGAAGGTCGAGGTGATCACGGCGAGCGTGACGGGCATGATCATCGCCGCTCCGACCCCGCTGAGCACGCGTGCCGCGATCATGAGCGCCGCCGACGGGGCGAGGCCCGCGACCACGTTCGCGACGCCGAAGACGGCCAGTCCCGCCAGGAGCACGGGTCTGCGTCCCCAGCGGTCACCGACCGCACCGAGCGGCAGCAGCAGCGCGGCCAGGGTGAGGATGTAGACGTTGATGATCCACAACACCGTGCCTTGTGGTGCGCCGAAGTCGACCGCGAGGTCCGGCTGGGCGACGTTCAGGCCGGTGACCGAGGAGATCACCGCCATCAACGCGACGGAGACCGCGATCAGGATCGTGCGACGTCGACGGACGTCCGCGACCACGGCGGTCGGGCCGGTCGGAACGGCATGCTGCTGTGGTGGCCTCGAGTTCATGACGTCCTCTCGGGGGCAGGGCGGTCTCACGTCGGAGCGGGCAGGCATGCCGACGCGGCCGTGGCGGCACGGCGCGGCCGTGATTCGGGTGCGGCCGGGAGTGAGGCGGCCGCGACTCGGTGCGGCCGTGATGTGGTGCGGCCGCGACTCGGGCAGCCTGGATTCCGCGTGAGCCCGGCGTGGCACGGCCGAATTCCGGCGCGACCACGGCTCGGCGCGACCGTGGGGATGGATGCCGGGACGCCTGCCGATCCGGGCGGCAGGCGGCTCGGGGCAGGCGGTTGCGCGGTGGCTGGTTCCGGAGCCGGAGTTCAGAAACAGTCGACTCGGGAACAGCGGACTCGGCGGCAGCCGACTCAGGAGCGTGTGTCGGCTGCCGCGGCCGACCGGGCGGCGTCGGTGTCGGCGACGGCGAGGTGGGCGTTCAGATGGGCGCCCGCGAGGGCGCCTGCCGCGGCGGCGGCGCCGACCTGCGCGGTCACGTCGGTGGCGTTGCCCGCCACCCAGACCCCCGGCACCTCGGTGGTGCCCGCCATGCCGCTGCGGAAGCGGCGGCCCATGCCGCCCGGCAGGTCCTCCATCGGGAGTGCCAGCCCGCCGAGCCCCTCGGCCCGCGCCCGCGTCGCGGTGGCGACCGCGAGCACCCGCCGGGACACGACCTGCCCGTCGGCCAGCAGGACCCCGGTGATGCCGTCCTCGTCGGCCCGGACCTCGACGATCGGGGTGTCGACGACGCGGATGTCGCGAGCGGCGAATCGGGCACGCGTGTCCCGGTCGAGGTCGGTGTCTCGGGTGAAGTACACCAAGTCCTCGGTCAGCTGGCGGAACAGCAGCGCGTGGTGGACGGAGGCGGGCCCCGCCGCCAGGATGCCGACGGGTTCGTCCCGGACCTCCCATCCGTGGCAGTACGGGCAGTGCACCACGCCGCCGCCCCAGTGCGGGGCCAGGCCGGGGATGTCGGGGAGCACGTCGCGCACTCCGACGGCCACGAGTACTCGGCGTGCCCGCACGATGCCGCCGTCCAGGGTGATGGTGAAGCGAGGGTCGCCGTCGGCCGACGGCGCGGCGGGCTCGGCGGCGGTCACCACACCGGCCACCAGCCGACCGCCGTAGCGACGCACCTCCTCCCGCCCGCGGCGCAGCAGCTCCGCCGGTGGGGTGCCGTCCAGGCCGAGCAGCCCGTGCACCTCCTCGGCCGGGGCGTTGCGGGGTGTTCCGCCGTCGATCACGACGACGGATCGGCGGGATCGGGCCAGCGTCAGCGCGCCGCTCAGTCCGGCGGCGCCACCGCCGATCACCACGGCGTCGACGGTGTCCTCCGGTAGCGCATCGGCTCGGGTGTCCGACATGGCGGTGTCTCCTCTCCGACTGACACGAGGTCGCACCACGACAGTAGGCATTCCTTGCGACTACGGCATAAGATCGTGCCTATGACGCAAGATGATGGCGAGTTGGACGGCCTGGTACGCAAACGCATCCGAGCGCTGCGCGTCGCGCAGGGCTGGTCACTGGAGGAGCTGGCCACCCGCGCCAGGATGAGCCCCTCCTCACTCAGTCGCATCGAGAACGGTCAGCGTCGTCTCGCCCTGGACCAGCTGGTCACGCTAGCCCGCGCGCTGGACACCTCACTGGATCAACTGGTCGAGACGGACACCGACGACGTGATCACCAGCCCGATGATCGACGGCGCCCACGGCGTGCTGCGGTGGCCGATCAAGGCCGAGCCCGGGATGACCGTCATGCGACAGCGCATCACGACTCCGCCGCCGGACGATCCGGCGGGCATGCGCGCGCACCCGGGCCGCGAATGGCTCGTCGTGCTGTCCGGCACCGCCGTCCTACTGCTCGGCCACCGCAGGCTGCGCATGGAGGCCAACCAGGCGGCCGAGTTCCCGACGATGCTTCCGCACGCGATCGGCACCGCGGGCGGCCCCTGCGAGATCCTGGGCATCTTCGATCGGGAGGCCCGCCGCGGACACCACGCCGACCAGCGAACCCGGCAGGCCGCGGACTGATCACGCGGGTCGGCCGGCCTCCTCGTGGGCTTCGTTGCGCGGCGGGCCGACGGGACACGGACCGCCTTGCTGCTTAGGCAAGGTCTGATGCATCTGGCGCATGACGGCCTTACGGTGATGCCATGACGCCCACCGCGCACGGCCATGCCCACGCCTCCCACGACCACGACCCCGACCACCGACACGGGGCGGGCCACGGACCTCGGGAGGGAGTGGACGACCAGGCGGAGATCCTGGATCTCGACGCCGAGGTCCTCGCCGAGCACACCGGATCGATCGTCGAGGGGCTGCCACTGGCCGTCGCACCCCGGCACATCGTGGACCTGGGCTGCGGCACCGGCGCCGGGACGTTCGCCCTGCTCGCCCGTTTCCCCGAGGCGCGGGTCACCGCCGTGGACCACTCAGAGGCACACCTCGAGCGCCTGCGGCGGAAGGCCCGGGAGCACGGTTCCGCCGATCGGGTGCGCACGGTCCAGGCGAACCTCGACGCGCCGTGGCCGGACCTCGGCAGGCCCGAGCTGGTGTGGGCGTCGGCGTCCCTGCATCACCTCGCCGATCCCGATCGCGCCCTGCGGCAGGTCCACGACACGCTCGCCCCCGGCGGGCTGATCGCCGTCGTCGAGCTGGCGGGCTTCCCCCGCTTCCTCCCCGAGGACGCTCCCGAGGAACGCCCCGGCCTCGAAGAACGCTGCCACGCCGCCGCCGACCGCCGCCACGCCGGGCACGTCCCCCACCGGGGAGCCGACTGGGGTCCCCTGCTGACCGCTGCGGGCTTCACCGTCGAGGACACCCGGACGATCAGCGTCGACGTCGAGCACTCCCGGTCCTCCGCGGTCGGTCGCTATGCCCTCAGCGGCCTGCGGCGCATCAGGAGTGGCGTCGCCGAGGCGCTTCAGCCCGAGGACCTCGCCGCGCTGGACCGGCTGCTGGACCCGGAGAGCCCGCACAGTCTCCTGCGCCGTGACGATCTCGCGGTACGCACCGAGCGCACCGTGTGGGCCGCCCGCCGGGCCTGATCCCGGCCGTTCGAGAACCACCGCGACGCCACGACGGCGACACGAACGCCGAGTGGCCACAGGCCCCGAACCTTGCGCCACGAACAAGAGATATTGCCGATACGGCATGAAGGTCGACGGTCGATCACCGGATCAGCAGCCCTTCTACCAGGGCGCACAGCGGAGAAAGGACATCTCATGACCCTTGAGCATGATCTGCAGAACCAGCGGGACGTGGCCGGCGTGCCCGCGAGCCACGAGGCGTGGCGCGCGGCCAGGTGGGACGAGATCGCCGGGCCGAACGGCAAGGCGAAGGTCGTCGCGAACGGCAGGGTGAGCGGCCCGGAAGCCCGGGGCATCCCGGGGATCCCCGGTCGATGGCGCGTCACGGAGGCGGGTGCCCTGACGGTGTCGGCCGCGGCAGGCGACGACGTGACGATCAACGGCGAGACACTGGACGGAACGGCCGACGTGCCGTCCGGCAGCTCGCTGGGGTTCTCCGGCGGGCGAGTCGGCTTCGCGGGCGGCGCGGACGGGTTCTTCGGCGTGGTCGTCATGGACCAGGCGGCTCTCACCCGATCGGGGCTGTGCGGGATCGACACCTATCCCTACGACCCGGCCTGGGTCCTCCACGGCGAGTATCGGGCGGCGCCCGAGGGTCGCCGTATCGAGGTCGGGCGCCTGACGACGCCCCGTAGTACGGAGGCCGTCCTGGCGCCCGTCGACCTCGTCGTCGTCATCGACGGCACCGAACACGTGCTCTCGGTGCTCGAGGACATGCCGGGTCAGCGTCTCGTGATCTTCACCGATGAGACCAACGGAGGCGAGACCCCCGACATCGGCCGCTGGCTGGTCCTCGAACCTCGGGAACCCGGCGAGACCATGACCGTCGACTTCAACCAGGCGACGCTCTCGCACCATCACCTGGCGCCCGCCGTCTTCACCTGCCCGCTGTCACCACCCGACAACCACCTCGCCAGGCGAGTCGAGGCGGGTGAGCGCGCCTTCGTCCACGCCGCCGACTGAGCGTTCCCCCGTGCCGGCCCCACGACGCCACTCCCCCGCGCCCCGCACAACGAAGGAGTCACCACCATGAGTCAGGACCTCGCAGACAAGGCCGTCGCCTACCTCCGCCACCTGGAGAACCAGGACTGGGGCGCCGCCCGAGCGATGTGCTCCGCGACGGCCACCGTCTGGCACAACGACGGAAAGGGCGACTC
Source organism: Actinoalloteichus hoggarensis (assembly GCF_002234535.1). Taxonomy (NCBI): domain Bacteria; kingdom Bacillati; phylum Actinomycetota; class Actinomycetes; order Pseudonocardiales; family Pseudonocardiaceae; genus Actinoalloteichus; species Actinoalloteichus hoggarensis. Next base: position 4,787,024 of record NZ_CP022521.1, read on the forward strand.
GACGATCGACGAGAACATCGCGGGCATGGAGGCCCAGATCGAGCCCATCCAGTCGATGCGCTACGACATCACCCGGCAGTTCTCGAAGCCCGGCGAAGTCCTTCAGCAGCACGTCGTGAACGTGGCCATGAAGGACGGAGCGCTCTTCCGGGTCGACGCCGCCGTGTACTTCCGCTTCGAGGACGGCCGCATCACTCGCATCGAGGAGTACGCGGGAATGCCCGGCACCGGCTGAGGCCCGTCGTCGCGACGGGCCGTCCGGGTCCCGCCCGGTCTGAGGCTGGCCGGGCTTGAGTCCGGGCTCGGGCTTGGGACTGGTGCCTAGGACATGGCGGGGCTGGGCTGGGACAGCAGAGCGGCCGTCTGCGGGCCACCGGACGGGCTGGGCGAGGCCGACACGTCGTCGACGCTCCCGCAGCCCGGCCTGCCGGTGTCGCGCCCCGCGACCGTGGACGGTGGTCTCCCCGCCACCGCGCATGCCCACGAACAGACCGAAGCGCGGCGAGCCGGAGTCGTCGGCGGGCGGGGCTGCCCGCCGACGATGCACGCCCGGCACCGGCCGGTTCCGGCAACCGGACGGATCCGACTGCCCGTGCATCAGCCGCGCCCGTGCAGCCGGCTGCGGAGCTCCTCCCACTGCGAGTCGAGGCGAGGCGGCCGCCGGAGGCGGGGGTCGCCGGCTGCCTCGGAGTACAGCCGACGTTCGCGGGAGAGCACCATCGCCCGGTTCAGCAGGAAGGACGCCTCGATCCCGGCGTCGCGGACCAGGGTCTCGACCGCGTCCTGAGCGCCGGGGGTGGCGGCGAACAGGGTGTGCGACATCGCCAAGTCGAATCCCGGCAGGAACAGGCCGGTGAACTCGAAGTCCAGGAGCACGCGGTCACCCGACTCGGTGAGTACCAGGTTGGCGGGCAGCGGGTCGCCGTGTTGGACCTGCCGCAGCGGCGGTTGTCCGGCAGGCAGCGCGTGCAGGGCCGCCCGGTCGGCGGCGTCGAAGAACCCGGCGCGGTGATGACGCTCCACCCGCTCGCGGTAGTCGAACACGTTCAGCCGCACGTCCCGAGGCGGCGTCCAGGAGGCGAACCCGGTGACCGTGTGGAGCAGCGCGTGCGGAACCTCGGTGGGCACCGGCCGCTCGGGATGCCCCTCGGTGTCCAACCGGCCTGCCCGCGACGTACTCGACGACCAGGACGCCGCGGCCGTCGGCATGGAGCAGCGCGGGCACCCGGATCGGCGGCGGATGCTGTCTGAACGCCTGGTAGAGCCGCGTCTCGTGGTCGAATCTCGCCTGCCAGACCGGGTCGTCGGTGCGCAGCAGCTTGATCACCGCGGGCACGCCGCCACGACGGCCGAGCACGAGCAGCGACTTGTCGCCCGCGGACAGCACCTCGCTCGGCACGACACCACCGAGGTCGACGCCGCTCAGGTCGTCGGGCAGACCGGCCATCCGGTTGTCCTCTCCGCCGAGATCGCACGAGGCCGGTCGCCCGGCATTCCGAAGCGAATCTCGGATCATCAGCCTGCCGGTGTGTCCGGAGGCCTCCGCGTTGCCACGGAGCATGCGCGGTCGCGGGCTGCCCACCGCCGGTACCGCCACCACGCGGAGACCCGGTCGTGCGGGCACCGGCGGCTGGGGTGTAGGCCACGGTGCCTCGGGTACGCAGTACTGCCGCCGGGAGCCCTCGGCTGGCAAGCCGACCCGAAGGGGGCCCGCGTGTTCCGTCACACGAAGCTTCTGCAGTTCGAAGCCAAGCCGGAGAAGCCCGACGCGGCCTACGCACGCAAACTACAGGAGCTGATCGGCGGAGCGTACGGCGAGATGACGGTGACGATGCAGTACCTGTTCCAGGGCTGGAACTGCCGCATCGAGGGCAAGTACAAGGATTTGATCATGGACACGGCCACGGAGGAGATCGGGCACGTCGAGATGCTCGCCACCATGGTCGCCAGGCTCTTGGAGGGCGCACCCGCGACCGTGATGGCCGAGGCGGTGCAGGACCCGGTGACCGCCGCCGTCATCGGCGGCATGGACCCGCAGCAGGCGATCATCGCGGGGGGCGGCGCGCTGCCGAACAACAGTCAGGGCGTTCCGTGGAACGGCGCCTACATCGTGGCGAGCGGCAACCTGTTGGCCGACTTCCGGGCGAACGCGGCGGCCGAGGCGCAGGGCAGACTGCAGACGGCCAGGCTGTACAACATGACCGACGATCCCGGCGTCCGCTCCATGCTGCAGTTCAACCTCGCCCGGGACACCGTCCACCAGAAGCAGTGGCTCGCGGCGATCGAAGAGCTGGAGGAGGACGGCCTGGAGACTCCGATCGCGCCCAGCGCCCTGTTCGACGAAGAGGATCAGGTGCACAACAACACCGTCTGGCGGCTGTCGGACGGCCACGACGGGAGCAAGGGCGGTTGGAGCAGCGGCCCCGACGGCATCGAGTACCTGAAAGACCCCCGGCCGCTCGGCGGACCGGGGACGGCGCCGAAGCCCGACCCCGCGCTGTACGGCACCTACGAGCCGGTGCGCGACGCGATGGGGACCATGAAAGGGAAGGCGAAAGAGGTCAAGAACCGGCTGACCGGGAAGAACCGTTGACGGTGTGATCGTCGTCGAAGCCCGTCCGCGGCGACGGGCAGGCACCGAGGATCGTTCGCACGCCGCCGTCGGGATGATTCGGCGATGGGCACGACGACACCGTGGGGCGGTGGCCGTCTGCCCCGCCGAACCACACGATGACGGACGGCGGCGGCGCGGATGACGACACCGGTGGCGGTGGCAGTGGCACCGGCGGCGACGCTGTCGGCTCGGCGATGAGGCGACCTGGCAGGCGCGACGGCGACGGGGCGACGCTCACCCGTCGCGGTGCGATCTCCGCGAGGGCGGTCCCGGCCTGTCGCCCAGGGCCGGCCTCCGGCGTGTCCGGCATCGAGCGCGGTCGCCGGGGCGTCGGTCGGGCACGGCCTGGGTACCTCAGTGACGTCGTGACCGCGAAGGAGGTCGTCATGTCCGAAGAGTCCGCCGCCGAGGTCGTGGTGTACGAGAACGGGCCGCTGGTGCTCCGCGGCGACGTGGCGATCGTGGGTCAGGACGGCGCCCCCGTCGACGCGCGCCGCCGGACGGTCGCCCTCTGCCGGTGCGGCCGATCCGCGGTGAAGCCCTTCTGCGACGGCAGCCACAAGGTCGTCCACTTTCGCGCGCCGGGGCAGGGCCTCCGCTGACCGGCCCCGGTCGACGAGCTCCGGCGGGCCACGTGCGTGCCCCGGACTCCACGGCCTGCCCGCCTGTCCCCGGCCGTGTCCCCTCGCCTCGACCGGACGTGCGAGCCCGCAGGCGGGCCGGCGGAACACCAGGTCGGCGAGCTCGGCCTGCCCGTATGCGGCGACGCGGTCGTAGGAGCGAGCCCACTGACGTTCGTCGACGTGGATGTCGGTCTCCAGGCCGACCGCTCGCCGACCCGGTGGTGCCCCGTGTCCGACGTCGGTCACGCCGCCACGGAGATCGGCCCGGACAGCGAGGAGGCACCGTCCGCCCAGCTGCGCAGCAGCCGCGCCGCCAACAGGCCGTCGAACATCAGCGCGGTCGCCGCGCCGAACACCACGTCCGCCCGAAGGTCGGGCTGCTCCCGTACCAGGCTTCCGCAGAGGTCGTGCGCGGCCAGCTGCTCGTGGACGGAGTCGGCCTCCACGTGCTCGTCGAAGAAGAACACCGCCTCGTCGTCCAGCCCGAGTCTGCGCATGCCTGCGGCGATCCGCCTGCTCGGCACGGAGGAGGTCATCTCGAACGCCGCCAGATGGCCCACCAGCGCGCCGCGCAGCCGTCGGTGCAGGCCGAAGAGGGAGATGGCGTTGTTCAACGCCAGGGTGGTCGCAGGCACGACGTCGACGTAGGCCAGGTAGGCGTCATCGAGCCCGACGCCGCGCATCGTCGCGCGAAACAGCTCCGAGTGCATCCGCTCCGGCCTGCCCCCGCCGTACTCGTCGGCCTGGATCTCCACCAACGCGGCCTTGGCCGGTCCAAACAGCCGAGGGATGGCCCAGCTGTGCGCGTCGGCCTCCTTGAGCTGGTACATGGACCGGTGGATCAGGAACTCCCGAAGCTGCTCAAGGGTGCCGTCCTGCTGGAGGTAGGCCGCCACCGACGGCGAGTCGTCGGCCGCCGCCAAGGCGAAGAGCCGTGCGGGCAACTCCTCCTCCGAAGGTTCCGGAACAGAGATCCGCGCGCGCAGGGCCGCCTCGAATCGACGTTCGGCGGCGGCCCGCACCGCGAGCAGCGACGGGGCCCACTCCCACCGCTCGTCGACGCCCGCGAACCCCCGATAGTGCAGCTCGTAGGCGATGAAGAGCGTCAGTTGCAGGTCCTCGTCGGCCTCGGCGGCCTCGACCTCTTCGGCGGCACACCAGCTCGTCTGCGGAACGGAGAACTCGTGCGGTGGTCGACGCAGCTCCTCGATCACCTGAGCACTGATCTCACCTCGGGCGGACGGCAACCTGAGCATCGGGGGGCCCTTCGACGTGGGGGCTGGGCGACACCTGGACGTACCCGGAGAAGCGGCGGACAAACCGTCGGCGGCTCGCGGGTCGAGCCCCCGCGTGAAGACACGCGCACGCCGGTGGCCGGGAGGTCGGCTTCGAGGGGAACACGCGCCACGACGAAGGGGCTGCGGCATCCGACGAAGGGGCGCGGTCGACAGACTCGACGGGACGATCGCGCGCCCCGGCACTGCGCTCCGCAAGGCCACGGCACCCACGCGGCCGCCGCCCAGCCGCCGAACATGCCGGTCGAGCCCCCTTCGGTGACACGGCCCACCTCGCCGCCGGGTCGAGCCGCGCCGTCACGGCACACAAGGTCTGCTGATCCTCGATCACGACCGTCGCGCCGATCCCACTGACGGGAGAAGGACCATGCGACGTCGACGACGCAGGACCGGGCCGGGTGCGAGAGGAACGACGGTCTCGGAGGAGTGCACCCGCTGACACCGCGGCGACTTCGCCCGTCCCGACGTCGTGAGCTGCTGCACCGTCGGCTCCACACCGTCACCCACGGCGGTCCCGGCGGCGTGGCCGTGTGGCGGCCCGGCGCCCGGCGATGTGACGGCCCGACGGAGTGGCGGCCCGGCGGAGTGGCGGCCCAGCGGCACGGCGGCACGGCGGCCCAGCGGCACGGCGGCCGGCTGCGTGGCGGCTGGCGGCGTGGCGGCGTGGCGGAGTGGCGGCCCGGCAGAGTGGCGGCCCAGCGGCGGGGCGCGGGCCTCGCAGTCGCTCCGGCGGCGGATGGTGCCCGCGGGCGGCCGGTGGGAGTGCCGGGTGAGCGCTGGCCGCGGCCGCAGGCGGAGTCTTCCGTTGGTACCGGCCGCAGGCAGTCGGTGTGGATCGGCGGCCGCCGTCAACGTGCCGCCTTCGGCAGGCGGGGTGCCGACGGGAATGTGGTCGTCTGCCGGCGACGGCAGCCCGTGGCAGCTGCCGGTCGACCAGTTGCCGGTGGCGCCTGCCGACAACGCCCGCCGGTTACCGACGGCCGGCAACCCTGCGGGTCTCACGCAACCAGTGGCATCGACTGGACCGCCGGCTGTCAGCGGCACCCGCAGACCACACGCCACCAGTGGCATCAGCCGGTCGCCCGCTGCCAGCAGTACCTGCGACCGGTGGCGCCGACGTCGATCGACACACGCCCCGGTGCATCCGCGAGCGGTCGGCGGCGAACCGTCCCTCAGTCCTCCGCCGGGGCCAGCCGCCGATAGAAGTGGAAGGCCGTCGACTCGGATTCCGCTGTCCGCCAGTGCCTGCCGAGCAGCATCGGCAGCGGAGCGCCGTCCTCGAGGACGGTGAAGCCGTGTCGGGCGAGGAATCCGCGAAGCGGCTCGGTCTGTTGATCGACGGCGACACGGCCGAACCAGACCCGGACGCCGCGGTCCCGCAGCCGACGGCTCAGGTCCGTCAACAGCAGGCCTCCGATCCCCTGCCCGCGGGCCTCCGGCAGGACGGCCAGCCGCTGAAGCTGACTGTGCCGATCGAGCACCGGGCCGAAGTCGAGCTCGCGTGGCAGCCTCTTTCCCGCCATCAGTTGCAAGGCACCCCCTACCGCGATCTGGGCGCGGCAGCTGAGCGCGGCGCCGAGCAGTCGGCCGGTCTCGGGATCGTGATAGCGCAGCACGACCGGGGCGTAGAGCTCGTCAAGCTCGGTCATGGGCACGGTGTCGGGTGCGGTCCCGGGCGCGACGGCGGTGAGGAGATCGAGCACGTCGCGGCGGCTGTCGTCGGTGGCGGCCTCGGAGATCATGCCGAGAGTGTCGCCCGGAGTCGTCATCGCGCTCCACCCGGCCTGCGGCGACGATCGGCCGGGCGCGGACCCCGCCGCCGCTGCGCCTCCCACACCGCCTGACCAGGAATCAGCGCGGGCAGCACCATCCGCCCGGCAGCACCGGGACGGTTCGCACCGCGTCCGGCACCCGGCTGCCGCCGAGAACGGGGATCGACGTCGTACTGATGACCTGTCGCCGTGGTCACCGACCGGGGTGGTCTGGTGGCCTCCACGGGCCACGGCAGTGGCCCACGGACCGAAGAGGTCTTCTGTCGGCGAGGCGATCTCCCACGCCGAGGACTCCCCACGCCGGAATGGTCTCCACACTCCAGAACAGCAATCCACAGACCAGAACGGTCTCCGGGTCGGCCAGGCGACCTACCCACGCCGAGGGTTCCCCCACGCCGGAATGCTCTCCGCACTGGAGAACGCTGCTCCACGGACTCCAGCGATCTCCCCATCGGCGGGGTCGTCTATGCCGCCGGGTGGTCACCGAAGCGAGCCGGCCCGCCCGTGCCACGGCAGCCGTCGGACACGGTCACGCATCGCGGGTGCGGGACGCGTCTCCTCAGGGCTGCTCATCATCGAGTCGGATGATCGCGTCGACGACGGCGGCGACGTCGGAGCGCCGCATCGGCGTGGCGTCCATCGCGTCATGGATGGTGAGCCCCTCGATCAGCGCGTCGAGGGCGCGTGCCGTACGCGCGGTGAAGTGCATGCTCAGGCTGGCCCGGCTGGCCGCCATCCAGTCCCGCATCACCTCGACGAGCTGCGGCCGCCGCAGGGCGTATGCGTAGAGCTCCAGGGTGAGCCGCATCTCTCGCGGCGTGCCGTACGCCGCGCCGGAGATGATCTCCACCACCGCGGCACCCGCCTGCTGTCGGTCTCGTGCCTGGCTGATGAGGTCGCGGTAGCGAGTCGACATCGCGCTGGTCAGCCGGCTGAAGGCCTCGAAGAGGACCTCGTCCATGCCGGTGAAGTAGTAGCTCATGGAGCCGAGCGGGACTCCCGCCGCCTCGGCGATCCGGCGGTGCGTCGTGCCCGCCACCCCGCGCTCGGCGATGACGTCGAGAGCCGCCTCGATGATCCGGTCACGCCGTTCCGGATCGGGCGGCCTGCGGGCGGGAGGGGCCACGGCGACACTCCTCGATCGGTCACGGTCGCCGAGATCTTCTCACGTGCTGTTCCGGTGGGTACACTTCGCGAGTGTACGTTTGTACACTCGCCGGATCGGTCGCCCGGCCCCGAGCCGCCGGCTCCGCCGCCTCTTCCGTCCGCTCACCGCGACAGAAAGCCGTTCATGGACCTCGTCCTGCGCAGACGCCGCTCCGCCCTGCTCCTCGCCTTCTTCATTCCCGGCATCTCCATGTCGTCCTGGATCACTCGCACCCCCGCGATCCGAGACATCCTCGGCGCGTCGACCAGCGAGATGGGCCTGGTGCTGTTCGGTCTGTCCGTCGGCTCGATGTCGGGCATCCTCAGCGCGGGCCTGCTGGTACGCCGCTTCGGGACGCGCCCCGTGGCCGCCGTCGGCCTGACGCTGATGATCGTGGGCATGGCCACGATCGCGCTCGGCGCCGTGACCTCGGTCGCCGTCGTCGTCGCGGCAGGACTCGCCTTCTTCGGCGGCGGAATGGGCTCCGCGGAGATCGCGATCAACATCGAGGGTTCGGTCGTCGAACGGATACAGGGGCGTCCGCTGCTCACCACCCTGCACGGCTGCTTCAGCCTCGGCACCGTCGCAGGCGCGGTCGCGGGCATCGCGCTCACCGCGGCCGACTTCCCGGTGGCGTTGCACCTGTCGTTGATCGCGCTCATCACGATCCCGGCGGCGGTCTGGGCCGTGCGCGCCATCCCGGCAGGCACGGGCATCGGGGCTCGCACCCCCGAGGCTCCCTCGACACCAAGGGCTTCGGCAGCGATCTGGCGAGACTCCCGGCTGGTGTTGATCGGCCTCATCGTGCTGGCGATGGCCCTCGCCGAGGGCGCGGCGAACGACTGGCTTCCCCTCCTCATGGTGGACGGCCACGGCTTCGACGCCACGGCGGGCTCGCTGATCTTCGCCGGCTTCGCCGCGTCGATGACCATCGGACGCTTCTCCGGCGGGTTCTTCCTGAGCCGCTTCGGTCGGGTCGCCGTCGTGCGAGCGAGCGCCGTCTTCGGCGTGATCGGGCTGGCGCTGGTGATCTTCGCCGAGCATCCCGGCCTCGCGGGGGCGGCCGTGGTCTTCTGGGGTCTGGGCACCTCCCTGGGCTTTCCGATCAGCATCTCGGCGGCGGGCGACTCCCCGCATGATGCGGCGCGGCGCGTCAGCGCCGTGGCCACCACGGGCTACGTCGCCTTCCTCGTCGGACCACCACTGCTGGGTTTCCTCGGCGACGAGTACGGCCTGCGTGGGGCGATGGTCGTCGTACTGACGTTCGTCCTCGCCGCCGTCTTCCTCGCCCCCGCCGTCCGGCCCACGCGTTCACCATCCGCGGGTCAGCGCACTGACACCCCGTCAGGTGAGGACGACGTCAGGACGACGTCAGACTGATGTCCCTCAGCCGAACAGCTTCCCCAGCCGAACCCTGGCGGCGGGCCGGGCGAGGAGCCGCACCAGCCGGACGACCTCCTCCGGCGAGCGCCGCTCGCGCCCTCCTGCCTCGCGACCTCCGTTCCTCGGTCCCGTTCCTCGGCCCCATTCCTCGGTCCCGTTGCTCGGTCCGGTTCCTCGGCTCCCCGGTGATCCGGGCTGTGACACGATCGGCTCTCCCGGTGTGAGGAGGGCACGATGAAGCTGGGCGAGGCGCTCGCGGCGCGGGCGGAGGCGACACGGCGGATCGAGCAGCTGCGAGCCCGAATCGTCGACAACGCCCGTTACCAGGAGGGTGAGGCCCCGTCAGAGAACGCCGCCGATCTACTCGGCGAAGCCGAGGAGGCCTGCGCCGAGCTGGAGTCGCTGATCCGTCGGATCAACCGCACCAACTCCGTGACCCGGTTGGGCGACGGCACGATCACCGACGCGCTCGCACGACGCGACGGCTTGCGACTGCGCCACAGCGTCATCACCGACGCCGCCGATGCGGCGGCCGGGCGGCGGGACCGCCGAGGGGGCGCGCGACAGCTTCGTTCCGAGCTGATGTTCCTGGCCGCGCTGCCCGTCGCCGACCTGCGGGCGCAGGCGGATCGGATCGCACGGGAGATCCGCGCGGTGGACGTGGCGATCCAGCGGAGCAACTGGGAGGTCGACCTGCTGGACTGACCGGCGGGGCGACTGTCGGCAGCAGCGAGTAGTCGCCCGAGAAGCGAACACCAGCCGAGGGTCGGCGGTCTTCCGACTCCCTCCTGGCGCGCGGCGGGCAGTGCCGGGGTTCGACTCCCCGAAGAACCAGGCAGCCCAGCACCTCGCACAGGCGAACGGCGTACGCCGTACCTCTCATCACCAGGTGTTGGTCTCGGACGACGAGGGCGGGGCAGGGGCATCCTGCCGACAGCGGACATGCGGCGTGGACGGAGCAGCACGGCGACGGCGAGGAGAACCGGGACGAGGACCGAGGTGACCAGGCGAATGACCATGACACGACTATCGAACATCTGTTCTATTCAGGCAAGATATCGATCGGGTGGACTCCGGCCCCGCCCCATCGCGATGCCCTGAAGCAGCGACGGAGGAACAGGCTCGATGACCACGCGTGATCGTGTGCTCGCCCATGTCCGGGAGCGCGGTGCCCTCGATGTGGAGCCGCTGGGAGCGGGCATGGAAGGCGAGGTGTTCCGGCTCGGGGGCGGGCTGGTCGGCACGGTGTGGTTCGACCGCTCGGCCGAAGGGTGCCGACGCCTCGGCGACCTCTACCGCGAGGTCGCCGCGGCTGGCCTGCCGTTCGCGACGCCCGAGATCCTCGACGTCGCCGAGGTCGACGGCTCGGTCGTGACCACGGAACGGCTCCTGTCGGGCATCCCGTTGCGCACCGCGGTCGAGACGGGCGCGCTGAGCGTTCCCGCCGCCCTCGAAGCGACGGCCGAGGTGGTCACCGCCCTCGGCACGACCACGGCGGGGCCTGCCGCACGGGCCATGGGCCTGTTCGGCTCCACCGCGTCGCCGTGGGCGGGAGCCGAATCCTGGCCCGCCGCGCCGGCGGCGACGATCGGCGATCGGATCGCGCTGCACGGCCGCGTGCTGCGGTCCGCCGTCCACGACTTCGACACGCTGGTCACGACGTTGCTCGCCCGCATCGCCGACCTGCGGCCCGGCCGGGACGCGATCGTCCACGGTGACGTCTGCCCGGAGAACGTCCTCGTCGACGACGCGGGCCGGGTCGTCGGCCTGGTGGACTGAGGATTCCTCAGCACGGCGGGCGACACGGCCTTCGACGCGGCGACGGGGGCAGGGTTCTTCGACATGTACGGCCCCCGCGCCGCCGAGTACGACGACGTCCTGCTCCGCCGGTTCGTCACGCGGTCGGGTCACTCCCGGGAGCTGCTCCTGCTGTACCGCGCCGCCTACGCCGTGCTGGGCGCGAACAGCTACGCCGCCGACGGGACCGACGGGCACTTCGCCTGGTGCGCGGCCGTGCTCGCCCGACCCGACGTCCGCGAACTCCTGTGCTGAGCACGGCCGGACCGTGCGAGGCGCGACGCCGACGCAAGGGCGTCGACGGACCGGTTTTCGAGGATGCCGAGCGGCTCAAGACGAGTCGACCTCGACCTGAAGTGGTCTGGGCGGCACCTCAGGCCGTACTCGCCGTCCTCCCGACGGCCGGCCGTCGGGAGCGATGCCGCTCGGCATCTCTTCGTGCACCCGGCCCACCCGCCAGGGGGTCGCGGGCGGGCCCGGGCGTTCTAGGAGGTGACGTCGTCGGCGACGTTCTCCCCGGGTTCCTGCTGTTCCTCCTCCTTGCCCAACGGCGGTACGTCCTTGAGCCGGACGAGGACGAGGACGGCGATCGCGGCGAGGATCGCGGCGCTCACGCCCGCGAACACGTTCAGCCCGAACGTGAACGCCTCTCGGGCGGGTTGCAGCAGTTCCGTGGCGGTGGGTTCAGACAGTTCACCTGCCGCCACCACTGCTCCGGCGATGTTCTCCCCGGCTGCCGCGACCGAGTCGGCCGGGACGCCCGCCGGGACGTTGTCGAGGAAGTCCCGGTAGTACACCGCCGTGCCCAGCGTGCCCAGTGTGGCGACGCCGAGAGCGGCACCCATCTCGTTGCTGGTCTGCGCCATCGACGACGCCGATCCGGCCCGCTCCGGCGGTGCCGAGCCCACGACGAGTCCCGTGCCCAGGGCGATCAGCGGACCGTCGCAGAGACTCATGACGGCGAAACCGATGACGAGCACGGCGAGGCCCGCGTCGGCGTCGACCTGGGTGAACCACACGAAGGTGGCCACCACGCCGAAGAGGCCGTAACCGATGAGGTAGGCGGGCCGGACATAGCGGGCAAGGACGGGCGAGACCATGGAGCTGAACGTCCCCACCACCATGCCCGGGAGCAGGCACAGCGCCGCCTGCAGCGGGGAGAGGTCCGCCACGGATTGGAAGTGCTGCGTCAGGAAGACCATGGTCGTTCCGCCGATCATGCTGTAGAACAGCGGACCGACCAGCATGGTGCTGAAGGATCGGTTCCCGAAGAGCTTGAGATCCAACAACGGATCGGTCAGGGTGCGCTGCCTGCGCACGAACAGCACCCCGAGCCCGATGCCGATCAACCCGACCAGCACCGACACGACGCCCAGGCCGTCTCGAGCCGCCTCCTTGAGGCCGTAGATGAACATCAGGACGGCGGCGAGGGAGAGTCCCACGCTGACCAGGTCGATACGACTGGTCACGGGACTGCGGAACTCCGGCAGCAGCAGTGGTCCGAGTATCAGTAACAGCACCATCACCGGGACGGCGAGCAGGAAGACCGAACCCCACCAGAAGTGCTCCAGCACCAGTCCGCCGACGAACGGTCCGAGGATGGCACCGAGCGTGAAGCAGCCCGCCCAGACGCCGATGGCGAAGGCCATCTGTCGCTGGTCTCGGAACATGTTGCTGATCAAGGCCAGTGTGGAAGGTGCGAGGGTCGCGCCTGCGATGCCGAGCAGGGCTCGCGCGGCGATCAGCATCTCAGCGGTGGTGGCATAGGCGGCGAGGAACGAGGCGACCGCGAACGCGGCGGCGCCGATCATCAACAGCCGCCGGCGACCGATCCGGTCGCCCAGCGTGCCCATCGTGACGAGGAAGCCGCCGACCATGAAGCCGTAGATGTCGACGATCCACAGCTGAGCGTTGGTGCCGACCTGGAGGTCGGCGCTCAACCCCGGAAGGGCCAGCAGGAGCACGAACATGTCGAAGGTGATGATCAGAGTCGGCAGGGAGAGCACGGCAAGGCCCGCCCACTCCCGGCGCCCGGCCTTGGCGGGCACTTCGTTGACGGTCACGTTCTCGCGTCCTCTCGTCCTGATGTCGCTCGCCGTCGGACCGCTGCCGGGTCACGGGTCTGTGGCGGACCCGTCACGTGGCGCGGCCGCCGCTCGGCCGCGTAGGCCGTACGACGACCGACCGCTTTCCCTCTCCGACGAGCCGGACAGCTCGGAGTCGACAGCCGCGACGAGGATCCGCAGGCGGCGCGCACCGCCCCTGCGACAACCGGGCCCCATCGGGCGTGGTGCGGTCTGTCAATGCGATGCCACGGCCTCAGGCGGCGGGCGGGGCTGACCGACACGATCCACTGATCGCCGCGATTCAGGGAGCACGACGTATTCAGGGGGAGCACGACGATTCAGGGGGCTCCGCGATCAAGGGGGAGCCGGGCGCCGACGAGGAGCGCGCTCGGGGAGAGACCGCCGATCGGAGCCCGCGACCGGGTATGTCGACCCCGCCTCGGCCCGAGCGGTGTGGGACGCCCGCGCGGCGGCGGCCTCAGTCGCCCGCGCCTTCCTCCGGACCGCAGGCGCCCCGGCTCGCCGCCTCGGCTCGCCGCGCGGCGAGGAACGCCCGCTCCGCCTCGTTGTCGGCCGTCTCCCACGCATCTCGATAGGCACAGGCGGCCTCCGAGTGTCTGCCGAGACGACGCAGGAGGTCGGCCTTGACGGCGGGCAGATAGTGGTATCCGGCCAGTGAACCCGCATGTTCCAGCGCGGCTACCTCCGCCAGCGCGGCGGCCGGGCCGTCGACCATCGCCAGCACCACTGCCCGATTGAGGGCCACCACCGGCGATTGCCATGCCGCGCTCAACGCGTCGTAGAGCACGAGCATCTGCGGCCAGTCCGTGTCCGCGTAGGTCGGCGCACGCGCGTGCAGCGCCGCGATGGCCGCCTGGAGGACGAATCGGCCGACGCCGCCTGCTCGAAGCGCCTCGACGACCAGCCGGTGTCCTTCCTCGATGGCGTCGGAGTCCCATTGCGATCGGTCCTGCTCCGCCAGCAGGACGAGCCTTCCGTCGGCATCGGTCCGCGTCGCCCGCCGCGCGTCGTTCACCAGCAGCAATGCCAGCAGTCCTCGGACCTCAGGCTCGTCCGGCATCAGCTCTCGCAGCATGCGGGCGAGGTCCGCCGCCCGGTCCACCAGTTCGGAGCGCACCAGTCTGCCGCCGGACGGCGCGGTGTGGCCGGTGGTGAAGAGGAGGTGTATCACGGTGAGCACCGCGTCCAGCCGCTCCGGCAGCTCCTCGGGCGCGGGCACCCGGTAGGGGATCCGAGCCGCCGTGATCTTCTTCTTGGCGCGGGTGATCCGGGCCGCCATGGTGGTCTCCGAGACCAGGAAGGCCTTCGCGATGTCCGCCGTGCTGACACCGCAGATCAGCCGCAGGGTGAGGGCGACCTGCGCTTCTCGCGCCAGGGCGGGATGACAGCAGGTGAAGACGAGGCTCAGTCGGTCGTCGGGCACCGTCTCGACCGCGACGTCGGCCTCATACGCTTCGGGTTCGGCGAGCAGACGCCGCCTGGCGCGCAACGTCTCGGCACGGCGAAGTGCGTCGAGCGCCTTGCGTCGTGCCGTCGTCGTCAACCAGGCAGCGGGGTTCGCGGGGATGCCGTCACGGGCCCAGGCTCGCAGAGCCGCGACGTAGGCGTCCTGCACGCACTCCTCGGCGAGGCCGACCTCACCCGCGACGCGCACCGTCGCGGCGAGGACGTAGGCCCATTCGCGACGGTGCGCGTCGGTGACGCCCGGTGAACCCGTGCCGCCTGCGGATCGATCACTCCTGAATGAGCGGCCGCACTTCGACGCCGCCGTCCATGATCGGAACCACCCGGCCGATGGCGAGCGCCTGGTCGAGGTCATCGGCCTCGATCACGAAGAACCCGGCCAATGCCTCCTTGCTCTCGATGAACGGGCCGTCGGTGATCACGTCGGCTCGGATCGAGGTGGCCGTGGCACTCGGCTGGGTCGCGTAGGCGCTGACGATCCTGCCGCCCAGTTCTCGAACACGCTCCGGAACCCGGCGGTGTGCCTCCATGACCTCCGGCGGCATGTCAGCCACGCCACCGGGCGTCTCCCGTTCGTAGATGAGCACGGCGTACTGCGCCATCAGACTGTCCTCTCCTCGGTCGTGTCCTATCTGTACGACGAACGGCCCGGCAGAAGATCGACAGAACACGGCGTCGAGGTTTCTCGACCCTCGTGTCGGGGAGGTGTCTCGCGTCGATCCTCGCCGGCCCAGTGTGGACGAGGCCGCCGACCGGGTCACACGGCGCCTTGCCCGGTCTCCTCGGCAGCAGGCGACGAGGGAGGTTCGTGGTCTGTCTCGGCAGGCATGACGGATTGATCTTCACCCCGGCGCCGTCCCGACGGGTTCGTCACGCAGGAAACGAGCGAGGATCTCGTTGAAGAGCTCGGGCCTGCACAGCGAACTCGGATCGGTCGAGTCGGGGATGCGGACGACGGCGGTGCGCGGGACGGCGCGACGCAGCTCCGCCGTGAAGGTGCCCGAGCGCGGCCAGGAGTCCGCCCCGACCACGGCCAGGACGGGGAAGTCCGCCGAACGCAGGCCGGGAACGAAGTTCACCAGGTTGATGGCCAGTCGGGTCTTGAGGGCGTCGACGCCACGCAGCCGCGAGACCGCCTCGCCGAGGACGCTCGCCGCCTCGGGCCACCGTCGGTACTGCCGCTCGATGATCGACCGCAGCACTCGCGTGGGCAGCAGGTTCGACCAGGCGCCCGCGTAGACGGAGGCGAGCCAGGCCGCCCGGCCGAGGCTGGTGGGTCGCGAGTCGCTGTAGGAGTCGACGATCGCGAGCCGTTCGATCCGCTCCGGGTGGGTCACGGCGAGCTGCTGGGCCAGGATGCCGCCGAAGCTGACGCCGCAGACGGCGGCGCGGGCCACGGCGAGGTGGTCGAGGAGGTCGACGACGTCGGCGGCCATGGCCGGCAGCGTGCCTCGACTGCCCCGGATCGGGCCGGAGCGTCCGACGCCGGGCGCGTCGAAGGTGATGACCCGGTGGGTGGCGGCGAAGTGCTCCACCTGCGGGCGCCACATCGCGGCGCCCGCGCTGATGGCGTGGACGAGCAGCAGCGGCGGTCCCGCGCCGTGCACCTCGTAGTACAGGGAGGTCCCGTTCGTCGTGGTCAGGGTCGGCATCGGATGTGGTCCCCGTTCACTCGCCGGTGGCATGGTCGGCGGCGGGCGGTGTCGAGCCGTCCGCCGCGGATGCCTGCCGCACCGCCGCCAGGATCGTCTCGTCGGTGTGGATTCCTCGGGTGTACAGCTCCACGAGCGGGACCGTCAGCCTGCGGACGACGTCCGCCCGAGAGTCGACCCCGTCCAGGGCGCGGCGCAGGTGGTGGTGCAGGAGGAGCGGGGCGACGCCCTGGGTCGCCAGGATCACGGCGAGTGCGCGCGGGTCGCTGCTCTGCCGCATGGTCCCGTCCCGCATCCCGGCCGCGAGCATCGCCGCCGTCCGGTCGACGAGCCGGTCGAAGAGCGAGGCGCTGGCCTCGGTGTCGTCGCCGAGCATCCTGGCGAGGTAGTCGAGCAGGGGTCCTCGGCCGTTCTCCTCGTCCGACCAGGAGGCGATCACGGCGTTCAGGTCGGCGGCGGCGAGGTCGTCCTTCTCGTCGAAGACGGCGTCGAGCACGTGGTGATCACAGGCACGGCGCAGCGCGTCCTTGCTGCCGTAGTGGTGTATCACCAGCGCCGCGCTCGCCCCGGCCTGCTCCGCCACGGCGCGCACGCTGATCGCGGACGCGCCGCGCCTGCCGAACAACAGGATCGCCGCGTCGCGGATCCTGGCCTTCATCGTGAGATCGCCGTCCCGCACTGAACACATGTTCATCATGTTGCACTATTGTTCAGCAGGTGGGTGCGGCGACCCCCCTGGTCGAGCTCCTGCCGACGTCGGAGCGATCCGCCGTGATCGGCCCCCGAGGCAGGCCGCGGCGACACGAGCGGGCCGAGGATGCGCACGCCGGGCCTGTGAGACGACCCCTTCGGTGCAGCCGACGCCGGTCGACGCCCGGTCAGGCCGCAGGCAGGCGCCTCGCTCGCAGGACGACGTCGTGGACGTGACGGGTGCCCTCGGGCGCGGGCGCGGTCCGGAGGCGGGTCTCCTGAACCAGGATCTCCCAGCCGTCGTCGAGCAGGTCGGCGATCTCGTGGGGCTGATAGATGCTGTCGACGTCGAAGTCGGGCTGCTCCGCCCCCGACTCCACGCCGTCGCCGTGCCCCTCGCCCGCGCGATGCTCCCCCAGGTCCCCCAGGTCGTGGGCGCCGACGAGCAGCGTTCCACCGGGCGCGACCGCGGCGAGCAGACCGCGTAGCGCGGCGTGTCGCTCATCCCGCACGAGAGGGAAGTACTGCAGGGACACCAGGTCGTAGGCGCCCGACTCCAGCGGCGTGGTGGTGAGGTCGGCTCGGACCCATCGCACGTCGTCGTCGCCCACGGCGCGGGCGGCGCGGTCCAGAGCCACCTGCGAGATGTCGACGGCGGTGACCCGCCAGCCGCGTTCCACCAGCCATCGGGCGTCGCCGCCCTCTCCGCAGCCGACATCGAGAGCACGACCGACGGGCAGGCCGGACGCCTCGGCGACCAGCACGCCGTTCGGATTGCCGCTGAAGAGCTGTTCGCGGCTGCCGTAGAGGTCGTCCCAGAATCGCTGATCCTTCATCGTGACTCCTTCTGTCGCATTCGTGTCCCGAGCTTCCGACGACCGGGCGCGGCCGCGGCGATGACGGTCGCCCGGCGCTCGGCGAGCGGCGCCCCTCGGATCCGCGATTCGCCGATCTGCCCGCCGACGACGCCCGTCGGGCTGCCCGCCCGCGGCCGGCGGCGACCGTCGTGATCGCCGTCGATCCTGCTGGGCTCCGCGCTGGATTGACAACGAGATTTGCGGAAACTGCAATAGGGACATGACGGACGACGTCGATGCCGTGCTCGATGCGATCGGCCCTCGACTCCGCGAGCTGCGTCGCAGGCACGGGGCCACGCTGGCCACGCTCGCGGAGAGCACCGGCATCCCGATCAGCACGCTGTCCCGGCTGGAGTCGGGACAGCGCAGGCCGACCCTCGAACTGCTGCTGCCGCTGGCCAGGATCTACCAGATTCCGCTGGACAAGCTCGTGGACGCCCCGCCGACCGGAGATCCCCGGCTGTATCCCCGCCCCGTGACCCGGCACGGCATGACCATCCTGCCGCTGTCCCGCAGGCCGGGCGGGCTCCAGGTGTACAAGCAGATCATTCCGGGGGGCCGGAGCAGAGGCACCCCCGATCCCCGTTCGCATGAGGGCTATCACTGGCTGTACGTCCTCGACGGGCGCCTGCGCCTCGTACTCGGGGACCAGGACCTGGTGCTCGCTCCCGGCGAGGTCGCCGAGTTCGACACCCACCTGCCGCACTGGTTCGGCAACGCCGACAGCGAGCCGGTGGAGTATCTGAGCATCCTCGGACCGCAGGGCGAGCGGTTTCACCTGCGTGCCCGCTACCGGCGCGACTGAGCGGCGCACGCCTTCTCCGACCGCCCGGCGCGGCGAGCACGGCGACCCCCGACGAGCCGGCGGGTCGTGTGGCGCGCGGTCCACGCCGATGGCGCCCGAGCCACGTCGTGCCGACACCGGACGTCCGGCGACGATATCCGTCCGTGATACGCGGACGCCCCCGCATCGGCGGTCGCCGGACCGGGTATTGATCACCACGGATTCCACATCCGCGGATACCGACTCCATCGCCGTCCCCCGCGACGGAAGGACCGCATTCCGACAACGGTGATCATCGGTGAACGGAGTCGACGAGAAAGTGGCATGAATGCGTCACGGAAAGACCATTGACCGCCGTCCGTCGACTGCTAAGGTCTAGACCAAGCTCCCCAGAGTCGGGGTTGAGCAGGCCGGATGGCGGTCGACGGCCGCCGGATCGCCGTGGTCACGGCTCTGCCGGAGCCTTCCTCCTCACGTCCCCTGCAGTCGCCGACAACGGATTCCGGCGTCGATGACACACCGGTTCTGACGCATTGTCGGCGGCGTCCTCGATGAGGGAGTAGACATGCGCAAGAAGAAGTTCTCGGCGGCCCTCGCCGGAGCCGCGATCACGCCGCTTCTCCTCGTGAGCATTCCGACGGGCACGGCGAGTGCTCACGGGTACGTGTCGGATCCGCCGAGCAGGCAGGCGCAATGCGCCGCGCGGACCGTGCCGTGCGGCGACATTCAATGGGAGCCGCAGAGCGTGGAGGGCCCCAAGGGCCTGACCAGTTGCAGCGGCGGCAACGGTCGATTCAGCGAGCTCGACGACGACGGCAAGGGCTGGACGGTCACCCCGGTCGGGCGCACCACCAGCTTCAACTGGACCCTGACCGTCTCCCACGCCACCACCACCTGGCAGTACTACGCAGGCGGCACCAAGGTCGCCGAGTTCGACGACGGCGGCGCCCGCCCCGGCGAGACCGTCTCGCATCAGGTCGACTTCGGCAACGTGAGCGGCAGGCAGAAGGTGCTCGCCGTGTGGAACATCGCCGACACCCCGATGGCCTTCTACGCCTGTATCGACGTGAACATCAGCTGAGACGAGGGCACGGCGTCCGTCTGTCGACGGCGTGCCGGGGCGGGTCGAGCACTCGGGGCCCGCCCCGGCGCACCATGCCCGCCGTGTCGTCCGCGCGAGCCCACGAGTGGGGGGCGGCGAGACTGATGAGCGTGTCCGGTCGGCGTCGCGCACCGTACCGCCGGTGAATCAGCCCGCCGCCGGGGCGGTCTCCCGAGCCAGCTGGTTCAGGAACTCGGCCGCCTCGGCCTCCCGTAACCGTTCCTCGGCCTCCTGATCCGCCTCGGCGGCCGGTTCTACGGCCTCGCCCTGCCGGACGGACTCGTGCAGGCCCTCCATCGTCCGATCGAGCCTGCTCGCGACGTCGGCCGCCTGGATGAGTTCGCGTTGCAGGTCGTCGGGGACGTGCCCGTCGTACTTGTAGTAGATCTTGTGCTCGAGGCTGGCCCAGAAGTCCATCGCGATGGAGCGGATCTGCAGCTCCACCGGGATGCGCTCCGTGCCCCTGGCGCGGAAGACCGGGATCTCGACGAGCAGGTGCAGACTCTGATAACCGCTCGCCTTGGGGCGGGCGATGTAGTCGCGCTCCTCGAAGATCGTCACGTCCTCCTGCTCGGCGATCATGTCCCGAATCTTGTAGATGTCCGAGATGAAGCTGCAGGTCACCCGCACGCCGGCGATGTCGAGGATGTTGTCCCGCATGCTCTCGAAGCTGAGCGGGAAGTTCTTCCGGCGCACCTTGCGGACGATGTTCCGCGGCGTCTTCAACCGAGAGCTGATGTGCTCGATCGGGTTGTACTCGTTCGTGTTGTTGAAGTCCTCACGAAGAATGTTGATCTTCGTGATCATCTCGTCTATGGCGAACTTGTAGCCGAGCATGAAGTCGGTGAAACGCGCCCGCTGACGACGGATGCCGTCCAGTTCCTCCTCGATGTCCACGCCTCATTCTGCCTCGGTCCGACACGACGCGGCCGCGTAGGCCTCCGACCCGCCGACCAGGTCGAACGGGTCGATCGACGGGCGGTTGCCGAGTCGGTGCGGGTGCGGGTGCGGGGGCGAGCGGCGGCGTCCGATCGCCCCGGCGGTCGCCTGCTCGGATCGACGTCGCCTGCGGTGCGGGCGCTCACGGCGTCGGCCCCGCTGATTCGCCGTCCGTGACCATGCCTCCCGTCGCCGAACCGGCGGCCCCCGTGCCGTTCGTCGCCGTGCCGTTCGTCGCCGTGCCGTCCGCAGCGGAAGCCAGTTCCGGGTCGGACAACGCCGGCAGCATCTCCGCGAGCACGTCGGCCAGTCCCCGCACCCGGTCCGCGCCGAGCCGGGCCGCGAGCGCGGCTTCGAGGTCGCGGAGGCGCTGGGCGGCCCGCGACAACGCGGCGTTCCCCCGATCGGTGGCCACCACGAGGCGGGCTCGCCCGTCGGCGGGATGGCGCCGCAGCTCGACGTAGTCGGCGGCGGCCAGGTGCGCGACGAGCTCTCCCATCGCCTGCGGGGTCATTCCCGCCGCCGTGGCGAGGTCGCGAATCCGGCTGCCCTCGGGCGACAGGTGACGGAACACGGCGTAGTGGGCGGGCCGCAGATCCGCCGTCGCGTCGAGCAGGTCCGCGTGGAGCTGGTGCTCGAACGCACGCACCGTCTCGACGAGCAGTCGCAGCAACGTCGGGTGACCCGCTGGCGCATCCATAATTAGGAAGGATACCTTCTCATCTATGAACGGTGACGAACTGGTGTTCCGCGACGGCCACAGCGTGCGGTTCGTGGCGCAGGGCCACGACGACGACGGCGAGTTCCTGCGCATGGAGCACCGCTGGCCGACCAGCGGGAGACTGGCGGGGCCGCACTGGCATCCCGTCCTGCGCGAGCACTTCCGCGTGGTGCGGGGCCGGGCTCGCTTCCGGGTCGACGGCCGCGACCACACGGCGGGACCGGGCGACGAGTTGACCATCCTCCCCCGCCAGGTCCACGAGTTCTGGAGCGAGACGCCGGACCTCGTCCTCGACTACGTGGCGCGGCCCCCGCTGCAGCACCGTCGGATGTTCGAGTTCTGGCACGAACTCGACAGCCGAGGCCGGACCACCCGCGCGGGCGTGCCGACCAATCCCCTCGATCTCGGGCTGCTGTGGGAACTGCAGGACGGATACATCGCGGGCCCGCCCGCCTGGCTGCAACGATTCCTCTTCGGCGGTCTGGCCCGACTCGCGCGACTGCTCCGGCGGAATTCGTCCCGGCCCGCGAACGACTCCGGCGTGAGATGAACGCGAGCCGACGTCGAAAGCCGCCCGAGAGAAGGCGGGCGGGCCGAACGGGATTCCACACCGCCGCCTCACGACACCGCGGAACACCGAATCGACGGCAGCCGGAGGCTCTCCACGCCGGACCACGAACCTCGTCCGCCGTCTTCCTCGACCACCGAGGCGACTCCGGCCGCGCGCCTTCACCGCCATGGGGACGGCGAAAGACGAAAGGCGACGGATGCCCGCCCGGCCGGCACCTGCCACCGAGGCGCCGGCCGAATCGGGCCACGGGGTCGTCGGACAGGACCGACCCGACGATCATGTTCGCGACGTGGCAGGTATCGGATGACGCACCCTCCCGCGCAGATCCCCGACACCGGCCGATCACGGCCGACGGTGATCATTAATTATGAATAGATCTTGACACTCGTCAGAGCCCTGCACAGGATGAGTCCGCCGCTGACCATCGGAGTTCAGGAGCCGGACATGCCGTCCCTGCATGTGCTCGACCATGCCCCGCCGCTGTCCGGGCATCTGCCGATGGGCACCCCGGACGACGCCGAACACCCGATCTCGGTGGACGGCCGCGCTATCCGGCGAGCGGGACGGCCCTGGATTCCCGTCATGGGCGAATTCCATTTCAGCCGCTATCCGGCGGAGGAATGGCGGACGGAACTCGGCAGAATGCGTGCGGGCGGCATCGACGTCGTCGCCACCTATCTGTTCTGGAACCACCATGAGCCGACGCGCGGCGAATTCCGCTTCGACGCATCACGCGACATCGGCCGATTCGTCCGACTGTGCGGCGAGCTGGGACTGGCGGCGGCGGTGCGCATCGGCCCGTGGTCCCACGGCGAGTGCCGCGACGGCGGGTTCCCGGACTGGCTCGCCGCCGTCGAGTGCGTGCCCCGCACCGACGACCCCGCCTACCTCGCCCTGGTGGCCGACTACTACGCGCGTATCGGCCGCGAACTCGCGGGCCTGAGTTGGAACGAGGGCGGGCCGATCGTCGCGGTGCAGGTGGAGAACGAGCTGTACGACCAGCCGGGCCATCTGGCCACGCTCCGGACCATGGCCGAGGCGGCGGGCATCGACGCGCCGCTGTGGACCGCGACCGGCTGGGGGGCGCCACGGCTCCCGCCCGACGTGCTGCTGCCGTTGTACGGCGGCTATCCGGAGGCGTTCTGGGCGGATGCGGCCGACGGGTGGGCCCGCGAGATGCGGTGCCACTACTTCTTCACCTCGATCCGCGACGATCACGCCATCGGCGCCGATCTGCGGCCCGCCGTCCCCGCGGGGGCGAGCGCCGATCACGTTCCGCCGGACGATCGCCGCTATCCCTATGCCACCTGCGAGCTGGGCGGCGGCATGGCGATCGCCTATCACCGCAGGCCGCTGATCCCGGCCGCCGACATCTCGGCCCTGGCGCTGGCCAAGCTGGGCAGCGGATCGGTGTGGCAGGGCTACTACCTTTATCACGGCTGCTCGCAACGACAGGACCTTCCGACGCCCAATCAGGAGTCCCACGAGACCGGCTACCCCAACGACCTGCCCGTGGTGAACTACGACTTCCAGGCGCCGCTCGGCGAGTACGGCCAGGTCCGGCCGTCCTTCCACGCCCTGCGGGTCCAGCATCTGTTCCTCCGCGATTCGGGCTCCGACCTCGCCGATCTGCCGGTACAGCTGCCCGACGCCGTGCCCGAGGGCTTGGACGACCGCGAGATCCTGCGCTGGTCGGTGCGATCCGACGGCCGCCGCGGCTTCCTGTTCGTCAACAATCATCAGCCGCACGAGCCGCTGCCCGACCACGCCGACGTCCGTTTCGAGGTCCGGCAGGCCGCGGCGACCGTCCGGCTGCCCGTCCGGCCGGTGACGATCCCCGGCGGGGCGCACTTCGTCTGGCCGATCGGCTACTCGCTGGCGGGCGGGCAGCGGCTCGACTGGGCCAGCGCCCAGCCGCTCGCCCGGCTCACCGTCGACGGCGTCCCGCTCTCCGTCTTCGCCGCCGCCGAGGGCATCGACGCGCAGTTCGCCTTCGCCGCCCCGGTGTCGATCGACGGGCAGGCCGCGGTCGAGAAGGTCGACGGCCGCACCGTCGTCACCGTGTCGCGGCCCGGCACCGACGCACGGTTCTCGGTGATTGACGAGTCCGGACGCGCCGCCGAGGTGCTGGTACTCGGTCAGGCAGACGCCCTGCGGCTCCAACGATCGGAGATCGCCGGGGTGGACACGCTCGTGCTGTGCGACGACCCCGTCGTCCCGGACGGCGACGTCCTGCGTGTCGAGGGCGTGGACGACGTCGTCACCGTCGCGATGCTGCCCGCCCCCGCCAGTCTGGTCGGCGCCGAGCGGATCGACGACGACGGTGTCTTCGCCGCGTGGCAGGTCACCACGGCGGGCGCGCCGCCGCGGCCCCGGCTGGTCCGCTCGGCGGATGAGGCGGCGGTGCCGCCGGCCCGCACGGGCGGTCCGCACCAGCGGGCCTCGGCCCCGACGGACGCGGACTTCGAGAACGCCGCGACCTTCCACGTCACCGTGGACGAACGCGCCTTCGACGGCGACGCCGAGGTGCTCCTCCGCCTGACCTACACCGGTGACGTCGCCCGTGCCTACGTGGGCGGGCGGCTCGTCGCCGACCACTTCTGGTTCGGCCCGGACTGGGACGTGGGTCTGCGTCGCATCGCCGACGACGTGCTTCGGCACGGCATCGAGATCCGTGTGCTGCCGCGCCCGGCCGACGCCCGCGTCTACGTCGACCCCGCCGTGCGTCATCGGTTCGCCCCGGCCGGGGCCCGGCCCGAGATCCAGCACGCCCGGCTCAGCCGGACGCATCGGATCACCCTACGTCCGGAATGGGAGGGACGCGATGCCTGACCTCGATCGCCGCACGCTGCTGCGCGGCGTGGCGGCGGCCGGACTCGGCCTCCTCGGCGCCCCGCTGTTGACGAGCTGCGGGACACCCGATCGCACGCCGAGGACCGCGGGCCCGGTGGACATCCGACTGTGGACCCACGATCCCGGCTACGTGCGCACCTTCGAGACCGCGATCGCCGATCCCGACCTGGTCGGCGACTCCGCGTTCGACTTCCGGCTCGAGATCACCAACGCCGCCCCGCCCGACATCATCACCCGGATGATCACCCAGGCGATCGCCGACGGCAACACGCCCGACCTGGTCGGCCTCGTCATCGATCAGTTCGCCAGGGTGATGGGCTCGTCCATCGCGGAGAACCTCTTCGTCGACCTCTCCGACGTGGTGGCGCCGCTGGGCGAGGAGCTGCTGAAGCTGGCGCCGTACACGGTGGACGGCAGGCCCTACAGCCTGGACGCCGACAACTCGATCACCGTCTTCTACTACCGACAGGACCTCTTCACCGAACACGGCGTTCCCGAGGACGCGGCGACCTGGGAGGAGCTGGCCGAACACGGCGAACGGCTGAGCCGCGACCACGAGATCAGCCTCGGCACCGTCGCCACCGGGGACAACCTCGCCGTAGCCAACAGCTTCTTCCAGTTCTATCTGCAACGCGGCGGCCGAGTGTTCGACGAGACGGGCGAGGTCCGGCTGGAGTCGCCGGAGGCCGTCGAGGTGCTGTCGTTCATGGCCGAGGGCGTGCGCAGCGGGTTCCTGCTGGGCCTGCCCGATCCGTACAGCAGCGCCGCGGCCGCCGCGCTGAAGTCCGGCAGGCTGGCCGCCATCGCGATGCCGAACTGGTACAACGCCTACGGGCTCCAGGCCAACGTGCCCGATCAGCGGGGCCGGTGGCGGATGCGCACCCTGCCGCGCTTCGACGCGGGCGGGCATCTCGCCTCCACCCTCGGCGGCACCGGGTTCACCGTCCTCAAGGACAAGGCGGGCAGCGGAGCCGCGCTGGACCTGCTGAGCCGCGTCTTCCTCACCCGAGAGGGACAGCTCCTGCGCTACCACTCCGGCGGCTTCCTGCCGACGCTGCGGTCGCTCTATCGCGACCCCGAGCTGGTCGACGTCCGCGACGAGTATCTCGGCGGTCAGCGGGTCTTCGACGTCTACGCCCCGGCGGCCGAGGACCTGCCGCTGTTCCACCAGGCACCGGCCATGCAGGTCCTCACCGACGCCCTCGGCGGCCCGGTGCTGGACGCGGTGCGCGGGCGCAGCTCGCCCGCCGCCGCCATCGAGGCGGCCATGGCCGCCTACCGAGAGCAGGTCAGGCGATGACGAACCCGATGAGGACGAACTCGACCAGGACGAACCCGACCAGCAGGCGTCGGCACGACTCGGAATCCCGGGGTGCCGAACTCGAGAAGCCCGCGGGCTGGTGGTCGCGCCACCAGGTGCGGCTGGCGCCGTACGTGTTCGTCTCGCCGTTCTTCCTGCTCTACGGGCTGTTCTTCGTGGTCCCGATCCTGGTGGGCCTGTATCTGAGCGGCACGGAGTGGGCCGGCCTCGGCACTCCGGAGTGGGTCGGCCTGCGCAACTATCAGGACCTCCTCGGCGACCGCGGCTTCTGGATCGCGGTGGGCAACACCGCCGTGTACGTGCTGTTCACGATGTGCGTCGTGGTGCCCGCCGCTTTGTTGATCGCCCAGGCGCTCAACGCGCGGGGTCTGCGGGGCCGAGACATGTTCCGGCTCGCCTACTTCATGCCGGTGGTGATCTCCCCGATCGTCATCACGCTGGTGTTCGGGCTGTTCTTCGAGCGCGAGTTCGGCATCGTCAACGGACTGCTGCGCGCGGTGTTCGGCTTCGGCGGGATCGACTGGCTCGGCGATCCACTGTGGGCGAAGGTCAGCGTCACCGTGCTGGTGCTGTGGCGGTGGACCGGCTATCTGACCATCTTCTTCCTGGCCGGATTACAGAACGTGCCGAAGGAGCTGTACGAGGCGGCCGCCATCGACGGCGCCGGACCGGTGCGCCGATTCATCGACGTCACCCTGCCCGCGCTGCGACCGGTGACCGCGTTCATCGCCGTCACCGTCCTGGTGAACACCGCACAGATCTTCGACGAGCCGTTCCTGCTCACCCAGGGCGGTCCCGGCGAGTCGACGCTGTCGGTCGCGATGTTCATCTATCGCGCGGGCTTCCAGCGCCAAGAGCTCGGGTACGCCGCCGCGGCCGGCGTCCTGCTCTTCGCCGTCGTCTTCACGCTGGGGCTGCTGGCCAACCGCGTGTTCGGGGTGGGAAGGGACGTCCGATGACCGCCGTCACCGACCGTCCTCGCCGGGTCACCGGCGGGCGGCTGCTGCTCTACGGGTTCCTGATCAGCCTGCTGCTGGTCTTCGCGCTGCCGCTGTTGTGGGCGCTGTCCTCGTCGTTCAAGAGTCGCTCGGACATCTTCAGCTATCCGCCGCAGCCGCTGCCCGCTCCCGCCGTGCTGGACAATTATCGGACGCTGCTCGCCGAGCAGCCGTTCTGGAGCTGGTTCGTCACCAGCACGGTCGTGGCGCTGCTGTCCACGGTGCTGGCCGTCGGTCTCTGCTCCCTGGCGGGATTCGCGTTCGCGAAGTACCGCTTTCGCGGCAAGACGATCCTGTTCAACATCATGTTCAGCTCGCTGGCCGTGCCGTTCGCGGTCATCGTGGTGCCGCTGTTCATCATGATCGCCAAGGCTCGGCTGACCGAGCCGTACTTCGCCCTCGTCGTGCCCTGGATCGCGCCCGCCTTCGGCATCTTCATGATGCGCCAGTTCGCCGAACAGGCCGTCCCCGACGCGCTGCTCGACGCGGCCCGCATGGACGGCTGCACCGAGTTCGGGCTGTTCCGCCGGGTGGTGCTCCCGCTGCTGCGGCCCGCGCTCGGAGCCCTCGGCGTGTGGTCGTTCCTCAACAGCTACAACAGCCTCATCTGGCCGCTGATCGTGATCAGCGAGCCGGGCGACTACACGCTGCCGCTGGGCATCCAGGCGCTCTTCGGCGCGACAGGCCGACAGTACGACCTCGTGCTCGCGGGGTCGGTGCTCGCCGCCGTGCCGAGCCTGCTGGTGTTCTTCCTGCTGCGCCGCCAACTGTTGGAGGGGCTGGCCGCGGGCGCCGTCAAGAGCTGAATCCCCGTCCGTCGCACCGACACGCCGTCCCGCGCCACCCCGAAGGAGACCCCGACCGTGCCGACGCCGCTGCCCGCGCACCTTCCGCCCCGGCTGACCATCTCGTTGTGGGACTTCAGCTGGTACACCCGCACCGGACCCGGCGAGCCCTTCGCCGACCTCGACGCCGCCTTCGCCCAGGCCGTGGAGCGCGGGTACAACACCATCCGGATCTGCGCCATGCCGTTGCTGCTGTTCGGCAGCGGGATCGACACCAGCGCGCTGCGACTCGGTCCGCTCGGCGGCGAGTACGGGCAGCGGGTGCGCTGGTACGACGTCCGCGAGACCACCGAGATCGACGGCCGCGCGCAGCTGCTCGCCCTGTTCCGGGCGGCCCGACGGCACGACTGCCACGTGATCCTCTCCAGCTGGGAGTACCAGCAGAGCCCGGCCTTCGCCGCGGACCGGGCCTGGCACGACGCGGTCGACGCCATCGAGCCCGAGCGCCGCGCCGAGGCGCTGGCCGACGCGCTGGCCGACCTGGTGGACTTCCTCGCCGAACACGGGCTGGACGACCGGATCGCCTTCACCGAACTGCACAACGAGGTGCAGGCAGGCCACCTCGCGGACGGGCTGGACGCCGAGCACCCCGAGGAGGCGGGCGCCGTGGACCGCGTCGTGGCGCTGCGACCACGGCTGGAACGCGGCATCGCCCGCTTCCGGGCACGGCATCCGGGCCGGCCGGTCACGGTGAACTACGCCGAGGTGCCCCTGGGCTCGCTGCGCGGCATCCCCCGAGACATCGACGTCGCCGTGTTCCACCCCTACGTGTACGGAGTGCTCGACGAGCTGTTGGACGCCTTCGCGCTGCGGGATGCCACCCGCCCCTTCCCACAGGAGCGGGCCCGCCGTGAACTGCTGCGCCCCGACGCGCCCGACCTCGCCGACTGGTCGCCGCCCGAGGAAGACCGGTGGCGGCAGGATGCGACGATCGTCGGCGACCGCGAGGTGTACCTGCACGACTGGTGCGATCCGATCGCCTTCGACGCCTGGCTGTACGAGCGCTATGCCGTGCACCGACTCGCGATGGAGCAGCGACTGACGACGTGGATCTCGGCCGCCGCGGACTGGGCGGCCGAGCGTGGCGTGCCGCTGGTGTTCGGCGAGGGCTGGATCGGTTACACGCCGTTGCACGGCACCTTCGAGGAGGGGCCGATCGGCACGGCCTTCTGTCGCCGCGCCGTCGCGGAGTCGGCGCGAGTGGGTGCCGTGGGGACCGTGGTCTGCTCCAACGCCGCGCCGCATCACCCGATGTGGGCCGACGTCGCGTTGCAGCGCGAGTGCAACGAGGCGTTCCTGGCGTAGGCGGACGTGAACGCCGTCCCGTTCGAGCGGCGTCCGTCAGCTGTCCGTGAGCGGGGAGTTCGTGGCGGGGTCGGAGGTCGGGCCTGCTCGTTCTCATCGGAGTACGTGTCTCTCGGTCGTCCGGACGGCGCCCCGGGCCCGGTGTCGCTCAGGCTCCGCGACGACGGTGGATCGAGGCGGCCGGGCACCGCGAAGAGCACCGCGCGACGACGATCTCGGCGTCAGTCGTCGTCGCGCGGCGCACCGAGGAAGCACTCGTCGTCCAAGGCGGCGACGAGGGCGGTCAGCGCGCCGATGTAGCTGTACTGGCGCAGACCCATGGTCAGCCCGGTCGCGGTGTGGGTGAAGCTGGAGGTCAGGGACCCGCCGCCGAGGCCGCGTCCGTGACCCGCCCCCGCCTGGATGTTGGCGAAGTGCACCTCCACCACCGGGTGCCCCGTCTCCTCCAGCGCGTGCCGCATGCCCTCGCCGACGGTGGTCAGACCCGCCGGGTTGACGATGTAGGCGTCGACGCGGTCGGCGGACTCGTGGATGTACTCCAGGATCGCGCCCTCGTAGTTGGAGGAGAAGCTCTCCACCGTCACCCCGAGCCGCCTCCCGAACTCCGCCACGTAGGCCTTGAGGTCGTCGAGCGATCCGATGTCGCCGTACACCTTCTTCGCCCGTGCGCCCAGGTTGGACATGTTCGGTCCGTCGATGACGGCGATGCGGTGGTCGCGGGCGCCTCGGCGCACGATCCGGTACTCGTGGACGTCCTCGGTCATCGGCTGCTCCTCGGTCATGGGTCAGTGATCGGCCTGTCCGGCGACCGGGGTCCCGCGCCCGCGCGCAGGCGCCGGGCGGTCTTCCGACGCCGCGCAGGTCGGCGGGCTCGGGGCGGAGACTCCGCCTGCGGGCGCCCCTCGCGTCGCCGCCGCGGCGAGCGGGACCGCACCGCCACGCGGTGCCCGAGGGGAGCGGATCGAGTCAGTCGTAGCGAAGCCCGGCGTCCACCAGCAGCGACTGTCCGGTGATGAAGTCGCTCTCGTCCGAGGCGAAGAACAGCACCGCTCCGACCGCGTCGACCGGCCTGCCCTTCCGCTTCAAAGCCTGCTGGGCGATGATGCCGTCCCACTGGTCGTCGGTGATCGTCTCGCGCGGGACCTCGGTGACGATGCCGTGCGGCCGGATGAGATTCACGTTGACGTCGAAGGCGCCGAGTTCGGTGGCGGCCGCCCGGCTGAAGGCCTCGACGGCGCCCTTCGAGGCGACGTAGTGCGCGTAGTTCGCCCGACCGGTCGTCACCACGCTGGAGGAGATGTTGACGATCTTGCCGTAGCGCTTCGCCTTCATCACCGGAGCGACGGCCTGCGTGGTCAGCAGCACGCCCCTGGTGTTGACGGCGAAGACCCGCTCCCACTCCTCCAGTGGGATCTCCTCGAAGGGACGCATCGTCAGGGTGGAGAAGACCGCGGCGTTGTTGACGAGGATGTCCACGGTGCCGAACTCGGCGACGGTTCGGCGGACCATGGCGTCCACGCTCTCCTTGTCCGAGACGTCGGTCGGCACCGCCAACGCTCGGCCGCCCGCCGCGGTGACCTCCTCGGCGACCGCGCGGGCCGTGCCCTCGTTGACGTCGGCGATCACCACGGCCGCTCCGCGCTCGGCGAAGGCATGGCAGTAGGCACGACCGATGCCCTGTCCGCCACCGGTGACGACCGCCACTCGATCCGTGAACCTCATGGTCTCCTCCTGTCTCTGCCCGGGGCAGCGCCCATGTCGGACGACACGCGGTGCCGCGGCCGGGCGGCGGTGCCGCCACCGGTGAGGCTGCCGCCCGATCCGGCGCCGGAGCCGATCTCAGGCCTCCGTGAGGCGCAGGGCGGCCAGTCCGCCGTCGACGGTGAGCACCGTGCCGACGGTGGAGTGCGCCCACGGGCTCGCCAGGTAGGCCACCGCCTCCCCCACCTCTCGCGGCTCGACCATCCGGCCGGTCGGCTGGCGCGCCTCGAACCCGGCACGACGAGCCGCCGGGTCGGGCGCCGACGCGGCCAGCGCGGCCATGAACGGGGTGTCCACGGTGCCCGGCTCGACGGCGTTGACCCGGATGCGCTCGGCGATCAGATCGGCGGCCAGCGCCCTGGTCATCGACTGGACCGCGCCCTTGGTCGCGGAGTACGCGACCCGGCGGCGCAGGCCGCAGGCCGCCGTACACGAGGAGACGTTGACGATCGCCGCGTCGACGCCCCGGCGCAGCAGTGGCAGCGCGGCGCGGATCGTGCGGACATAGCCGAGCACGTTGACGTCGTAGAGCCGCTGCCACTCCTCGAGTCCGCCGTCCTCGACGGTGCCCACGAGGCTCACGCCGGCGTTGTTGACCAGCACGTCGACCCGGCCCTCCCGATCGCCGATCCCGGTCAGCGCCGCCGTCACCTCGTCCTGATCGGTGACGTCGGCCCGCCAGGCCGTGACCCCCTCGGCGGGACGTTCGACGTCCCGATCGAGGATGTGGACGGCGGCCCCTCGGTCACGCAGGACCTCGGCGACCGCCCGTCCGATGCCCGCGTTCCCGCCCGTGACGACCACGACGCGGTCCGCGAAGTCGGTCATGCGAGTTCTCCCATCCCGCCGGCGGGCTGTCCGGAGAGCTCCCAGTCGTCGGCCAGCAGGCTCGCCACGGCGGCGGGCCGCTCCAGCGTGAGCAGATGCCCGGCGCCGGGGACGACGTGGCGGGCGACGCTGGTGGGAACGGCGTCCGCGATCTGCGCGAGTACCGACGGCGGCGTGGAGACGTCCTGACCGGCGGAGACGCAGTAAGTGCGCGGCAGACGCGGGCCGATCTCGCCGAAGCCGGGAAAGCCGGCCAGCGAGTTCCACGCCGCCGCCCAGACATCCGGTGCCATGGCCAGGACCCGCTCTCGGGCGTAGTCGACGCCCGGAACGCCCGCCGTGAGGCTCTCCTGGGTGAACCAGCGACGCAACGTCGAGTCGACGACCCCGGTCATCCCGGACCGCAGCGCGGCCTGACCACGCTCGCGGAACACCGGGCCGCCTTCGGCAGGTGTGGCGACCAGGTGGAGAGAGGCGAAGCGGCGCGGGGCGCTCGCGGCGATCAGCGCCGCGACGACGCCGCCCATCGAATGCCCCACCAGATGCACGGGCCGGTCGGGGCCGTAGGCGTCGGCCGAGGCGAAGGCGTCCAGGACGGCCAAGACGTCTCTGGCCATCGCGGGCAGACCCATCTCGGCGGCGTCGGCGCGGGTCTCGCCGTGTCCGCGCAAATCGGGGATCACCAGTCGGAAGCGGTCGACCACCCGTTCCGCCACCTCGTCGAAGGCGTGATGGTCGAGCCCGACCGGATGCAGGAGCAGGATCGGCGGGGCCTCGGCGGGGCCGCTGGTCCAGAACGCGATGTCGACCGAGCCGCGCCGCACGGTGCGGCGGGTCGGTGCGGGCGGGGGCTGTGACGGGGGCACGGTCATCGGTTCTCCTCCCTGGCGACGAGCGCGTCGTCCACGCGAAGCCCGCCGAACTCGGCCTGACCGGGCCCGAGCGGGCCCGACAGCACGCCGGGGCCGTCCCGCCTCGGCCGACGCGGAGGGTGCGGCGGGATCGGTCCACCGTCGACGAATCGCGCTGCGCTGTTCACCACCACCGGCACCTGCTCTCCCGTCTCGGGGTTCGATTCCACGATCGTGTCGCGGGCCCGCGTGGCGACGCCACGGACTCGGCCACGGTCTCGCTCAGCGCGGCGGAAGCGCCGTGCTGGACGAGTCGCGCCACCCGGGTCCGTGCTCGGTCGCGGGCGGACTCCCTCGGCGAGGCGGCCCGCCGTTCCGCACGGTGGCGGAGGCGCGCCCCGCCGCCGAGGGGGCGTTCGTCGCCGATCAGCTCGTCCACACCCAGCACCGTGCAGAGTCCACACCGCATCCGCTCGATATCGGCGGTGACCAGCGTCGGCCGCGGCGATGCGGCGGTCCGGGTGCCGCACGCCGTGTCTCGGGAGTTCCACGGCCACGCGCTTCTCGTCGCGGTCGTTCCCGAGGCGGCGGGTGGTCGTTGGTCGACGAGGCACGGCGGGATCGCTCGGCAGGAATCACCCGTCGGTGATCCGCTCGTGGCGAGCCCGACGAGCCCGGCGAGCCCGACGTCCGGGTCGGTCGCGGCGCGCGTACGGTGCGGGCCGCACGGGCACGCGGCGGAGTCGATCAGCGTGCTCCCATGCGGCGGTGCCCGATCGCCGGTGACGTCCCTACCGGTCCCGGATGGTCGCGAGTCCATGTCCGGCCGCCCCTCGATCACTCGGGACGCGGCCTGGTGCCGAGTTCCCTGGACAACGCGGCGGCCTTGGCCTGCACGGCGACGCCGATCGCGGGAATGCTGCGATTGGGGGTGCGGTCCTTCGGCGACGTCAGGCACAGGCAGCCGACGACGCCGGCGGGCCCGAAGACCGGTGCGGCGATGCCGCGCGCCTCGGGCAGCTTCTCGCCGCCGGTGACCGCGTAGCCGGTGCTGCGCACCCGCTCCAGTTCGGCGAACAGCTCGCCGCGGGACGGCAGTTCCTCGCCGGTCGCCGGGGACGGCTTCTCCTGACGAAGGATCTCCAGGATCTCCAGCTCGGGCAGCCACGCCAGGATGGCCTTGCCGGACGCCCCCCAGACCAGTGACAACGGCCGGTTCAAGTCGATGCGGTACTGCAGGGCCTTCGTGCCGTCGGCGCGCACCGCGAAGGACAGCGACCTGGATTCTTCGTGATAGAGCGCGAACAGCACGCTCTCGTCGAACTGGTCGGCGAGATCCTGGACGTGGGGCCGCGCCAGTTCGACCACGTCGAGCGAGGCGACCACTCTGGCGGCGACGCGGTAGAACTCCGGGCCCACGTGATACTGCCGGGTGTCGTCCTCCTCGGCGACGAAGCCCTCCTGTTTGAGCAGCTGGAGTATCCGATGCACCGTCGAGGTGGCCAGCTCCAGTCTCTCGGCCAGCGCGCCGACGCCGATTCGGCCGTCCGCGTCGGCCAGGGCCGCCAGGACGCGGACGGTGCGGACCGCCGTGCCCACGCTCTCCGCGGTCCCGGCCTGCCTGTTCGATGTGCTCGTCATCGACTCACCCCACCCGCTCGACGGTGTGCACGGTGCACGCGCCGTGGTCGAGACCGGAGGCGCCCCGGCCACGTGAGTGACGCCGGGTCGCGCCCCGTCGACCGTGCGGGTGCCCGCGGTGCCTGCCACCTGCCAGCAGACTTCCACAACC
The DNA here is from genome assembly GCF_002234535.1 of Actinoalloteichus hoggarensis. Classification (NCBI taxonomy): domain Bacteria; kingdom Bacillati; phylum Actinomycetota; class Actinomycetes; order Pseudonocardiales; family Pseudonocardiaceae; genus Actinoalloteichus; species Actinoalloteichus hoggarensis. Next base: position 4,821,076 of record NZ_CP022521.1, read on the forward strand.
TGTGCGACTCCGCCGACGCCCGCGGGACCGCCCTCGCCGGACGTCCCGATCCTCGATCACTCGCTGGAACGTGCCGTCGCCGCACCGGGTGAGTCCGCCGACCACCCGGTCGGTCTCGTGGTGTCCGTCGGCGACGGCGTGAGGAGTCTCGCGGCGGACGCCCGGCCCGCCCGGACAGGCGTCGTCGGCGTGGGCGAGGGGGCTGCCCGCGGGGTCGGCGTCGGGGACGATCCGCCTCCCGGCGGGTCTAGTGGACGGCGCCGGCCTCGCCGCGGCACGGCCCGGCCGGCCTCCACGCGTCGGCACGAGGGGTCCGAACGAGTCCGGGCGGCCTGACCCGCGGTGCCCTTCCGTCGGGCTCACCCCGGCGCCGATGACGACGTCGTCACGCATGCTCGTCTCCCCCGCTCTCGATGGGAGCGAACGACCAGTCGCCGTCCTCCGTGACACACAGGCGTACGGGCAGCTCGCTGCGCAGGCGGTCGGGAGGACCCTCGATGCGGGCGAGCACCCGGACGTCCTCGGCCAGGTCGACGTAGCCGAGGGTGTAGGGCGGCGGCGCGGAGGAGACGTGCACGCGGGTGTAGGAGTACAGCGTTCCCTCGCGCGGCAGGAGCACCTCCTCCAGGGCCAGGCCGCCACAGCCGAAGCAGAGGCGTCGGCCCGGGAAGAACCGACGGCCGCAGTCGGTGCACCGATTCCCGACCAGGGCACGGTCGGCCGGGGAGACCGGGGCGACGCCCGGCGGCTGCTCGGGCCCGGGCGGTGTCGGCGTGGTGGCCTGATCGCGGGCCGCGGACACGACGGACCTCGCCTCGCTCCCGCGAATCGGCGGCGCCGCGAGATCCGGCGGTAGGAGATCCTGCGGGCGGGAATCGCGCCGCGGCGGCGCGGCCGTCGACGCCGTCTCGCTCTCTGCCGACTCGGCGTCGCGCCTGCCGTCGTCCGCTGTGGGACGGACGGGCCGCCGCCACCAGCGATCCAGTTCGGCTGCGACGGTGGCGGGCTCCTCCACCACAGGGGTGTGGCCCGCGCCGGGCAGCACGACGAGTCTGCTCCCGGGGACGCGGTCGGCCACCGCCCGCAGGTCGGAAGGGCGTTTGGCATGGTCCTGCCCGCCCGCGAGCAGCAACAGCGGAACCCGGATCCGGGCGAGCTCGCCGACGACCCCGGGCCGCCGGGAGACCTCGCGCAGGGCATCGGCGACGGTGGAGTCGAGACCGGCGAAGCGATGCTCCCAGTGACCACGTGCCGCCGCCCTCGCCGGATCGGCGAGGAACTCGTCGCCGAACATGGTGTAGGTCAGCTCGGCCACGCTCGACGCGGCACCGTGGTCACGGAGCCGCCGTTCCAGCGCGGCGAAGACCTCGGGCCGTCGTTCCGCCTCGGCGGTGCAGCCCAGCAGGGCGCAGGTCTCGACGAGGTCGGGCCGCCGCGCGGCGATCCGCAGGGCGACATAGCCGCCCAGGGAGCTGCCGACGAGGTCGACCCGTCCGCCGCCGACGGCCTCGATCAGTGCGACCGTGTCGGAGCAGAGTCGGTCCATCTCCGGCGGCAGCAGGGTCGGTCGGCTCCGCCCCTGTCCTCGGAGATCCGGGCACAGGAAGCGGGTGTTCGTGCCGAGCGCCGTGCGGAGCGGGTCGAACATCGAACCGTCGAAGAACAGCGAGTGCAGAAGGACGGCCGTGCGCTCCGGAACGGGGCCGTCCGCCTGCGAGTCGTCTCGATAGAACAGGGTGGCTCCTGGCACCTCGATCGTGGGCATCACACCTCCTGCGGCTCCGGTCTCCACTCGGCACGTCACCGTCATCGTGGGCTCGTCGGGTGTTCCGCCGCGCCGACCAGCCGTGCCCTCGCCGCGGGGCCGTCGCTGCGCACCGCGATCACCGCGGCCAGCACCGCCGCGGCAAGCAGCACGAAACCGAGGACGTAGAAGCCGCCGCCGGGGCCCTCGTCGGGGGCGGACACCGCGCCGACGAGGATCGGTCCGACGATGCCGCCGAAGTTCCCGCACAGGTTGATCAGCCCGATCGAGGCGCCGGCCTGGTTGCGCGGCACCTTGCTGAGCGCCCAGGTCCACCAGGCGCCGAGCGCGCCGTAGATCCCGACCGCGGTGAGGATCAGCAGTGCCATGTTCGTCCACACCGTGTCCCCGACGACGTACTGGACGAGCAGGGCCACCCCGCCGATGGTCATCGCACCGGCCACGAACCAGCCCCGCGAGTGGCTGGACCTGTCGGAGGCGCGGGAGAGCAGGTACAGCGCGAGGGCGGCGACCGCGTAGGGCAGAGCGGTGAGCCAGCCGACCGCGTCGATGCCCGCGGCGGAGAACTGCGAGATCACCGAGGGAAGCCAGAGCCCGAAGGCGTACATCCCGGTGATCCACAGGAAGTAGGTGAGGCACAGCGCCCACAGCACCGGCCTGCGCAGACTCGTCAGGAAGGTGCTCTCGGAGGTGGTCTCCTCGTCGCGCTCGCGCAGGATCAGCTCGCGTTCTCGCGGGTCGAGCCTGCGGTCGTCGGCCGGGTCGTCGGCGACGAGCACCCAGAAGGCCAGTGCCAGGAAGAACGCGGGCAGTCCCTGGAGGACGAACATCGTGCGGTAGTCCCAGACGTGGATCATCCAGCCCGCCAACGGCGCCATCAGAGCCGAGGAGACCGGCAGCGCGTACTGGGTGAAGCTCACGGCCCGGCCGCGCTCGATGCTGGGGAACCAGCGCAGGAACATCACCGCGAAGGACGGGAACACCGTTCCCTCGGCCAGGCCCATGGTGAAGCGGATGGCGAGCAGGCTGGTGTAGTCGCTGGTCAGGCCGGTCGCGCAGGCCGTGATGCCTACCACGACCAGCGAGCCGACGATGACCTTCTTCGGGCTGAACCGGTTCGCCGCCCAGCCGCCGGGGATCTGCGTGATGACGTAGCCCCAGAAGAACGCCGACAACAGCACGCCCGCGACCGTCGAGGAGAGACGAAGCTGCTCCACCATGTCGGGCACGGCGACGCTGATGTTCGAGCGATCGGCATAACAGATCAGGTAGATGAGGAACAGCAGGAGACCGACCCGCGTCCACCGTGCCTTCGGGACGGGTGCGGAGGAGGCCGCGCCCGTCATCGCCGGAGACTCCGCCATCGAGCCGCACCTCCCCTCGCTCGCCGGGTCGCTCCCGGCCCGTCCACGTCGGCCGTCGGAGCATCGGCCCTGCCATCCGAACGGCGGCGGACCGCACGACGTCCGACTCCGACTCCGGGGTGTCGCCGACACGACTCCGCGGACCGGCCGGCGCACGAGGCCGAGCGCTCGACGTCCTTCTCCGCCCGGGAACCGGTACGGCGCCGCCTGACCTGCCAGCATGGCCCCGCGCCGCGACGGCGGCCCGACGACGTGGACCGACGGGTCACGAGAGGACGATGCGGCGCCTGTGGGTGACGGGCGCGTGGGTGACGGGCGCGTGGACGGCGGGTCGGATGACGGCGCACTCGGGTGCCGCGCACGCGCGGGAGCGGCCGAGCGATCGATCGGACGGGGCGGACACGGTCGACGTCGACGAGTCGCCGAATATCGCTGCCGTCCCCGCCTCGCGTGGTGCTAACCTCGCCGCGGGCGGAGCCGATGTCCCGCCGCCCGTCGATCGCCGAAGGACGTGAGTCGATGTCTGCCGCGCAGGCCGCTGCCGCTGGCAGCCGTGCCCAGACCCGCATCGTTCGGACTCCGGCCTGACCGTTTCCACTCGACGTCCTCGAGTGGCCCGGCGGCCACGCTGCTCGCAGCGCGGAGTCCACGACTCCGAAGGCTCGACATGGGATTCGACATCCTCCCGTCGCCGCCCGGCGACGGCACCGATCAGGGCGACGTCCACGCCGCCCTGCTGCGTCTCCACCACGATCTCCCCCGCCAGCGGGCCGGCTCGGACGGCACGACCGCGCGGCCGATCGCGTCGGCGGGCGCCCTGCCGCCGCGGCCCCGCATCCTCGAACGGGGATGCGGGCCGGGCCGCTCCGTCCTCGTGCCTGCCGCCGCGACCGGCGGTCAGGTGACGGGATCGACCTGCACCAGCCCTACCTCGACCAGCTCCGTGACTCGGCCGACCGCGCGGGCCTGGCCGACCAGGTCGGCGTCCTGCGGTGCTCGATGGACGCGCTCGGCGTTCCCGGACGCCTCGTTCGACCTGCTCTGGTGTGGGGGGGCCGTCTACGACATCGGCCTCGCCGCCGCGCTCACCGGACGGCGACGGCGGCGCACCGAAGCGGGCGCGCTCGTCGTCACCGAGATCGAGTTCACCGGCCCGACTCCCGCACCGGCCACGATCGACTTCTGGGCGCAGCGGTATCCGCTCCGGAGTCGGTCCGCCGATGACGGGATCGCCGCGGCGGCGGGCTACGCCGTCGAGGCGCGCCACCGGCTCCCGGGATCGGACCGGCGGGACGAGTACTACCAGCCGCTCCTCGGTCGGCTGACCGCCCTGGACAGCACCCGACCGGGGGTGACCGAGGCGTCCGCCGAGATCGAGCCGCGGGGCCGCCATGGCGGCGACTACGACTACGCGGGACACGTCCTGCGCCCGACGACGAAGGACGAGCAGCCCATGTGGAAGACCAGGCCCGAGACCGCCGCCGACCTCGCGGCCGTGCACGCCGTCAACGCCGCGGCCTTCCCGACCGAGGAGGAGGCCGACCTGGTCGACGCGCTGCGCGCCGACCCTCGGGCCTGGATCGACGGCCTGTCGATCGTGGTGGAGAACGAGGACGGCGAGGTCGTCGGACACACCCTGTTCACCCGCTGCCACGTCGGCGACGCACCGGCACTCGCGCTGGCCCCGTGCGCGGTGCGGCCCGACCAGCAGGGCAGGGGCGCCGGCTCCGCCGCCGTCCGTGCCGGACTCGACGCCGCTCGCCTGCTGGGCGAGAACCTGGTCATCGTCCTGGGCCACGCCGCCTACTACCCGAGGTTCGGCTTCGCGCCCGCCTCGGGCTTCGGCGTCACGGCACCGTTCGAGGCACCGGACGACGCCTTCCTCGCCCTGTCCCTCGACGCCGCCAGGCCCACCCCGACGGGTGTCGTCCGGTATCCGGCGGCCTTCGGCGTCTGACGGCCGAAGGCTCGGCGGCGTGACGGCCCGCGAGCCTCGCCGATCGGTCTGATGGGCGGCATCCGTGCGACGGCGCGCGGGTGCCGCCCATCGCCGGACGACGGCGTCACGGCCGGACCGATCAGTGTCGGATCGGTCAGCGCCGGTCCAGTCAGCGCCGGTCCGGTCGGCATCGGACCGATCACCGCAGGCAGGCGCCGTCACAGCAGACACCATCGCCGTCGTGGACGAGGGCGGGCACGCCGTCGTCTCGCACGCCCCACTCGCCGATCGACGACGTCGCCGCGCCGGCTTGTGCGCCCGAAGGAACCGGCGTCGCCCGTGTGAGGATGAGCCATGCCTGTCGCTCCCACCCTGGTCACGGTCCGCCAAGGACATCGGCTGGCGATCCGACGCCCCCGCACGGACGGGGTCCCGCTCCTGCTGCTCCACGGCTTCCCGTGCACCAGCCTGATCTGGTCGCATACGCTCGGCCCGCTCGCCGAGGCGGGCTTCGACGTCGTCGCGCCGGATCTGCGCGGCTACGGGGATTCCGACTTCGCCCCCGACGCCTTCTACGACTTCGCGGCGTTCGACTCCGATCTGGTCGGTCTGTTCGACGCCCTCGGCTGGGACCGCGTCGTCGTGGCGGGACACGACCTCGGCGCGATGGTCGCGATCGACCTGGCGAACCGCCACCCCGATCGGGTCGATCGACTGGTGATCCTGGACGACTCGATGCCGGACCTGCCGGACGCCTTCGCGGCCGCGGGCATCCCGCCGGGGCGACCCAAGCCCGCCGTCTACGACTATCAGCGACGACAGGGCAGGCACGCCGACGAACTGGTGGCCGAGCTGAACACCCCGGAGCGCAGGCAGCGGTACATCGCCGAGTTCTTCGGTCACCGGATGTGGTGTCCGCCGGACGCCTTCGACGAGGCGGACCTGGCGCTGCTCACCGAGCCCTACGCCGACGCGGACCGGCTGCGGGCCTCCTTCGCCGACTACGAGGTCGTGATGGGCACCAGGCCGCTGTCGAGCCCCGAGCTCATCGACCGCCCGGTGCGGCAGCCGACGCTGATGCTGATCGGGCGTGACCAGGTGACCCTGGGCGAGCACATCGAGGAGAGAAGCGCGATCGCCTTCCCCGAGGTCGTCGGCCCGTTCTGGGTGTCGGGGGCCGGGCATTTCCTGCCCTGGGAGAAGCCGACCGTCGTCCATCGGGCGATCCGGTCGTTCTGCGGCGATCTGCTGGTGAGCTGAGGTCGCCCCCAGGCGGATCGCCTGCCCGAGATGTGGCGGCCGGCAGCGCTCCTCGCCGTGATGGCCCGACGGCCTGCGGCCTGCCGCGGGAACCCGGCGGCTGCTCCGAGCACGCGATCCTGGCCGAGCGCGCGATCCTCGCCTGGCGGGCACTCGGGCGAACGCGCTCCCGGATCGGCCGACGGCCCGGGCTACTCCGTGGGAAGGCTGATCTCGTGGGCGTCCCGGTCGGGGCGCAGGCCCCGCCAGGCGGAGTGCCGCAGCCTGCGGTCGGGGCTCCACGTCCGATAGACGACCTCCCCGACGAGCCGGGGCTCCACCCAGTGCGCGTCGCGGGAGTACTCCTTCGGCACCGGCCCGACGAAGGGGCTCGTCGAGCGTTCGATCGGCTGGAGCAGCCCGAGCAGCTCGGTCAGCATCCGCTCGGTGAACCCGGTTCCGACGTGCCCCACATAGCGCAGCCCGCCTGCGGGGTCGTGCGCGCCCAGGATCAGCGAGCCGATCCGCCCGGCTCGCCGCCCGGAGCCCGGCTGCCACCCGCAGATCACCACTTCATAGGTGTTGATCAGTGGGAACTTCAGCCAGTCCCGGCTGCGATACCCCGGCCGATAGCCGGAGTCGAGGCGTTTGCCGATCACGCCCTCCAGCCCGTTGTCTCGTGCGACGTCGAGCAACAGCCTCGGGTCGACGTCCTGACGACTCGGCGGCACCCGGACTCGCGCGGTCCGACCCTCCAGTCGCAGCTCGTCGAGCAGCTCCCGTCGACGGTGGTAAGGCTCGGCGAGCAGGGAGACGCCGTCGAGGTGGAGCAGGTCGAACACGTAGCAGGCGACCGGGATCTCACCGGTCAGCCGGGCCGTCGGTCGTCGGACGTGCATCCGACGTTGCAGCAGCGGGAACGAGGGCCTGCCGTCGGCGTCCAGGGCGACGATCTCGCCGTCGAGCACGGCACGGTGGGAGCCGAGGGCCTCGCCGAGTACGGTCAGCTCCGGGTAGGTCGCCGTGATGTCGTTGCCGTTACGGCTGGTCAGCCGGATGCCGTTCCGATCGCCCGCGGCGACGGCCCGAATTCCGTCGAACTTGAACTCCCACGCCCAGCCCCGCCCCGCGGGCAGCGGCTGCCCGCCCGTGGCGAGCATCGGCCGAACGGCGGGAAGCGGTTCGGCTCGGCCGCCCACGCTGTCCTGCGCCATCGGGCCATCGTCGCCCAGGGCCGTCGGCCGTGCCGGGTGACGCCGCTCCGCTTCGCGCCCTGTCGCGGATCGTCGGTATGCTCGGGGTCCTCGTGGTCGGGGTCCTCGTGGTCGGGGTCCTCGTGACCGGAGTCTCCGCGGCCGGGCTCGTGGCCACGAAGTCCGCGGCGGCCCACCAGCTCGGCCCGTGCCCTCGACGACGCCGTGCGCGCCTGCGGGAAGAGGCGCACTCCCGGGGCTCGTCGTGGACTGCGGAACTCGACGTCGTGCCCGGCGGCGGACAGACCGGTGCGGACGCGGGCAGTCTGGCGCCGTGGGTACTGGTGGTCGGCGCGGCGTATCCGGAGTCCTGGTTCTCCAGGCCGACGGTGGGGCGCCCACTGGGTGCGCCGTCGCCGACTCATTCCGAGGATCGCGCCGCGCGGTGCAACCGACCGGTCAACACGCGAAGGTGTTCGAGAAGCTCCGGCGGCTCGCGGATCTCGAACTCGAAACCGAAGGCGGCCACCCACACCGCGAGCTGATCGAGGCTGTCCGAGCCGATGCGCAGCGTGCAGGTCCGCTCGTCGATCGGCTCGACCAGGCCGAGCGCGGGCGGCACCTCGTCGGCCACGTCCTCGGCGGAGCCGTGCATCGTGAGCACCGCCTGATAGCGGCGGATGCTGGTGGTGGTTCCCAGCGCGACGTGGTCGGCGAGGTCGCCGGGCGGCAGGGCTCGCGGCACGAACCGCGGGCCGGTCGGCGTGCGCAGCGCGGCCCGGTCGACGCGAAAGGTCCGCCAGTCGGCTCGCCGGGTGTCCCAGGCGAAGAGGTACCAGCGCTGCCCGTTGTGCACCAGCCGGTAGGGCTCCACGTCACGCGGGCTGGTCGTCCCTCGGTGCGAGACGTAGTCGAAGCGGACCCGCTCGTGGTCCCGCACCGCCGCGGCGACGGCGGTGAGCATCGAGGGGTCGACGGCGGGTCCGAGCGGCGGCATCGTGAGCAGCGCGGTGCCGAGGGCGCGGACCTGGTGTCGCAGCCGGGACGGCAGCATCCGGTCGAGCTTGGTCAGCGCCCGAAGCGAGGTCTCGGCGATCCCGGTGACCGCGCCGAGGGTGGCCATGCGCAGCCCCACCGCGATCGCCATCGCCTCGTCGTCGTCGAGGAGCAGCGGCGGCAGCGTGGCACCGACGGCCAGTTGGTATCCGCCGCCGACTCCGCCGACGGCGTTGACGGGATAGCCCAGGCCCCGCAGCTTGTCGACGTCGCGCCGCACGGTCCTGGGGCTCACGCCGAGTCGCTCCGCGAGGTCGGCGCCGGAGAAGTCCCGATGTGTCTGAAGCAGGCCGAGCAGCCGCAGTAACCGAGCCGAGGTCTCCACCATGCGGCCCAGTCTGGCAACGATCGAGGACGGAATCCGGCCGCGAAGGCCTCTACCGTCCGCGCCATGATCGAGACAGCTTCCCGAACCGTTCTCGTCGCGGGCGCCACCGGCAACGTCGGTCGTCCCCTCGTCGAGCAGCTCGTGGCCGCGGGCCATCACGTCCGCGCCCTGACCCGTGATCCGCGGAAGGCGGATCTGCCCGCGGGCGCCGAGGCGGTGGCGGGCAACCTCGCCGACCCGGCCGGGCTCGCCGCCGCCTTCGACGGCGTCGACGCCGCGCATCTGATCGGCTTCGACGGCGCGGACTTCTCGCCGCTCACCACCGGCCCGGAGATCACCGCCCTCGCGACGCGGGCGGGCGTCCGCCGGGTGACCGTGCTTCGCGGCGACCTCACGAAGGGTCCGTTCGAGGAGGCGGTCGAGGCGAGCGGACTCGCCTGGACCTACCTGTCGCCGGTCGAGTTCATGTCCAACGCGCTGGAATGGGCCGAGTCGGTGCGGCAGGAGGGCGTCGTCCGGGAGGGCTTCGCCGAGTCGCGGAGCGCGATGATCCACGAGGCCGACATCGCCGCCGTCGCCGCGACCGTGCTGGGCGGCGACGACGACGCGCACTCCGGGCAGGAGTACTGGCTGACCGGACCCGAGGTGCTGACGCCGCCGGACAAGGTGCGCGTCATCGGCGAGGTCCTCGGGCGCGACGTGCGTTACGTCGAGCTGAGCCAGGAGGAGGTCGTCGCCGCGTGGCGGGCGAACGGCTGTTCGGACGCCGACGTCGAGTTCTTCCTGGCCATGCGCACCGAGACGCCTGAGGTGGGTCGCACCGTCCTGCCGACCGTCGAGCAGGTCACCGGTCGTCGGGCGCGGACCTTCGCCCAGTGGGTGCGGGAGAACGCCGGGGCGTTCGGCGGCTGAGCCGGGTCCGCGAGTCTGGTCCGCGGCGGCGCCGGGCGCCGTTCACGGGCCGGGCTCGCGGGCTCCCCGCGTCGTCACCGAACCGCGTCGTCGCCAAACCGAGTCGTCCCCGACCGCGTCCGTCCCGCGCCGGGCGTCACGGCAGCGCCGGTCACCCCGACACGACGGCCCGCTCGGCGGCGTCGATGGCCCGATCGGTCAGCACCCGCATGCCGACGAACAGCGCGAGCATCATCACCG